>CALFNG010000478.1 GCA_937902985.1 uncultured Myxococcales bacterium
CGGAAACGCACTTCCTGTGCGTTGAGCACGGCGAGCGTCGAGACGGGCCCGTTCCACGACGCTGGCGTTGGCTTTAGCTCAGCGCCAGCATCCGCTCGATGGGGAGCCTGGCTCGCTCCATGAGCTGCGGCGACATCTCGATGCGGGGGGTGAGATCGCGGAGCGAGGTGTAGACCTTCTCGAGCGAGTTCATTCGCATGAAGGGGCACTCGTTGCACGCGCAGTTCGCCACGGGTGGCGCGGCGATGAACGTCTTCCGAGGCGCTTGCTTCTGCATCTGGTGCAGGATGCCGGCCTCGGTCACCACGATGAACTCTTGCGCGGGGCTGGAGACGGCGTACTTGAGAAGCGCCGTCGTCGATCCCACGTAGTTGGCCATCGCCAGGATCGACTCCTCGCACTCAGGATGGGCGATGATCAGGGCCTCCGGGTTGCGCTCTTTCAGGCCGATGAGCTTTCGCTCGCTGAACGTCTCGTGAACGATGCAGCTGCCCTGCCAGAGGATCATCTTGCGGCCGACCTTCTTCTCGATGTACCGGCCAAGGTTCTTGTCGGGCGCGAAGAGGATCGTCTTGTCTTCGGGGATGCTCCGGACGATCTTTTCGGCGTTCGACGACGTCACGATGTAATCCGAGAGCGCTTTCACCTCGGCGGTGCAGTTGATGTAGCTGACGGCGACGGCGCCCGGGTGCTTCGCGACCCAAGCACCGAAGCGATCCGCGGGGCAACCGCTCGCGAGCGAGCAGCCGGCCTCGAGGTCAGGCAGAACGACGATGCGCCCCGGGTTCAAGATCTTCGCGGTCTCGGCCATGAAGTGCACGCCGGCGAAGCAGATCACGTCGGCCGTGGTCTTCGCGGCCGCCTGCGCGAGCTGGAGCGAGTCGCCGATGAAGTCGGCGACGTCCTGGACTTCACTGTCCTGGTAGTAGTGCGCGAGCAGCACGGCATTCCGCTCTTTCTTGAGGCGCAGGACTTCGTCTTCGAGGCCGACCAGAGGAACCGCTGCGGTCATACGCGAGAAGGTAGGTCCGCGGCTCGGATGGGTAAAGGTACGGTCCGCCTCGCTCTTGGCCTGCTTGGCCTGGCCAGCGCGCGGGGGGCCCGGCTCGGGGGCGTCAGCGGTTTCGGAGCAGCTTCGCCGTCACGTGACTCCCGAGCTTCTCGGACATGAGCTTGGCCACGAAATGTTCGAGCTGCCGCAGCTCTTCCGCGTCTGCGAACTTGAACCGGATGCCCATGCCGGCCGGGTGCTCTTCCGTGGCACCGACGTCATCGACGGTCCACATCACCTGCCCGAGTAGCTGCAACTGATCCGGCTGGCCTGGAATCGAAAGAACGAAGACGAACTCGGTGCCCGCTTCGAGCGGCTTGCTCGTGCGAATGAACGTGCCGCCTTTGGAGATGTTCTTCGCGTAGTCGGCGAAGAACGTGTTCATTCGCTTGTAGTCGACGCGGAGGGTGATCGCATGCCGGGGAAAACGCCGCCGATCGGCGCCGCTCGAGGCGCTTCCACCGGGCTCGACCTCTTCTACCGAGGAGAAGTCGTCGTCCTTGTTCGTCGGCATCACCGTCCTAAAAGTGTCCCCCAGAACGATATCACACACGAGCCCATTCTCGCACGTTACTATCCCGACAGATGGGCACGTCGCTCCCTGACAAGATCAAAGCTCTCGCCACACCTGACAGTTCCGGGCCGCTTTCGTCGTTCGCGGCGGCGGTCGCCGCCCGCGCCGCCGAGATTGCGCAGGTCCCCGACCGTGCACGCACCTTTGCTCGCGTCGCAACGCAGAGTGGGATGCTCTTCGATTTCAGCCTCGCGGGCCTGCGTTTCGGGCTCGAGGCGCTGTCGAAGGGCAGGCGCAACCCGTCGCTCATCTTCGCGCTCCATGCGGTCAACAACCCGAACAGGCCCGCGATCATCTGGCGAGACCGCACCCTCACCTACGTCGAGCTCGACGAGCGGATGAACCGCGCCGCGGCCGGCCTCCAGCACCGCGGGTTCCGGCGGAACACGAGCGTCGTCATCATGATGCGAAACCGGCCCGAGTTCCTCGAGGTGCAGGCCGGAGCCGGGCGCCTCGGGGCCGCCGCGGTCAGCGTGTCGTGGCGGTCCACTGCGGCGGAGCTCGTGTACCTCGCCCAGCACTGCGGCGCGAAGGCGATTGTCTTCGAGGCCGACCTCTGGCACGTGGTCGAGCAAGCCAAGAAGAGCCTCCCGCAGCTGGCTGCCCGTGACTTCATCGCCGTGGGCGGCGACCCGCCCGGCTGCAGCCGCTACGAAGAAGACTTCCTCGCACGCCCGGGCGCCGCGATCGCGCAGACCGACGGAAACGTCGAAGAGGACGCGTCCGTCGTCATCTACACCTCGGGCACCACGGGCAAGCCGAAGGGCGCGGTTCGCAAGTTTCCGAAGGACGCGCTGTACGCCAGCATGCAGTTCATCGGCGAGACGCCCATGCGCTTCGACGACGTGCACCTCGTGACCTGCCCGCTTTACCACTCCACGGCGTTCGGTTTTCTCGCGTGGAACGCCCTCCTCGGCGGTACCGCGGTGTTGATGGACGAGTTCAAGCCGGAGCTCTTTCTCGAGCTGGTCGAGCGCCACGCCGTGACCACGACGGCCGTCGTTCCGACGATCTTGCACCGCGTGATGGCGCTCGGCGCGGGCATCCTCGACAAGTACGACGTGCGCTCGGTGCGGGGCATCTTCACCGTCGGCGCCCCGCTCCCGGGGCCGCTGGGCTCGCAGCTCATGGACCGCTTCGGCGACGTGCTCTTCAACTGCTACGGGGCCACCGAGACGGGCCTGGTCACGATGGCCAAGCCGGCCGACCTTCGCGCCGCCCCCGGCTGCATCGGCAAGGCCCTCCCGGGCAACGAGGTCCGCCTGCTCGACGACCGCGGGGTCGAGGTCGGGCCCGGCGAGGTCGGCGAGCTCTATGCGCGAAACAAGATGCTCGTCGCAGACTACCACAACGACTCCGACGCCATCCGTCAGAGCATGAAAGACGGCTTCTTCAGCGTGGGCGATCTCGCGCGCCGCGACCGCGACGGGCGTTTCTTCATCGAGGGCCGCAAGCGCGACATGATCATCTCCGGCGGGGTGAACGTGTACCCCGCCGAAGTCGAGGGCGTTCTCGAGGCCAACCCCGAGGTCGCCGAAGTGGCGGTGGTCGGGGTCGAGGATCCGGAGTGGGGGGAGCGCGTGCGCGCGTTCGTCGTCAAGCGTCCGGGCAGCGCAGTCGACGACGGGGACCTGAAGCTCTGGTGCCGAGAGCGCCTGGGCGGAGCCAAAGTCCCCCGCGACTTCGTCTTCCTCGAGGCGCTGCCGCGCAATCCCACCGGCAAGGTCCTCAAGCGCGAGCTCCGCCTCGCCTCGCCGCCCTCCGCGGCGACGACCACCCATCCTCACTAGTCCTCGCTCGTCGCTCCGAGACAAGAGGACCCGCAAAGACGCGAAAACGCGGAGAGTCAGGGGTTTTCACGCCCCCCTGATCTCCGCGTCCTCTGTGCCTCAGCGGCCAGTCTCGTCTTACCGAGCGCCTTGGAGCGACCCGCGACTAGGTGTGAGCCTGCGCTTCGTGGGCGGCGCGGGCTCGGAGGTGGCTCGCGACCTGAGCGCGCTGAGCCGGCGTGAGGACCGGCACCGCGGCGGTCAGGAGGGCCTCCATACGCTCGCCACGCCCGCCCATCTGCGGCTGGTTGGCCGCCGAGGCGCTCGCGTTGAACGTGTCGCCACGGAACGACTCGACCCACGCCTTGCCCGCGCCGGGGTTGTGCGGAGCCCGAGCCGGCTCTGCCGCCCGTTCGGCCTTGAGGTTGGCGAAGATCTGCTGCTTCTGCTGGTCGGTCAGGCCGAGCTTCTTCGCGATCATGCCGAGGCGACCGTTGTGACCGTCGGCGCCGGGGCCCGCGTCGCCCTTGCCGGGGCCTTGACCCTGGAAGTGGGCCTCGATGCCGTCGACGAGCTGAGCGCGCTGGGCGGTCGTGAGCAGGTCGTGCAGCTTCTGCAGGGTGTCCAGGTCGACGTTGCGGGCAGCCGCCGCGGCGGCTTCTTTCGCGCCAACCGTGGGGGCCAGCGCCTGCTTGTTGATCGAAGCTTGCTCGACCTGTTGCGCGAGGACCGTGAGCACCTGTGCGTCGGCCTGACGCACGGGGACCTCGGCGGCCTTGCGCGTCTGCGCGAGTTGCTCGATCGCCGTGCGCTGCGCGGGCGTCAGCGAGTCGAGCTTGAGCGCGTCGCCGATGAGGCCCATGCGGTGTCCGTGATGGCCGTGGTGCGCTGCCGCGTCGGCGGGCGCGCCTTGCTGCGCGTAAGCGACCCCGGCGGGCACGAGCGCGACGGCGCCGGCGAGAGAGGCGAACGTGACGACCTTGGTAATCCAGCGGTTCATGACTTTTCCCTTTCGTATCGGTTCGCACTGATCGACGGCCCGCGCCTGCGAAATATCCCCGTCCGGGGGGTAAAGAAGCGTAAATGCTCGTTAACGTTCGTGACAAAGGACTGAAATGCCGACGGAAAGCCCGCTCTCGCGGCGGCGCTCGACGGCCGCACGAGGGGGCAGGGGGGACCGACCGACCGCCCGCTCGCGGAGGGCATCGCCGGCCGCGCGAATCAGCCCAGCACGTGCACGCGGATGCTGTTGGTGCTGCCGCTCACGCCCAGTGGCGACCCGAAGACGATGACGACGCGCTCGCCGGGAGACCCGTAGCCCGCGGCCAGCAGATCCCCGGTGCACCAGTCGACGAGCTGGTCGCTGTCGTGCATCGCGGGCATCTCGCGCGGGACCACGCCCCAGTAGAGCGCCATGCGCCTTCGCGTCTTGGCGTTGGGCGAGTACGCGATGATCGGCACGTCGGGCCGGGCGAGGCTCACCGTCATCGCGCTCGACCCACTCTCGGTGAACGCCACGATGTACTTTGCGCCGATCTCGCGGGCCGTGTTGCAGGCGCCGCGCGCGATCGCCTCCGCGACGCTCGTCGCTCGGGACAGGTACGGAGGCTGCTCGAAGAAGGGGCTCTCCTCGGCCTCGGTGGCGATGCGGCTCATCATCGAGCAGGCAAGCGTCGGGTGATCGCCCGTCGCGGTCTCGCCCGAGAGCATGAGGCAGTCGGTGCCCGAGTAGACGGCATTCGCGACGTCGCTCGCTTCGGCGCGCGTAGGCCGCGTCGAATTCGTCATCGACTGCAGCATCTCGGTCGCCACGATGACCGGCCTTCGCACCCGCCGGGCGACGCCGAGGATCTGCCGCTGGATGACGGGCACGCGCTCGGGCGGGAACTCGACCCCGAGGTCACCGCGCGCCACCATTACCCCGTCGCTCGCGGCGACGACGCTCTCGAGATTCTCGACCGCATCGGGCGTCTCGATCTTGGCGACGACCGGCGTCGGCGCGCCCCAAGCGTTGCAGATCTCGCGGATCTGCAGGATGTCTTCGGCGCGCCGCACGAAGCTCATCGCGATGTAGTCGACGCCGCTCGAGAGACCGAAGGCCAGGTCTTCCTTGTCTTTCTCGGTCAGCGCCGAGATGCGCATCGTCTTGCTGGGGAGGTGGACCCCGACGTTGTCACGCATGCCCCCGCCCTGCTCGACGCGCGCTTTCACCTTCTCGCCCTCGACGGTCACCACCAGGAGAACCAGGCGGCCGTCGTCGAAGAGGATGCGATCGCCCACGCGCACATCGGACGCGAGCCCCTCGTAGTGGATCGGGATGATCCGCTCGTCGGTCGAGGAGTCTCCCTCGATCAGCGTGACGTCGGCGCCCGTGGGCAGCTCGAACCGGCGAGGGAACGTTCCAGTCCGGATCTTGGGCCCGCAGAGGTCTTGCAGGACCGCGACGGACTTGCGCTCGAGCTCCGTGGCCTGCCGGAGCCGCGCGAGCCGCGCCCCCTGCTCCGCCTGCGTCCCGTGAGAAAAATTGAGGCGGGCCACGTCCATGCCGGCGACGATGAGGCTCCGCAGGCCTTCCAACGAGTCGCACGCAGGGCCGAGCGTGCAAACCACCTTCGCGCGTCGCAATCCAGACATGGGCACCCTGAGAATAGTCGCTCTTGCTCCTCTCGCACCATCGACGCTAGAGAAGGCCGACGGTTTCCGGGGAATTCCAAGACAAGCATGAGCATTTCGCGTGATTCGTCCGGTACTTTGCGGCTCGCCGGGGTCTCCCTTTCAGAGGTGACCGCCGTCACGGGCACGCCGGCCTACGCCTATGACCTCGGCGCCATGGCCGCCGGGGCGCGCTCGCTGAAGGACGCCTTCGACGGCCGGCCGCACCTCGTTGCCTATGCGCTCAAGGCGAACACGGCCGGGGCCGTCGTGCGGGCGTTCGCGGCAGAAGGGTGCGGGGCCGACGTGGTAAGTGGCGCGGAGCTGCTCGTCGCGCTGGCGTGCGGCATCGCGCCCGACCACGTCGTTTACAACGGCGTCGCGAAGCTCGACGGCGAGATCGACCAAGCGCTCTCGACCGGCCCGCGCGGTATCGGCGCCATCCTCATCGAGAGCGTCGAGGAGATCCCTCGCATCGAGGCACGTGCGCTCGCGGCGGGCCGGGTGGCGCGGGTCGGCGTGCGCCTCAACCCGAGCCTCGATCTCGTGGGCGCCACGCACGCGCACATCGCCACGGGCCACGATCGCGCGAAGTTCGGGGTCCCGAGGGCCGATGCCGCGCGCGCTGTGGAGCTCGTCGAGGCCTCGCCGCGTCTCGAGCTCGTGGGCATGACGGCGCACGTCGGGTCGCACTTCACGACGGCGCAGCCCTACGTCGACTCGGCGCGCGTGCTCTTCGGTCTGGTTCAGTCGCTGCGTACCGCGGGTCGCGCGCGTTCTCTCCGATTCGTCGACACCGGAGGCGGCTTCGGCGTCGACTACCGAGGCGGCGAGGGCAGCGAAGGGGCCAGCGCGGTGCCCCAGCCTGCCGACTTCGTGCGCGCTGCGCGAGCCGCGCAGCAGGAGTTCGGCCTCGACGACCTCGCGCTCTACGTCGAGCCGGGGCGCTGCCTCGTCGCCCCGCACGGCGTGCTCCTCGCGCGCGTCATCCAGACGAAGGTCACGGCGACGGGGCGATGGCTCATGATCGACGCGGGAATGAACGATCTCCTGCGGCCTGCGCTCTACCAGGCGCACCATCGGATCGTGGCTCTCGAGGGCGCCGTCGATCCGGCGACGGCGATCCCATGGCGCGTCGTTGGCCCCGTGTGCGAGAGCAGCGACGACTTCGGCGAGCACATGCTACCGCGGGAGCCACCGAGCCAGGTGGCGATCCTCGACGGCGGGGCCTACGGCTTCACGATGGCGAGTGAATACAACGGGCGCCAGCTCCCGGTCGAAGCGTTCTTGCGCGATGGACGCATCCTCGGCCAGACGCGCCGCGCTGCCGTGGCGTCGTGGGTCGAAGAGCGCGTGCGCGCCGGCGAGCGCTAGGATGCGCGTAGGCGCGGATGCGCTCTGGAAGCATTGATTTCACGACGGCGACCGTGGCAATCAACTGAACCCGTCGGCGCGCACGTCATTCGCAGGACACGGTTGCCGGCGCCGCGATGACTTGAACGCTGCCTCCGCCGCCTCCGCCACCGGAGCCGTCGGGAGGCGAGACCGTGGTGTGCGATCCGTTGGCTCCCGTCGCGGACGTGGCGCAGGTCGTCGCGGTCCCCGCGCACAGGCCGCCGGCGGCCCCCGGGGCGCCGCCGACGTCCGGAGCGGCGCCGCCCATGGCGGGCGTGTTCGTCGTCATCGAGCCGTTGCTCCCTTTGTTCGCGCTCGAGGAGAGCCCGCGCCCCGAGCTGGAGCCGCCTCCGTGCGCCCGTGCGACGCTGCCGCTGGCGAACGTCGCCGCCACGGGCGAGGCCAGCAAGATCCCCCCGCCGCTCCCCGCCCCGCCGCTGCCGTTGCTCTCGACGGAGGTCGAGGCGGTGGGCGAGTATCCCCCCGCCGCGCTCAGATAGGCCGCGCTCGTCGGGCCGACGCGGATGGTGCCCGAAGCGCTGATCTCGAAGGCGCCGCCTCCCGCGCCGCCTGGGTTGGCTGTGCTCCCACCTCCCGTGCCACCGGCGCAGCCGCCGCGTAGGGGCTCCAGGCCCAGGCTGGCGGCCACCGCGCCGGCCGCGCTCCCGTTGGCGCCGCTCGAGGTCGCGCCGTAGCCGCCGGCAGTGCCGAAGCTCCCTCCGCCCCCGCCCGTGGCCGTGTCGGTCGAGCTGGTCCCGGTGGACGCTCCGCAGGCGCTGCTGTCGCCGCCCGGCCCGGGAGTCGCTCCGTTCGCGCTCGCGTCGATCGTGCCGCCCGAGTCGACCGTGACGTCGCCCTTCACCAGGAAGGCGACCGGCTCGGTCCCCGCGAGCTCGATCCTGTGGCCACCCGTCACGGTCAAGCCGCTCAGGCGAATGACCAGCACGCTCGGGCCCCCCGTCGTCTGCACGAAGGCGTTGCTGATGTCGGCGAGCGTCGCCGAGCCGCCGCAATCGTCGCCAGTGAGCGAGGCACCGCTCGCGCTGGCCGTGACCGTCGTCGTGGCGCTGGTGGTGCAGTTCCAGGTCGGCGAGGCGGCGAAGTCCCACTGGGCTGCGTTGACGTTGATCGAGGGCGGCAGGTCGACGGCGGTGCAGCCCGCCTCCGGGTTGCCTGCGACGCAGACTCCGCCCTGGCACTGCTCGCCGGCAAGGCAGGCGATGCCGCTCGAGCAACCGCCGTCTGCCCTCGCCCCAGGGGAATCGTCACCCGAATCCGCGGCGCTCTCGCCTGAGTCTGCGCCGCCGCTGTCCTCTGCGGAGTTCTGCTCCGAGGCGTCGCTCGACTCCGCCGGGGCGTCCGGTGACGTGGCGTCACCGCCGGTTGCGCCGTACCGGCCGGAGCCGCCGCCGTCGGACGCGGCGACCCCCGTGGAGCTGTATTCGCTCAGACCGGAGATCTGGCCGCAAGCCCCCGCCGCGGCGGCGAGGACGCAAAATGGGAGCGCCGCCCGCGCGACGCGAATCGACCGACGGAGTGACTCCACCTTCATGTCCGTCCCCCGCCCCTTTCGTCATATCGCGAAATTCCGACGCAGGACCCGATTGGCCTCAAATGTACATCGATTGGCCTCGAAGGGGGGGGCGCCGTCGCTGCAACGACGATCAGGAGGCTGCGAGCACGCACGACGGCTGGCTTGGAGAGGAGGTCCTGAAAGATTGAGACGGCGACGCTCACGGCGCTTCATACGGGCCGTCGGTCGTAAGAAGGCCGTTTTGGGCACGGTTAGTAATAGGTCAAGAAATGACGGCATCCGAAACCCGCCGGACATTATCGCAGGCCCGCACCTAAACTAAGTTCACCCACGTTACACAGGAGCACCTATGAGCCAATCGAACAAAGACATCGTCATGGCCGTGTGGCGCGTCTTTTCGACACGCGACGCCGCGCCGATCGAGGCCTGTTTCACTGAAGACTTCATGTGGCTCGCGCCGCCGCGGAACGCGATCTGGCGATCGGTGACGGAACGAACCACATGAGCCGCAAACAAGTCGCCGACTTCATCGCCCACGATTGCGGGCGCTTCTTCGTGGCCGACGTGAACATCGAATTCACGGGCGTATATGGCGATGGCGACACGGTCGTCGTTGAAGAGCGCACGCGCCGAGCAATGCGGACTAACTAAACGCTCTGTACGATCGCGATCTAGGCTCCGCCTGCGCCGATCGCTTCGCGGACCACCTGCTCGGCCTCTGCGGGTCCCCGACCCGCGTCCACGCAACGCGCGGGCGCCGGTCTCCGCGTCTCGCCGTCATGGGGTGGGTTCGAGCTTGTACGCGCGCCGGGCGAGACTGTAGGCGAGGTCCACGGCCAGCTCGGCGGCCTCGTCTTCTTCCAGGCGGTGCTCGGCCACCCAGCGCGCGAGGAAGGCGCAGTCGACCCGGCGGGCGACGTCGTGACGGGCCGGGATGGAGAGAAAGGCGCGCGTGTCGTCGTTGAATCCTACGGTGTTGTAGAAGCCGGCCGTCTCGCTGACCTGCTCGCGGTAGCGCCGCATGCCCTCCGGGCTATCGAAGAACCACCACGCCGGACCGAGCTTCAACGCCGGGTAATGTCCGGCGAGCGGCGCCAGCTCGCGGGAGTACGTGGTCTCGTCGAGAGTGAAGACGATGAGCGACAGGCGTGGATCGTTGCCGAATCGGTCGAGCAGCGGCTTCAGCGCGCGCACGTATTCGGTGGGCGTGGGAATGTCGGCGCCCTTGTCGCGACCGAACCTGGCGAAGATCGTGGGATTGTGGTTCCGGCACGAGCCCGGGTGAATCTGCATGACGAGCCCGTCGTCGACGCTCATCCGCGCCATTTCCGTAAGCATCTGACCGCGGAACCGCTCCGCCTGAGCGGGCGAAGCGTCGGCCCTCAGGGCGGCGCGAAAGAGCGCCTCGCACTCGAGCCTGGGAAGGTCGAACGTGGCGGCCGAGGCGTGCCCGTGATCGGTCGACGTCGCGCCCAGCGACGCAAAGAACCTGCGCCGGCTGGCCAGCGCTTGCAGGTAGCCGGGCCAGGTCTGCGTGTCTTCGCCGGTGAGCTCCCCCAGCTTGGCCACGTTCGCCGCGAACCCCTCGTACTCCGGGTCGACCACCGGGTCCGGCCGAAAGGCCGTGATCACGCGCCCGCGCCAGCCCGACTGGCGGAGCGCACGGTGGTGCAGCAGCCCGTCGAGCGGCGATTCGGTGGTGGCCAGCACCTCGATGTTGAACTGCTCGAAGAGCGCGCGCGGAAAAAACTCGGGACGATGCAGGCAATCCGCAATGCGGTCGTACATCCGGTCAGCCGATTCGGGCGTCAGCCGCTCGTCCACGCCGAAGACCTCGCTCAGCGCATGCGTCAGCCACATCCGCGACGGGGTCCCGCGAAAGAGGTGCCAGTTCCGCGCCAGCAGTCGCCATATCTTGCGCGCGTCCTGTTCCACGGGAGCGCCGTCGACACGCGGTACCCCCAGCGACTCCAGCGGGACGCCCTGGCTGTAGAGCATCCGATAAATGTAGTGGTCCGGAATGACCAGCAAGGACGACGGATCGGCAAAGGGCTTGTTCTCCGCGAACCACGCCGGGTCGGTGTGACCGTGCGGGCTCACGATGGGGAGCGAGCGCACCTCGGCGTAAAGACGCCGCGCGATCCCTCGTACGGAGGGTTCCGGCGGGAACAGGCGGTCCTCGGAAAGCGGGTGAGCGTGCGTCATCTTCATCACCCGACGCGCGCCCGGCGCTTGCTCGCGGGCCCGGCGGAGGCGGCCCCTTCGCGCGGATTCGCCTGAGCGCGCTCCTTGAGGAGATCCCACCCGCGCTCGAACTCCCGATCGACGCGCTCCAGGTGTCCGCGCATGGCGGCGCGGGCTCCGCTTCCGTCGCGACCTTCGAGCGCCGTGAGGATGGCCCGATGCTCGCCGAGCGCGGCGGCCCGCATCTCCGGCGTCTGAAAGTGGCGCTCCATCCGCTTCCAGATGGCGCCACGCCCCTGGTCCCAAAGGTTGCGGACCACGGATACGAGCGCGCTGTTGTGCGTGGCCTTGGCCACTCCGAGGTGGAAGTCGCGATCGGCCAAGTCCGCGTTCCGTTGCTGGCGCTGAAGACGTTGCATCTCGGCCACCGCCGCGCGCACGACCACCAGATCCTCGGGGATGGCGTGCAGCGCCGCCTCCATCGCAATCTCCCCCTCCACCAGACGGCGTGCCCGGAGAAGCTCGAACGGCCCATGCCCCTCGCTGGTCGGATCGGCCACGACCGTCGGCCTTCGCGCGGCGACGAACACCCCCGCCCCCACCCGAACAGCCACCTTTCCGGCCAGTTCGAGGGCGATCAGCGCTTCGCGTACCGAGGGCCGCGAAACTCCGAGCTGCGCCGCAAGCTCGCGCTCGGACGGCAAGCGGGCACCTTCTGCAAACTCGCCCGACGCGATCAGCGCGGACAGTTGCTCCGCAATCTGGCGATAGAGTCGATTGGTTCCAATGATCTGTATGGGCATGTTGAGCTGCTCCGAGGGCCCGCGACGCTTCTCGATCCAGCCACGCAGGTCGCCGCTTGTTGAGTCGATGTCCCTATTCTCGCGCTGCCTATTCTCCGGTGGACACGTCGTTGAACTGCAGATGACCCTGGTGCCTCAATCCCCCACGAAGAGCGGCCGGATGTGCCTCTCGTAGAGGTTCTCCGTCACGCAGGTGCCCGCGATCTCGCGTGCGTCGTCGAGGGCATCGCGGAACTCGGCGCCCATTTCCGCCGCGACCTTGAAGGCCACGTGCATCAGCTGCCTTACGTCGACGCTGAAATCGGGACAGGCCGGGTCGTGACGGATTCGCCTCACGAACTGGTCTGCCGTCCAGGACTCCACATCTCCTGGCCTGGGGAGCCGGGGGCGATCGATCTCCACCACCGTAGCGTACGGCTTGCAGAGCTCGTCGAACCGCGCGTGAGCTCTCGAATAGATGTGCTTGGCGATTCCCAGACCTTTTTCACCCGACAGGGCGATACCGATGACCTCCTCCAACCACGTGGTCCCGGCAGTCTTCAGGTGAAGACCGACGTCGCGTCGCTCCAGGGGCCGCCGCATGGAAGGGTAGAGAGAGAACTTGTCGCTTCCCGTGTGAACACTGACCTTCAACGACGCAGGCAAGCCGAAGACACGTTTGGCATGCTCGATGACCAGCAAATCGGTGTCGAATTCTCGCTCGAACTTGAGGATGTCTCCGACGTAGTCGATGCCTTTGAGAAACTTGCCGGAGAATTTCGGGGCGATGGTCTGTGCCGGAACGCCCTCGTGCGCGAGAGCGCCGAGAATGAAGAACAGCTCGAGGGGAAGTTGCGGATCGGGCGCCTCGTCGGTCGACACCTCGACGACGAAGGCGTTTTCCCCCTTTGCCGCCAGGACGTGGCGATAGATACGTCCCGCCTCACTCACCGCATTCAGATATTGTCGGCCAATCTTCGTCAACACCTCGGACGTCACCTCGAAGGGTGCATCCATTCCGGGGATGCGCAAGACGCCGAGAAACGGAGCCATTTCGCGGACGAAGGATGCGACCACGCCATCCGGCGAGGAGACGCCGATGAAGTCGGCAACGTCGAGCGTGAAGAAGTCGCTTGCCTTCAGGAACCCGTCCACATTCTTGATGCCGACGTGGTCCGCATCGACGTAGTAGGCACGCTTCCATCCGGCTTCCCGTACGGCCTCGTTTGCCTCGGCGCGGACGTCGTCGGGCGTCGTGCCGATGAGCGAATGCTCGCGGAACGACTTGTTCCATACCGGCACGGGAGCTGCGCGGCTGCCGCTCGCCTTCTGGAGAGCCCGGAGCTGCGCAAGCCCTTCTTTTCCGAAGCGATCGCCGATTCCGATGGAGTATTTCTCGATATTCATGTCACGCCCCTTCGGACGCGGATCTTGCGGGACATTCAAACGAACCCACGAGGGAATCAACGTTGAATTCGAGCGGAGCCCCCCTCTGCCAAGGCCCTGACTTGCTGCACAGTGGCCATGGTGGTGTCACCCGGAAAGGTGGTCAAAAGGGCACCATGGGCCCAACCCAGATTGACGGCTGCCTCCGGCGTCTCGCCGGCGAGCAGACCATAGAAGAAGCCCGCGGCGAATCCATCGCCCCCGCCCACCCGGTCGAAGACTTCGAGCTCGCGGATGGGAGCGTTGCAAGTCTTGCCGTCGACCCATGCGACTGCGCTCCAGCCGTGTCGGTTGGCCGAGTGAACCTCGCGCAGCGTCGTCGCGACGCCCTTCACGTTCGGGTACCTGTCGCGAACGCGAGCGATCATGTCGAGGAAAGCGGCCGGATCGAGCTTCGACCGCGACGCCACCTCGGGACCTGAAATTCCGAGGCCGTTCTGCAGATCTTCTTCGTTTCCCACGAGAACGTCGACATGCTGCACGATGGTGTCGAGGACGCTGACGGCCTTGGCGCGGCCGCCCCACACGTTCCAGAGCTTTTCCCGGAAATTGAGATCGAAGCTTATCACCGCCCCCAAGGCCTTGGCCGCTTGGATGCCCTCCAGGATGAGCCGTCCGGTGGTCTCCGAGAGGGACGCGAAGATACCCCCGCTGTGAAACCAGCGGACCCCGCCGGCAAAGACGTGAGCCCAGTCGAAGTCGCCTGGTTTCAGACGAGAGGCTGCCTCGTTCGATCGATTGTAGAACACCACGGGCGGCCGACTGTCGAAGCCCCGGTCGCTGTAGACGGTGGCGAGGTTCGGACCATTGACCCCGTCGTGCGTGAAGTGCTTGTAAAAAGGCCGCACACCCATGGCGCGTACCCGCTCTGCCACGAGATCGCCGATGGGGTACTCCACCATCGCGCTCACGATACCCGTCTTCAAGCGAAAACAGTCGGCCAGGTTGGCCGCGACGTTGAACTCGCCACCGCTCACGTGGACGTCGAATCGGTTGGCCTTGCGAAACGGCACCACCCCCGGGTCCAGGCGATGGACCAGCGCCCCCAGACTCACGAAATCGAGGGCGCCCGTCGGGCGAATGGTCAGTGGCGCGGTCATCCGTACCCCCCGGTACCGAGGGGGAGACCACTCGATGGCTTCGCACGTCGAGGCGAGCCTTCCTTCAGTCGATACAAAGTCTCGCCGGCTTTTGGAACATACAGAACGCCGGGCTTCTTTTCGTTCTTCCAGCTGTCGAGGTCCATGGTTCGATAGTCCCGATAGCCGAGGTTGATGGCCTGGCATTCGGCCCGGCTGATCTGGGTCGCGAGCACGACGTTGATGCGCGGACGCTCGACTCCCCGCTCGTACGTGCCGACGCCCTTCACGTGCGTCGAGTGCGCCATGACTCCTCGCGGGACTCCTGCGAAGCGGTCGGGCTGCTTCACGAAGTAATCCCGCACGTGATAGCCGATGCGCCGAATGGCCTCGCCATGCACCGTCGAAATGCGCGAAAGGTGCGGCGCGTAGATGATGAGCTCACCGCCGTCGGCAACGACCGGTTCGAGCTTGTAGGCGCACTTGCCGCCGACCCAGAGCTCGTCGTACATCGCCGGAGCGCAGCTCAATACCGAATGAAACGGTTTCTCTTCGTGGATGACATGAACTTCGTTCGACAGGTCCGCGGCCGCCGACCATGCTTCCTCCGGCGAACCCGCGTAGAGTCCCACCAACTCGCCGCCCTGCACTACCAGGCTCACGCATTTGCGCGGCACCGGTACCATGGCCGCGGCGCGATCCACGACGTCCCGCACGGGCGTGTACTTCTTTCCAATGATCTCCGGATTGGTGATCAACGCGCCCAGCCAGTGAAACATGTCGATGATCTCTTTGCCCGAGACCCCCGGGAAAAGGTACTTGTTCCCTCCCGAGAATCCTGCCACTTCGTGCGGGAAGGTCGGCCCGACGATGAGAATCAGGTCGTAGTCGAGCACCAGCTTGTTGATGGTCACGTCGACCGCTTCGCGCATCAGGCCGTCCGAGATGGATTCGACCTCTGCCTCGGAAAGGGCGCCGATTGAAACGAGCTGCGCCGGGTCGTCCCAGCGGTGGTTCAGAAACCTCGTTTTGCCGTACCTATGGCTGCGCTGGTAAGTCGTCAGCTCGAAGCGAGCGTTGATGGCTTCTTCGCTCATGGGGGGGTGCGTCCCGAGCGCAATCAGAACGTCGAAGTTCGCCGCTTCCTTTGCTATCAGCTCGTGCAGGATTCGGAACATCATGCCCATCGGGGCGGTCCGCGTCCCGTCGGGCACCACCGCGAGAATCCGTTTCCCGGCCACGCTCCAGCGCGCTATCTCGGTCGCGCAGAGGTCACGAATGGCGGGTTCGCTCAACGCCGTGCCTTTGCTGCCCGCGCCGATCGTCATCGAAAGCATAACTCTACGCTGCGGTGGTCTTGTCGTCAAGGGGCCTTACCAGCCGAGACCCGTTCGCTCCCCCCTCTTCTCTTCTTCGGGCTCTTCTTCACTCACCTCGCGGTCACGGAAAAAAGGTCACCGAAAACGGAGACGATAACTCAGTAGGTGCGGTCGAGTGGATCACTGATTGACGCCGCTCGCCAGAAACCCCCCGTCCACCACCAGGACGGCGCCATTCACGTAGCTGGCCGCGTCCGATGCGAGAAATACCGCCGCTCCCGAAAGCTCCTCGATGCGTCCGAACCGCTTCATTGGAGAGCGCAGCAAGAGCTCGCGTCCCCGAGCGGTCCCGTCGAGCAACTCGGCGTTGAGCTCCGTTCGGAAGATGCCTGGCGCGATGGCGTTGACGCAAACGCCCCGTGCACCCCATTCCACAGCCAATGATCGTGTGAGCGCGGTCACCCCCGCCTTGCTCGCGCCATAAGCTGCTACCTCGTGAAGGGCCACGAACGAGTTGAGCGATGCAATGTTGACGATCCGACCGTACCCTCGCTGGAGCATGTGCCGCCCGAAGACCTGACAGCCCCGGAGAGTGCCCGTCAGGTTGGTGTCGATGATCTCGGTCCACTCTTTCTCGCCGAAGTCGAGCGTTGCGGCGCGCCGTATCCGGCCGGCACAGTTCACCAGGATATCGACGTGGCCCAGCGAGGAGAGAACTCCCTCGAGCAGGCGGTCGAGCGAGGCTCGATCGGTCACGTCCGAGGCCAGGCGCACGGTGCGCCGGCCGAGTCGTTCCAGCTCACCGGCGACTTCTTCGACTTGCTCGCGACGTCGGGCGGAGGCGACGACGTCTGCTCCGGCTTGCGCGAGGCCCAGGCTCAATGCCCTGCCGATTCCGGTAGTCCCACCGAGAACGACGGCGACGCGGCCTTCCAGAGAGAACGCCGGGAGCGTCATGATTCGACCTCGCAGCAAATCGATTCGGGGGGGGGTGCCCCGGGACACTGCATGCGCGCACGTCCCATTTTCGTCGAGTGCATTCGCTCCTCCATTTGGATGTGCCCCGGATGTTTCTGCCGGACTCCTAGCTTGAGATGCCGGGGCCTGTCCAACGTGATTGAAGGGGACACCCTCGGATCCCGCGCGACGAAGTCAGGCCCCCAGCCCGGATGATTCACGGCCGCAGGAGACATGGCGTGAGTCCGCGGCGATTTTCGGGCAGATCGTCGTTGAGCGCGCGCAGCAAAACTTGCCGTCTTGCGAGCACGATCGACGGCGAGATGCTCGGAAGTCGCAGCGGAATCGCGCCATGCTCGACAAGGCCGTGAATCATCCGGGCTAGCGCCTGCTCGCCATGCAAGGCGACCTGCCCATGCGAGGAGCGAAGACGTCAAAGCGTTCGAACCTTGCGGGGTGCCGCTCTAGGCGTGAGCCGCCGCCGAAATGACCACGATGGGACGACCTCACGGAGTCGCGTTCGACCTGGACGGGACGCTCATCGATTCGCGCCTCGACATCGTCGCGGCCTGCAATCACGTCCTCGTCGGCGCTGGACGAACGCCGCTCGCGCCGGAGGTCATCGCTACCTTCATCGGCGACGGCGTGCGCGCCCTCGTGGCAAAGGCGTTCGGGCTGCCGCCGGGTGCCGCCAGCGGGGTGGTCGCCCTGATTGGGGTGTCGCTCACCGCATCGAACGAGGGCCCAAATGCGGGCCCAAAAACGGGCGTCGTCACAAGAGTAAAGCGAGCAAAAGCGGTCCCGAAGAACGGTCCCGAAGAAATCGATCAGTCCACTTGACAGCATGGCCACCGGACATGTAGCCCTTGTACCGGGTCGAAGTGCGAGTCGACCCGGGGATCGTAGAAGATAGGAGCGGGGCCACCGCGAAGGAGTCTCCCGCGGTCGTTCCCGCTGTTGGTTCTCGCCGGGCGTGGATTGCGTATGGAGCTGACAGTCAGGCTGGAAGCTGTCGGCGCGCCCGATCCAAGCAGCAAGGAGGCCCAGCCGCCGACGCCAGATCCGCTGGGAATCCGGGGGGTCCAGCGAGCAAGCTCCGGAGGGCATCCACGCCCTTCTCGCCCCTCACTCGACCCCCGTGAACCTCCCATGCAAGATCAACGCGCTCGATTCGGATTCTGGAGATGCCTGTACAGCCTCGGTGTCCTCGCCAGCCTGGCGTCGACCGGATGCTCGAAGACTCCAACCCCGGGTAGCTCCCCGACCGACACACCGGCGCCCAAAGCGCCCGTCACCCTGAATGTCGTCGACGTCGCCGGTTCGCTCGCTCTTCTCCAGGACGCGATCTCGCTTTACGCCACGAAAAATCCCAACCTCGTCGACAAGGTGAACTTCACCAAGGCTCCCGCACCCGAGCTTCCGGGCAAGCTCAAAGCCATGCAGGCCGCGGGACGGAGTGACATCGATCTGGTGCTGGGCGGCACCGACATCCTGGCTGCCGGCGTCGAGCAAGGGCTCTGGACCCCGATGTTGCCCGACCACGCCGATGCGTTCCCCGGGGTCCTCGATGGATACCGCCCGCAGGCCCTGGAAATGCAGAAGCTCGCTCAAGGGCAGGCGCTGGCGGTCGTCTACATGCCGGCCGGTCCGCTCATCGAATACAACCCGGCCAAGGTGAGCATGCCGCCCCATACGCCGGCGGAGCTGCTGGCGTGGTGCAAGGCGCACCCGAAGCGCTTCATTTACGCGCGGCCCTCCAACTCGGGACCGGGTCGTACGTTTCTGATGGGTCTTCCGTATCTGTTGCACGACTCCGATCCCAAGGACCCCATCCACGGCTGGGACAAGAGCTGGGCGTTTCTCAAAGAGCTCAATTCCTGCATCGAGTACTATCCGACCGGCACGAGCGCGACGATGAAGGAGTTTGGCGAGGGATCACGCGACATGACCGTGACTGTCCCCGGCTGGGACATCAACCCGCGTGCGCTCGGGATCGTGCCGAAGGCGTACCAGGTGGCCGCCTTTCAGGGGATGACGTGGGTGGACGACACGCAATACCTCATGGTGCCCAAGGCGATTCCTGCCGACCGGCTCTCGGTCATCCTGGGTCTGATGAAGTTCTTGCTCGAACCTGCTCAGCAGGCGCTGACCTACGACAAGGGATATTTCTACCCCGGCCCCGCCGTCAAAGACGTCCCGCTTACGATGGCACCGCAGGCAAGTCAGGACGTTCTGCGCGAGTTTGGTCGCCCTGAATACGATCAGTGGATGCAGCAATTCCCGCATGTGCAGCCGCTCGAGGCCAAGATGTTGGTGGCAGCTTTCCAGCACTGGGACCAGGAAATCGGTGCCCAGAGAACCAAGTGAGGATGAACTTGGCGCTTTCGGAGGCCAACCCCGTTGCGATGAGGACGGGCGTCGTGCAGCGGCTGGGGTCCTGGTGGACGGGCATGAACTCGGTACGCTCCGCGGTGGGCGGCGACTTCGAGGAGTTGCGTCTGGTGGGGCTCAGCCGCCACTACGGAGGAGCTCTGGCAGGACGGGTGGCAGCGCTCGACCGGCTGACCATCACCGTTCGACGCGGCGAGTTCATCGCGCTGCTGGGCCCATCGGGCTGCGGAAAATCGACGGCCTTGAACCTGATCGCGGGCCTTCTGCAGCCCACCGGTGGCGGCATCTGGCTCGACGAAACACGGATCGACGTCCTTCCGCCCGAGCAGCGTGGCTTCGGGATGGTGTTCCAGAATTACGCTCTCTTCCCTCATCTGTCGGTCCGTCGGAACGTGGGGTTTGGATTGCTCATGCGCGGCGTTCGACGTTCCGAGGCCGATCGTCGCGTCGACCGCGCATTGGCTCTCGTCCAGCTGCACGGCCACGGCGACAAGCTTCCGGGTCAGCTATCGGGAGGACAACAGCAACGCGTCGCCATCGCCCGGGCGATCGTGGTCGAGCCACCCTTGGTCCTCATGGACGAGCCGCTGTCCAATCTCGACGCCAAGCTCCGCATCGAGACCCGCGCCGAGATCCGGCGCATTCACCGTGAACTCGGGCGTTCGACCATCTACGTGACCCACGATCAGGACGAGGCGCTATCACTGGCCGACCGCATCGTCGTCATGCGTGCCGGCGTGGCCCAGCAGATTGCTCCGCCGCATGAGGTCTACGCGCACCCGGCCAACCTCCACGTCGCACGCTTCATGGGGTATCGCAACGTGATTGAGTTCGCCAGCGCGCCAAGGGCCCTAGGCGATCAGGTCGTGCTCGCGCGCCCCGGCCTGACATTGACGGGCACCGTTCGTCAGGACATTCAGGGACCTCGCGCGTTCGCGGCCATTCGTCCCGACGAGCTCGTCGCCCGGCGGATGCCGTCGACCGGCTCGCTCGCCGGCATCGTGGAGGGCTTCGAATACTGCGGGCGCGATTCGCTCGTCGACCTGGCCGTTGCCGATGGGGTTCGCTTGCACGTGCGCACCGACCTCCCCGTGTCCGCCGGCGATCGCCTGTACGTGACCGCACCCCCCGAGCGCGTGCTCGTCTATCCGCCGGAAGCCTAGCGGGTGACGTGAGCATCTCGACCTCGGCTGACTCGTTGCCCGCTCGTTCGATGAAACGCTGGCGGATCGACCCGGTCGTGATGCTGGTCGCGCCGGCCACCGCGTTCCTCGTCCTCGTCTTCGCGTACCCGTTTCTTTACGGCCTCCTGCTGTCGTTTCGGCCGCTCGAGGGCGGTTGGAACGCCAACTACGTACGTTTCTTCTCCAGCGACCGTCTGTTCCCCACCATCGGGACGACTCTCGAGCTCGCGCTGCCGGCGACCGTCATCAACCTGCTCCTCGCGCTGCCCCTCGCGTATCGAATGCGTGTCACCTCCCGCTATCAGAAGTGGGTGGCGAGCCTTCTGGTGATCCCGATCTCGCTCGGCACCGTGATGATTGCCGATGGAATGTTGACGTACCTGGGTCCCAAGGGCTGGCTTTCCCAGGTGCTGCAGGCCCTGCACCTCTACGACGGACCGATTCACCTCACGCACAACTATGCGGGGGTGCTCCTCTCGCTCATCATCTCCGGATTTCCCTTCGTGTTTCTGCTGGTGCTGTCGTACGTGACAGGGATCGATCCCGTCCTGCCGAAGGCCGCGGCAACGCTGGGGGCCAATCCCTGGCAGCAATTTCGTCACGTGTACCTTCCGCTTCTTTCTCCGGGGCTGGCGATGGCCTTTTGCCTCGCCTTCGTGCAGGCGTTCTCGGTGTTTCCCTCGGCGGTTCTCCTGGGCGCTCCGGCGGGTCCGACGCGGGTCATCTCGATCGCAGCGTACGAGGCGGCTTTCGAGCAATACGACGACTCGATGGCGGCCTGCGCCGCCATGGTGATGGGCCTCGTGCAGCTCGCGGTGGTTTCCGCCGCGCTCTTCGCGAGACGGCTCTTTTACCGAGGCCCGGTCGTCGGAGGCAAGGGATGAGCGCAACACCTGCACCCACCCTCGTGGTCTCCAGCGGCTGGGCGATGCGCGCGTGGGGCTTCTTGCTGAACGTCATTCTCGCGTTCTTCATCGCCAACGTCGGTCTCATCGTTCTGGTGGTGGTGGTCAACTCGGTCGCGCAGCGCTGGCTCGGCACGTGGCTGCCGGAGGGGTGGACGACGGAGTGGTACACCTCCGCGTGGAAGGAGTTTCAGCTGGGGTCGGTCCTCACCGTCACGTTCGAAGTGGTGGTGATGGTGGTGGCGGTCTCCGTCGTCCTCGGAGTGCCCGCCGCCTACGCGCTGGCGAGGCGCGAATTTCCGGGCAAACGCGCGGTCATGCTCCTCTTCCTGCTGCCGCTGATGGTCCCGCCCATGACCTACGGCCTTCCGCTGGCCACGGTGATGTACAAAGTGGGATTGGCGGGGACCACGGCCGGAGTCGTCGTGGCAAATCTGATTCCGACGGTGCCGTTCGTCATACTCGTCATGACGCCGTTCATCGAACAGATCGACCCCAACCTGGAGTCGGCGGCACGCGTCTTCGGCGCGGGGACCGGGCGGGTGTTCCTCCATGTGCTCGTGCCGCTGCTGGCGCCGGGGATCCTGGCCGCGTCCCTTCTGGTGCTGGTACGCACCATGGCCATGTTCGAGCTCACCTTCCTCGTTGCCGGCTCGGGCTCGCAGACGCTGGTCGTCGCGCTCTACTATGCGGTCTTCGCAGCCGGAGTTCGCGCCCCGCAGTCGGTCGATGCCATGGCCGTGATTTACATGGTCCTCTCGCTCTTATGGCTGGGAACGGCCTTGCGCTTCGTGAATCCCACGCAGCTCGTCTCGCGCGTCAAAGAGCACAAGGCGACTTGATGCGGTGCGTGCAAGGGGCCCGCCGAGGAAGATAGTCGCCGCCCGGAGGCCGGCAGTACGTGCCGTTCGACCCGGGGCGGGTGCCCCGCCCCTCGGGGATGATGTAGTCCGACCAGCCCCGCTCCCAGCGAGGCGCCTGTTTTGTCTGCCAAGCGGCGGCCACCGCCTCTTTGTGTCCGCGAGCGTCGTGTCCTGAAACCACGTGGTTAGGCCACTTGACCCCCCCCGGCCACTTGCGGTACGGCTAGGGCGGATAAGGTTGTCGCGCGGGGCCCGGAGGGGGCGGGCGACGACTATCTCCCTGACAAAAGCATATTTTGCGCCTTGAAAAAGGAGTTTTGGCCATGTCCGTAAAGCTTTTGCGAATCCTGATGGTCGCCCCGGCGGTACTCGTTGCATCCGCCGCTCACGCGCAGTCGAGCGACAAACCGCCTGCGGAAACCACTGACAAGCTGGCCGCGGAGCCGCCTCCCGCGGAGCCTACGGACAAGCCGGCCGAGTCTCGCGCAGAGGAACGGTCCAAGGAACTGACTCCCCCCCTCACCCAGCCCGCGCGACTGACTACGCTTGCAGCTCCGGTGAACCCATGGTTCGTCCGACCCTCCTTCGTCCTCAGCGCCGGCGATGCCGCGCCTTGGAAGCTGACCATCTACGGCTTCGCCGAGGGCGACATGATGGGAGACTCCACCCGTAGCTTCAACGACGGATTGAACAGCAACGTCCTCGCTCACAACGGGACGCAAGCCGGCGACAACGCGCGCCTGCAGTTCACCGCCCGAAATAGCCGCGTCGGCTTCAAGGCGAACGCACCGGAAATCGGCGGCATCCGCTCGTCGGGGGTGCTCGAGTTCGACTTGTTCGGCAATCAGCCCACCATCAACGGCGCCGGGGGCGCGGGCAATACCACCGAGGCCGCGTACTTCAACAATGCGGCGTTCCGCGTGCGGCACGCGTACGTGAGGCTGGAGGATGACTACGTCGATGTCGTGGCCGGCCAGGCCTACCACCTGCTGGGGTGGCAAAATTATTTCTTCGGAGCCACCTGCGCGTTCCTCGGCCTGCCGAACGAGTTGTTCAATCGAACGATACAGCTTCGATTGAGCCACACCTTCGGATCGGATCCGGTCAACTTCGACGTGGCGGCCGCCGCGTTCCGTTCGGTCCAGCGCGATTCGGCGATCCCGGACTTCGAAGGCGGCCTGCGACTCGCCTTCAACAAATGGAAGGGAATCACCACTCCGGGAAGCGGCGGGACGGGCGCATTGCCGGCCGCCATCGGATTGTCGGCTCTGGCGCGCGCATTCAAGGTGAATCAATACAATGCCGCGGCGCAGGCCCCCGGTCTGACCGCCATGGGATGGGCGGCCGCAGGTGACGTTCTCATTCCCATCATTCCGGTGATGGATAGCACCGACCGCGGCAACGCGCTGACCCTGACGGGGGAGGGCGTGATCGGCCAGGGCGATGCGGATCAGTACACGGGCATGACCGCCGGCGCGAACGTGCCGGCGAACCTGCCGGCGCCTGCCGGCTCCGCCGCCGGTACCACCGGTGCGGCGTACACCCCGGATATCGACCCCGGACTCGTGGCATTCACCCCGAGCGGAGGCATCCAGCCCATCAAGTGGAAGTCGTTCCTCGTCGGCCTGCAGTACTACTTGCCCCCCACCGGCCGCGTCTTCGTCTCCGGGAACTTCAGCGAGGGCCACTCCGACAACATCGCGAGCCTCTTTCCGGGTTCGACGAAGGTGTTCCAGTCGTCGCTATACGCCGACGGGAATATCTTCTACGACATCACGCCGGCCGCTCGTGTTGGCGTGTCGTATCAATATGTCAAACAGACCTTCACCGACAACACCAGCGCGTACAACAATCGCTTCGAAATGACCTGGCTCTACTTCCTCTAGGCGGCGGCCACCAGCAACAACCTTCGCTACGGCTATCGCTGGGCGGAGCAGAACAGCTTCTACAACCACCGGGCAAGCGGGCGTGAGCAACATGCTGGCGTCGGCCCTTTGGGGCGTTCAGAACATGTTCCAGGAAGCCGAGAACGGGGCGGGCGGCTGCAACTTCCACGGCGGTGGCCAGAATCAGGACCGCAACACGTGCAACAACGGACCCTCGTCGTGCACGCTTCCCTTCCGTCTATTCCCCCATCGACGAGGTGAATAGCCAGGTCACTGCGGCGGCAGCCCTCTACTACGCGATGCTTCTGATGTCGCGTGCAGGCACCGGCACTCTCATGTCGACTTCCGTCTCCAGCGGTGGCCTGAACGTCTTCGCGCACTCACTGCAGCTCGCGGACGGATCCACCATCGTGATCATCGTGAACAACAACGCCAACACCGGCTTCGATGCCAAGATCAATGTCGGCACCACCGTCACTTCGGGTCTCGCCGTCTACCTGCGAGGCCCTTCCCTGGCGGCGACGACCGGAACGACGAGCGCGGCAGCCGCACCGACGTCCCGGCGCTCCAGCGACTGCGCGGCCCCCAGGGCATCGGCGAACATGGCGAGGACGGGTCATGGGCGCATATCTGTGCAAGCAAGGTTTTCAGTCGACCACCCCTTGTGTGTAGGTGGATCACCGTCAATGACGCGTCGACTCTCCGCTTCCGCTCTCGTCACCGCGTTTGTTCTCGGCAGCGTCGCCTGCGGCGGAGGCAACTCCGGTTCCACCGAGGCCACCGAATCGGGAGCGCCGAACGGGGGCGGCTCGGGCTCCGTGGCGGCCTTCGACGCGGCGTCCCCCACCATGGGCGATTCGAGCTCTCCCCCCGTGGACGATGACGCGGGCGGCTCCGGCAGCGGTACCGACGCGGCCAGCGGCAGCGGTACCGGGAGCGACGCGTCCAGTCCCCCCCCGGTCGGCGCGGGACTCTGGTCCAACGTGAGCAACAGTGGGCCTCCCGCCTTTTCCGGCTCGACCGTCAACGTGGACGTCACCGTGACTCCGGGGAACCCCGTCGGTCAGCTGGGCCAGGGCTTCGTCGGGCTCAGCTACGAAAAGTCCCACATGACGGACCAGTTTTTCACGGGAACCAACGCCCCGCTGATCGCGCTGTGCAAATTGCTCGGGCCAAGCGTGGTGCGCATCGGCGGCAACTCCGTCGACAGGACCACCTGGCAGCCGACGGCGCCTGCCGCCGCCGTGAGCGCTCTCTCCAGCAGCATCGGAACCGCCGACGTGGACGGGCTCGCGAGCTTCCTGCAGGCCAGCGGGTGGAAGGTCGTTTACGGCCTGAACTTGAAGACCTCGACGGCTCAGCTTGCCGCCGCAGAGGCCACCTACGCCGCGGCCCACATCGGCTCGAATGTCGAAGCCTTCGAGATTGGCAACGAGCCCGACCTGTACGGGACCACTTATGCGGCCTGGTCCGCCAAGTGGGATTCGTTCGGGAGCGCCATCCAGAGCTCCGTGCCGAAAGCGCCTCTGGCGGGACCTGCAACGGCCGGCGGCGGCGTCTCTGCGGCCGTGAACCTGGCGCACGACGAGGCGAGTCGCCTGACGCTCTTGACCCAGCACTACTACCGAGGGACCGGCAAGACGACGGCCGCGACCAGCGTGACCATGGCTTCGCTGGTGTCCCCCGATCCGGGATTGATCAGTGTGCTGAAGCAGCTCAGCGGGGCCGTGACCTCGAACAAGACTCCGGATGGGTTCCGGCTGGCCGAAGCGAATTCCTATTTTGCGCACGGCGCCCCCGGCGTAAGCGACGCGTTCGGGTCCGCGCTCTGGGCCATCGATTTTCTCTTCGACAACGCCGAGAACGGGTCGAGTGGAGTCAACTTTCACGGAGGCGGCGCGGGGCAGGACGGTTCGGGCCCGTTCATTTACACGCCGATCAACGAGGCCGCCGGAGTGGTCACGGGCGCCCAGCCCATCTTTTACGGGATGCTCCTGGTCACCAGCGCCGGCCCGGGGCCGGTGCTCGAGACGGCGGTCGGGAACACGAGCCTCAATTTCACTGCCTACGCGGTGAGCGTATCGGACGGCTCGACCAATGTGGTGCTCGTGAACAAGGACGGTACGAATGGCGTCAAGGCCAGCGTGAGTATGGGCAAATCCGCGTCGACCGCTGCCGCTGTATTCCTTGATGGCGCATCGCTCCTCGCAACTTCGGGCGTCACCTTCGCCGGCGCTCCGATCTCTCCGGCAGGCGCCTGGACGCCGACACCCGCGTGGACCGTCCCCGTCTCCGGCGAGGTGGTGTCGATCGTCGTTCCGCCGGCCAGTGCTGCCCTCGTTCATGTCGACTAGTGCACCGATTCTACGGGAGTGACGGGTAGAGACGGTGGAGCTTGATCAGGTGCGTCTGAAATTGGTCAATCAGGTCGGCTGCTTGTCACAGACCGTCCAGCGCCTCTCGAGCCGCTCGAGGGGCCCGCCGCGCTAGGAGTTCCTATGCTCCTTGGAGTTCCTACGCTCCACACCGTCCCTTGTGACACGTTGAGCGGCCTTTTGCGCCGTTTTGCGGGCGTCCAGCGCAAGGACCGCCCTTAAGGCGCCTCTAGGCGACGGAGGCACGGCGGGGCAGCCGCACCGTGAAGGTCGAGCCGCGTCCGGGGCCCTCGCTCTCGGCGCTGATCGCGCCGCCGTGGAGCTCGACGAGGTGCCGCGCGACTCCCAGGCCGACGCGCAGGCCGTTGGGGCGCGTCGCGGCCTGGCCGCCCACCTGGGTGAGGCGATCGAAGACGTGAGGGAGCGCCGCGGCCGTCATGCCGCGCCCGTTGTCTCGCACCGTGAACTCGATCTCGTTGTCGCGCCGGGCGAGCGCGACGGACACTCGGCCGCTCTCGTTCGTGAACTGGATGGCGTTCGATAGCAGGTTCGAGAAGACCTGCTGGATGCGGCGCGCGTCGGCATGACCGAGGCAGGGATCGCTCTCGATCGAGAGCCCGATCGTGATGTCTTTCGTCATCGCAGCGTTCGAGACGGCCTCGACCGCGGCTCGCAACACGAACGCGAGATCGACAGGCCCGAGGCGCAGGCGGAGCGTCCCGCCGACGACGCGGGAGGCGTCGGTCAGGTCGTCGAGCAGCTGATACTGGTCGTGCGCGCTGAGCTCGATCGCTTCGGCCGCTTCGAGCACGTCGATCGGCTGCGCCGACCGCAGGAGCGAGCTCCAGCTCACGATCGCCTTCAGCGGACGCCGGAGCTCCTGCGAAACAGCCGCGAGGAGCATGTCGCGCACGCGACTCGTGTGCTCGGCGCGCTGCTGCTCGCGCAGCGCCCTCTGGTAAGAACGCTCGAGGACCTCGTACTTCTTGGCCTCGCCCTTCAGAAACTGCGCGCGCTGCTGGAGCCGGGCGATCTCGCGCCTCAACTCGACCGGATCGTCGGTGGGAGCGGAGCTCTCGGCCGGAATGACCAGGTCGTGCTGCTCGCAGACCTCGTCGAAGCGCGCGCCATCTTCTTCGCACGCGAAGCCCGACATGGCGTAGCCGCAGAACACGGAGAGGTCGTGGATCTGAGCGACTCGATTCCAGAGCTTCTCGATCCGCACCGCGGCGTGATGGCGCCCGTCGCGGCACAAGACGTCGACCATCTCGCCGAAGGCGCGCACGCGCCCCCGCTGGTCCGCGGTCGTGCGCCGTGATTCGCCGGCCCGGACGCAGCGCTCGACGGCGCGCTCGACGGTGCGTTCGAATCGCGTCAAGTCGGGGACGCCATCGACGGTGATCTCCGAGAGCGTCTCGTTCGCGTCGAGCAGCATCGCGCGACCCGAGCTGACGGCCTCGCGAAGCGCGGACCCGCGGAATCGCGACGCGACCGCGTCGAGATGCGGGCGCGTCGCCACGAGGACGACGCCGTCGCCGGCGCGGAGCCCGTCGTCGGCGAAGCGCACGACCGCATCGATGAGGAATTCTTCGCCCTCATAGAACTGAGCAACGTGGCGACGCTTCGGCGCTTCGAGCCATTCGGCGAAGACGTTGGACATCGAGTTTCCCCCCTCTACACTCAGCCCCAATCCTCAGGCTGCGCGTGAACCGGGCCGGGCGTCAAGCCCGCGAAGCGCTCTCAGCCACAGGAACCCGCTCAAAGAGCGCTCCCGTTCCCCATCGACTCAGGACTTGTCGGCCTTCTGCGTGCCGCGTCCGGGCGTCAGGCGCGGGGGTGGGACCGACTTCGACGAGGGCGGCGGGAGCGTGCGCGCGCGCACGACCTGCCCGTCGACCAAGATCTCGACCCCGATCGTCCGACACCGACGCGCGAGGCGGTCGAGGTCGACGCCGGCGGTCACCAGCAAGCCGCCGGGAGGAGAGGGATCGACGAAGAGCTCCTGGGTCGCGCGCCGCGTGCGAAGCATCTCGCGAATGTTCGCGTCTTCGACCCAGAGGAGCCCCGATGCCGGCACCCACGCCGTCCTCCCGACGACGACGCTCGCCTGTGCGAGCGTTCGCGCGAGAGCCTCGGGCAGGGGAGCGATCGCTTCGATGCGCGCACGAAGCACGTCGGCCTCGAGGCCGGCCGAAAGCGCGCGCGCCAGGGTCTGCGGAGCGATGATGAGATCGAGGGTCTCGGCCGCCCGACCGATCTCGACGAACGACGCGATCGCCAGGATCGCGCCCACGCGCGCCTGCATGCCCACGCGGAGCACGTGCGTGTCGAGGAACTTCGAGGGCTCGCCATCCCCCGGGGGCGGCTTGTCGGCGAGGAGCGCGCGCCCCCGCGCCGTGAGGCGCAGAGCGACCGGGGGCCCTTCGCCGTCGACCGCGGGATCGTGGGGCAGGTCTTCGTCTTCGCCGAGGTCGACGATGCCGAGCGCGGGCAAGCTGTCATGCACGATGCGTCGCGCGACCTCGATGGGGTCGACCGGCTCGGCCCCCACGCGCTCGGCCCACCGGCGTAGGAGACGCGACAGGCCCGGCACCATATGATCGCTGCGCAGCCAGCCGGCCAGCGACGACCACGGCACCCAGCGGCCCTCGCCCAGTTCTTTCAACGCCTCGAGGACCATCTCGCGGACAACGCCGGCGGGGCTCGAGTCGCGCGACTCCGGCGCGAGCCTGAGCACCTCTGGTTCGGTGCGCGCTTCGTCCCACGCGCCGCCGCGGCGCCAAGTCACGAAGAGGAGGCGCGTCAGCTCTTGCAGCGTGGCGCTGCCCGGCGGCGCCGCGAGGTTCATTGCCATCGGCTCCCACAGGCCGGTCGCTCGAGATAGCGCGACGACGAGCGCCACGTGCGAAGGCTCGCGCCCGAAGCGCGCCGCCAGCTTCTGCACCAGCGACTTGGGCGTCCCGACACCGGGCCGCACGTCGGCGAAGGCTCCCGACTGGGTGCGCCCCTCGGGGTTGCGCGTCGAGGACTCGCGCGCGGCGACGGCGACGCTCATGGCGAGCGACGACGGGTCGAGCGAGAAGCGGGCACGCCGGGGCGCGTGATCGCCCGAAGCGACGAAGCTCTTCACCTCGGCGCGCTGCGCAGCCCTTTCGCTGTGGTGCGCCGCGCCGATGATCGCGCTCACCTCGGTGGGCACGACGTGACGGTTCGGGTGAACGGGAATGAGCAGCGCGCGTCGTTCGAGCGAGAACCCGACGCCGCGCCGCGACGGGGCGGCTCCCGTTGCAGTGCGCATGCGAAGCGGCTCGCGTTCGAGCTCGAGCAGCTCTTCGGTGTCGACCTCGCCCCCCTCGGCCTCGACCCCTTCGAGCACGCGCCGCTCGGTGGGCGAGAGCTTCGCGATCTCCTCGGCCAATTTCTGCGGATGGCCGAGCACGTCCCACGCCGACTCGAGGGACAGCGCGAGAGGCGGGGTAGCAGGGCGACCGAGGTAATGGGACGCGATCGCGCTCATGGTCTCGAATTGCGCTTGCGAGAGGAGCGCGCGCATGCCGCGCGGGTCTTCGCCCTCCCAGGCCTTGAGCTGCACCAGGTACGCGGCCGGCAAGATGAGCTCGACGCTGGTTCCGCTCGATCGAGCGAACATGAGTCCCCGCGCCAGGAGCGGCTCGAGGCCCGGGGGCACCGAGGCGACCAGGAGCGACCCGCGGGCTTCCGCGACGCGGTGCATGAGCTCCCCGCAGGCCGGATTGAGCCGCGAGGCGTCGCGTAGCTCGGGTAGCGAGACGAGGGCACGCGCCACCTGCGAGGGGACGTCGATCCGCTTGGCGGGATCGATCCGGATCGCCAGCCGATCGATGAGCCCATCGAGCTCACCCTGCGGCAAGGCGCGAAGGATATCGGTGAGCCTATTGGCCGCTTCCGGAATACGTGAGGTCGGCACGGGGAGGTATGACACTGGAGACTAGCTCTAGAAATGCGGAGATCCAAAAGGAGGGTGCGGTAAGTTGAACTCCCCCCGCGAGATGTTTCCCCCGTTCAGGCCGCCACCGACGCCCTTGCCGGCCGTGCACCCGCCACAATCGAGCATCGGTTCGCCGACGCCCACGACGGCGCGCTCGCTTTCGCCCCCGCCGGCGCCCTCGCCTTCTTCGCCCCCGCCAGTCTTTTCGCCCATGCCCTCGATTTCGCGCGCGGTGCCGGCGCGCCTTCGCCTCGACTGGCCCGGCCGCGACTGGGAGCCGGCTCGCGACCGGTTCGACAAGCCCGGAGACCTGCGCACCCCGCGCATCTCGGTGGCCGAAACGTTCGGCTCTGCCACGGCCGCGGCCGCCGGGGTAGACGCTCGGAGCGGCCGCCTCGTCGAGGGCGACGCGCTCGACGTGGCGCGGGCCCTCGCCGCCGAGGGGTTGCAGGCGAAGGTCGATCTCGTTTACGTCGATCCGCCCTTTGCCTCGCAAATGGCCTACGTGCACGAGGCCCGCCTCGACGGCCCGGCCGACGGTCGGGTCGTTCGCACGACCGCCTACGATGACCGCTGGGAGCGCGACGGCATCGGCAGCTATCTTGATATGCTGGCTCCCCGGCTCGAGGCCCTGGTGGGGCTCCTCGCCCCCGCCGGATCGCTCTGGGTGCACGTTGACTGGCGCGCCTCGTATCTCGTGCGGGTCCTCCTCGACGAGCTGATGGGGCGCGAGGCGTTCGTCAACGAGATTGTCTGGCGCCGGGCGCCGAACCTCGGGCGGCAAGCCGCGAGTCACCAGTTCGGTCGCACCCTCGACACGCTCGTCGTCTACGGAAAGCCGCGGGCGAAGCTCGTTCCTCCGACACGCCTCGAGCCCATCGATCGCGGGGCGGTTCGCTGGGACGACAAGGGCCGCCCCTTCACCACCGCCCCACGCGGCGACTACACCGACGAGTCGATCGCCCGGCTCGACGCCGAAGGTCGGGTCCACCGGACGGCGAGCGGCCGCGTCTACGTGAAATACTTCCTCGTCGAGAACGCCGACGGCACGCATGGCCGCGAGCGAAGGGTCGACGCCTTGTGGACCGACGTGCCTCCGCTTCGCCATTCGCGCTCCGGCGAGCGAACCGGATACCCCACGCAGAAGCCTCGGGCGCTCCTCGATCGGGTCATCGCGTCCGGCTCCCCGGCGGGCGGGCTGGTCGTGGATCTCTTCGGAGGGAGCGGCACGACGGGCGAAAGCGCGCACTCCCTAGGGCGCCGATTCGTGGTCGGCGACGCTTCGCCGCTCGCCATTGGAACGGCGCGTGCTCGCCTGTTGCGCGCTGGAGCCCCGTTCGTCGTAGAACGGTGTGGTCCGGCGCGACCCCGAGAGCGCGCCGACGCGGCGGCGGGCGCGCAAGTGAGCGTAGCCGCCGAGGGGGACCCCGTCAGGGTGGCCCTCGACGCGCCGCGAGAGCCTCTCGCGTGGGCCATCGATGTCGCGCACGATCCGGGTCGCCCCTTCTGCAGCGCATGGCACTCCGAGCGCACCCCCGGCGTCCGCGTTCGCGGGGTCGCCCGCGAGGCCACTGTCGGCCGCGGGGCCGGCCCGCTCGCCGTCCGCATCTGGTACGACGACGGCGGCATCGAGACGCTCGTGGTGCCGTCTTGATCCTGCGGGACCCGGTGCACGGCCTGGTCGCCTTCGAGGGCGACGAGGAGAGCATCGTCGAGCGCCTGCTCGACACCCCCGAGGTGCAGCGTTTGCGGCGCGTGCGCCAGCTCGGCGTGACGTCGCTGGTGTTCCCCGGCGCGGAGCAGACCCGGTTCGCGCACGCACTCGGTGCGGCGTTCGTGATGAAGCTCCTGCTCGCGCGTCTCCGCGCGATTCACGGGGTCCTGCCGGCCGCCCAGCGGGTCACGCCCGAGCGAGCGCGCGAGTCGCTCGCGGCGGCGCTCGTGCACGACCTCGGTCATGGTCCGCTCTCGCACCTCTTCGAGGACGCCATGCCCGGGGCGCCACCGCACGAGACGTGGACCGAGCGCATTGTCCTCGACCCGGCCACGGGCGTGAACGCGGTGCTCGCTTCGATCGATCGCGCGCTTCCCGGCCGGGTGGTCGATCTCGTGCACGGCAGGCACGAGCTCCCGTACCTCGCGCGGGCGGTGAGCGGCGAGCTCGACGTCGACCGGTGCGATTACCTCTTGCGCGACGCCCACGCGACCGGCGTTCGCTACGGCCTCTACGACCTCGACTGGCTGCTTCGCAGTCTGCGCTTCTCGCCGGCGCCTGCCGGCGAGAGCGGGGCCCCGGCGCTCGCCATCGACGGCTCCAAGGGCCTCCGTGCCATCGAGGCGTTCATCACCGCGCGCCTCTTCATGTTCCAGGAGGTGTACCTGCACAAGGCGGCGAGGGCCGCCGAGTGGATGATCCGCACTATTCTTGCGCGCGCCGTCCGGGTGCTGCGCGAGGGGGGCACGCTCGGCGCTGTGCCGGCGGCTGTCGCGTCGGTCGCGCGCGGCGAGCCCATCTCGCTCCACGACTACCTCGAACTCGACGACGGCGTTCTCTGGGGCGCCATGCACACCTGGGAGGCCGCGCCCGACAAGCCGCTCGCAGACCTCGCGAAGCGCATCCGAGCGCGGTCGCTCTTCAAGACGCTCGAGCTCTTCGGCGATCAGGCCGTGGGCACCGGAGCGGCGCGCGCGCTGGCCGTCGCGCGCGACGTGGCTGCGGCGCGGGGTTACGACCCGGAAGCTTACGTGGGTCTCGACGTCGCGGCCGACGAGCCCCTCGCGACCGTCGAATCTCCGCTCATGGTCGTGTACGCGAGGGGCCCGGCCCGGCCCCTTCATGAAGTGTCGTTCCTGCTCGGAAGGCTCGCCGGGCAAGTGCTCTCGCGAGTTCGCCTCGTTCTCGCGCCGGAGCTGCGCGAGCCGGTCACGCATGCGCTCGGTCTCTAGAACGACGGGATTTCGAGGAGCGCCTTCCGGCGTCCTCGCGCTCGCCGCGGTGCTGATCGGGACGGTTGCGCGCGCGGAGGGCGTCGAACCGAGCTACGGCCGGGTCGAGGGCGATGTCGCGGTCGTCGTCGGGGCCGGGGCCTCGTTCGCCTCGGGAGGCCCGCGCGCCGCAGCCGATCTGCGCGCGCGCTATCTCGAGACGGCCGGGCTCTTCGCGACCTACGAAGACGGCGTGCTCGCGGGCTCATCGGCCGACCCTCGCCGTATGATCGCGTTCGGACTCGAGCTGCGACCGTTGTTTCTTTACCGCTGGCTCGGCGGCCACGAGACGCATCGCGCCCGCTGGGACCTCTTGCTCGACTCGTTCGGCCTCGAGTTCGGCATGACCTGGCCGGCCTCCCCGCACGGCGACGGCTTCGCTGCCCATCCGGGCATCGAGACGGGCGTCGGCCTCGAGCTCCCGATCCTTCCCGACGCCACCGGTCTCTGGCTCGCCGTCCACGGCGGCGTTCGGTGGAGCGACGACGCCCTCGCCTCGGGCCCGGTGCACCCGAGCGACCGCGAAGCGTACCTCGCCGTCACCCTCGCATGGCACCAGGTCGTCTCGACTCACCTCGTCGACATCGGCGACCGACCCCCCCGGTAGGCGAGAGAGAAACCGCAAAGGCGCGAAGCCGCCAAGTATTGGGATTTGTGCCGGGCGACGTCGATGCCTGCGCTCGGTTAGCTGGGTACCCACCCAATACTTGGCGTCTTTGCGGTTCCTCTCCCTCTCGCCTTGCGTGACCGCAGCTAGTGAGCGCGAAGGGATGCGTCGACGAGGTTGGCCAGGGCGCAGTTGTTGGCCTGGCGCTGCAGGGCGTCTTTGGTTTCGTCGTCGCTGATGGCTCGCTCGCCGGCCTGGATGAACCGACCGCCGCCGGAGCGGCGCAAACGAACGAGGGGCTTGTTGTCTTTGAGCTCGAAGACGAAGACGCGCGCGGGGTGCGGCACGAGCTGCAACGCCGCCTCGGTCATCGGGCCGCCATCGACGAACTCCGCCGCTTCCGGCACGTCTTCGTCGAGCACAAGCAAGAAGAACTGCGCTCGCTTCACGACGTCGATGGCGATCGGGATCTCGTCGCGGATCGCCTTGTCGTACTGCTGTACGAACACCCGTAGGCGAAGGTCGTCATCGGCGTCCTTCACGTCGGTGACCCACTCGTCGGTCAGGATTCGCGTCGCCGCGTAAGCCTGGCCGAGGTTCCACGGCTGCTCGGCGAAGGCGCCGCCGTCGATCTCGCCCCGCAGCCCGCGCTCGTTGGTCTCCCGCAGCAGGCAGGCCGCGAAGCCGTCGCGCTTCGCGTCGGCCGCGATCGCGCGAATGCTCTTCGGGGTCGTTGCGTCGGCCAGGCGCATGCGGAGGTAGATCCCCGGCTGCGACCGAAAGTCGGACGTGCGAGCCGCCGGCGCGATGTCGTCGCCTGGGTAGTCGCCCTTGCCGTCGGCCCCGGCCGCGTCGAGCACGTCGTGCTCCAGGTTGTCACGCAGGGGAAGCCACTCGGTTCCCAACGTTGCCACGACGGCGCGTTGCTTCGAGAGCAGCGCTTGCCGGCCGGTGTTGAGCTCGTGCTCGCTGACGAACTTGTGCGCGATGAGCCCCGCGATGACCGCTCCGCCGGCGACGAGCCCCGCCTGCGCGGTCCACCGCGTCTCGCCTCGCGCCCGAGCGTCTCGAGCCTGGGCGATGCTCCCGAGGCCGCGAGGGCCTTTGCGTCTCAGATCAGCCATGAAGCCCGGCGCGCCCTTCGAGGCGAAGAGAGATTAGCCGCAGAGGCGCAGAGAACGCGGACGGGTTCGAGAGTCAGCCCCGGCGCCCCGGAGGCGCCAGACGGCCCCAAACGAAACCTCAGTGCGCCGCGCTCTTCGGAAGGTTGTTCACCATGAAGCTCACGTTCGGGAAGCCCGCGAACGCCGCCGTCTGGAACACGCTCTTCACGATGACGGCTTTGACTTCCTGGTCGATCTGCAAGAGCACCACGCCCGGAAAGTCCTTGGTCGGGTGGGTCTGCTTCCAGAGCTCGCGCTTGGCCTTCAGGAGATTGAAGAGCTCGTCGATGCGCTGCATCCGGTCCGACTCTTCGATCGGCCGGGTGTTCCCCGCCGGCCCGCCGTCGACCAGGATCTGGCTGCCCACGACCACGACGATGGGCGCGTCGATCATGTCGAGCGTGTTCTCGGCCTTGGGCATGTTGAGGCCCTTGGCAACGGGGGTCTCGCCGCTGGCGCTGAACGTCATCAGGAGAAAAACGACGGTCACGACGAGGAAGTCGATCATGCTCGTCAGCGACAGACCCGCCGCAAGCGGGCGCTTGCCGTGGCCCTGGATCTTCTTCTCTACGAACTCGAGCCCCACGTGATGCATGAGGCGACGGGTGGGCGCTGTAATGGCCATGGTCGTCTGCTCTCAGTTCACGGCGAAGGTGATGTTGAACGCGGGCAGCTTTTCGGTCTTGGGGCCGAGCTGTATGTCGCGGTGAGTGCCATACACCGCGTCGATGACGCCGATGATGTACTTGAACTCGGTCTTGTTGTCGGTGTGCAGGATCGCCTGATCGAGCTTGCGGTCGGTCGGATTCGAATGCTGGCCCTTGGCCTTCCACTCGCTCGCCACCTTGTCCGCCAGGTCGGGGAATCGCACGACTTCGACGGCGCCCTCTTGGGTCACCACGTCTTTGCGGGGCACGTCGATCGAGTCGACCGTGGTGCTCCCTTGCTTCCAGACGAGCACGAACTTCTCTTCCTCGCGCATCTCGATGTGGAGCTGCTTCTCGGGCTCGGTCTTCTCTTGTTCGACGTCAGGGCGCGGGGGACCTGGCACCTGCGCGTCGGCGTTGATGCGCGCCATGTGCGTCCAGACCGCCGTGATCAGCAGGAACGAGATGGTAACCATCAAGAGATCGATCATCGGGATCATGTTGATCTCCGAGTCGAGCGACTTTCGCTTGCCGCCACCGCCGCCGCCAACGTCAACGCCACCCATGTGCTGCTCCGTGTGTTCTCAACGTCGAGTCTTCACCGCCGCGGAGCTCGCACTCGTTGCGAGCCCCGCGACGTTTCTGATTGGAGGTCCTGGCCCTGCTCGAAGTTCCCTCAGCCGCCGATGCCGGCCATATTGACCTTCTGCCGGTTGGTGACGACCAGGTTGAGGACCTGGACGCTCGCCTCGTTGATGTCGTCTTCGAGCCCCTGCGTCTTGCCGTTGAGAACGGCGAAGGCGACGAGCGCGATGATGGCGACGATCAACCCGAAGGCCGTGCAGTTCATGGCCTCGGAGATGCCCTCGGCGAGGATTCTCGCCTTCTGGCTCGGGTCGACGCTCTCGCCGGAGACCGCGCCGAAGCTCGTAATCAGACCGGCCACGGTACCGAGGAGACCGCTGAGCATCGCTAGGTTCGCGAGCAAAGCGAGGTAACCCGTTCGCTTCGCGATCTTCGGGATCTCCCGAAGCGCTGCCTCATCCATGGCCGCCTGAACTTCTTCGTCCGGACGGTTCACCTTGACGAGACCTGCCTGAACGATCCGCGCGAGCGGCGCGTTCGCGGCCGAACACATCTTCACAGCCTTGGCGATGTCGCCCGCGAGAATGCACTTCTGCATCGTCGCGAGGAACACGTCCTTGTTAATCGAGGAGCCATACAAGTAGAGGGCACGCTCGACGATCACGCCGATCTCCATGATCGACCAGAAGAGGATGATGTACATCCCCCATCCGCCTTCTTTGAAATGCTTCCACGCAGCAGCCATCGAACCGTCCTCCGTCAGGTTTTTTCGTCGACCGACCCACGCCGCCCTCCGTTGTTCGGGGAGCGTTGATTTGCGAGAGGCGCCGGCGGTTTTGTGAGCTTGCGAGCAGCGAGCTGAAGACCTCGAGCGATGCCGTCCGGCAACGCGTTTGCGTCGCGCCTGTCGAGCGAGCCGCGGCGACACGTTATCTGAACGAATCCGTTCGAAGCAAGCGACTCACGTCAAGGGCTACGAACATCACGAGCGTGACAGGTGAGACCAAAGCCCGTCAAGCGAGTTTGGGGGTCGGACCCCGTCGGAGACGTTCTCGAGAGGTCACGAAAGAACACAAAATTCAATGTGTTAACGAATGTTCTTGTGATGGTGTAATCCTTAGGACCGGCATTCGCGGCCGCTCTCTTCACCAAGCGAACGTTGCCAAGGTCGCCGACGTCATACCAGCGCGCCAGGGTACGCTTGCTGGGTTCCGAACAGTTCTGAAGCATCTGAAGCAGGGGAGGCGCGAGAGCCTCGGCGTGTTCGAGGTCGGGGGCGCTTTCCTCGACGCATCGACGCAGCGCCGCGACGCCGCCGGATAGTGCGTGACCCGCGGGGCACGCATTCGGTTCCGGTCCCGCGCCCGCGTTTCGGGGTGATCCATTTCGGCGGCGGCCGCTACCGGTGAGTGGTGCCCGGTGCGCTTAGTGAGAGGCGGCCGGAGGGCGGATCGAGTCGATGGCCAAGGTAGACCGTAAGAAGGGTGGCGAGCGCGTTGCCGCGGCGAGCGGGGGGCGATTGTGGATCGTGGCTCGTGCTCGTGATCGTGATCATGCTCGGGCTCGTGATCGCGATTGCGACCACGAGCCTGCTCGGGCTCGCTCGCCGCAGTCGTTTTGGTGGAAAGAGACAATCGACACGGGTGGCGGTTTGTGGTGCAGTAGCCTGCTGCGGCGTGGCCTGTTTCGAGAGCTCGTCGCTCTCGGGAGGCTTCACGCTCCCCTCTTCAAAGTGCACGCGACCTTCACCGACGCCGAGGCCAGGTTGACCCGAAGTGGAGCCGAGCGCGGGCAACGGCAACGTGACCCGGACGGAACGGTGGGCGCGGCGCAACAGGGCTCGAAGAGCCGCCCGAGAGCGAATGTGAAGGCGAGCGCCAAGGCGAGCGCCAAGGCGAGCGCCAAGGCGAGCGCCAAGGCGACAGTGTGCGTGCCAACGAACGAAGTACGCGACCGATTTCCCTTTTTCAAAGCGCGTCCCGCTATACTGGCGCGCGGTCGATCGAGTTGAGCAGGTCGAGCGAGTCTGAGCGAGCGTCCCGCAACCTGAGCGGCGGCAGCGAGCGGTCAGCGGATCCAAAGAATTCAGAAAGGAGCGTCGGGGAATGTTGGTGGTCCTAGTTGCGGAGCAGGCGGCGCAGGCGGCGAGCGGGAGCTCGGGCCTGATGGGCGCCTTCAAAGAGCGCCCGACATTCCTGGTCGCCAACCTCGTGGTGAGCGCGGTCGTCGTCGCGATGATCGTCGAGCGCGTCGCGTTCCAGCTCTCGAAATACAGTGTCAACTCGAAAGAGTTCTTCGCGCAGATCAAGAAGCTCGTCACGGCCGGCAACATCGACCGCGCGATCAAGCTTTGCGACGCGGGCGACTATCCGACACTCCAGCTCGTGAAAGCCGGGCTGACCCACGCGAACAAGGGACCCGACGAGATCGACGCCGCCATGAGCGAGAAGATGGGCGAGCTCCGGCCGGCCGTCGAGAAGCGCGTCGGGTCGCTCTGGTCGCTCGCCAACATCGCGACCCTCATCGGTCTCATCGGAACGGTCGTCGGTTTGATCACGACCTTCAGCGCCGTGTCGGATCCGCGACTCTCGGCGGCGCAGCGCCAGGCGCAGCTGTCGCTCGGCATCTCGGAGGCCATGTACAACACGGCCTTCGGTCTCGGCATCGCCGTGACCTGCATGATCGCGCACCTCTTCTTGCACCAGCGCGCGAAGAACATTCAGCACGACCTGGACGCGACGCAGGAGCGTGTTTTCAACCTGCTCACGATCCAAACCCGTCCCGGCGGCTACTGATCGGGGACGGAGCCGCAGATGCCGGAGCCCGTCGAGAAGCTCAGCGCAGCGCAGCGAAGCAGGATCCGCCGCCTGTCGATGCCGAAGGAGCTCGCGCCCGATGAAGAGGGCGGCGAGCTCAACATCATCCCGTTCCTCGACATCATCACCAACGTGTTGATGTTCGTCCTCGCGACGATTTCGGTCACGTTCACCACGATGATCGACTCCGAGCCGCCGCGCGCCGGTGGTTCGAGCGCCCGGGCTCCCACGAAGCCGACCCTGTCGCTCAACATCATCGTCGTCGACAAGGGGTTCATCGTGTCGGCGTTCGGCCAGCGCATCGGCGAAGGCTGCACGGGGCCCGGGTCGGGAACCGCTGTCGGCCTCGTCTCTGGCAGCACCAACTACGACTTCCCCGCCCTCACCGCGTGCGCCAAGCGCCTGAAGAACCAGGTGCCCGAAGCGGCCGACGAGACCGCGGCGACGCTGACCGCCAACAAGGACATCCCCTACCAGGTCATCATCGGCACCATCGACGCGATCCGAAAGGGCGACGACGGGCAGGAGCTCTTCCCCGACATCAACTTCGGAGTTCCCAAGTGAACCAGCCGCCGGTCGATCAGCCGCCGACAGGTCCGGTCGGGCCGGCGCGCCCGCCGCAGAAGCCTGCGAGCATGGTGACTTACAAGCGCGAGCTCCGGAAGGCGATCGCGAAGAACAAGGTCGAGCCGGAGATCACGTTCCTCAACATCACCGCGATGATGGACATGATGACCATCATCCTGGTGTTCTTGCTCAAGAGCCTGAGCAACTCGCCGGCGTCGCTGCCGCAGTCGCAAGACCTGCAGCTGCCGAAGAGTATCCTGACCACGGAGCCGGACAGCGAGCCCGAGGGCCTCGCGGTCATCGTCTCGAAGTCGCAGCTCATCGTCGGCGAGACGGTCGTCTGCCCGGTGCCTCCCGACGCGGCGCAGTACGGCGTCGAGGCCAAGTACAAGCGCGGCTCCCGCAACGACTACTTCATCGTGCCCCTCGGCAGCTCGCTCCAGTCGTGGCGCGACTCGGACAAGCGAATCCGCATGGCCACGGGCAAGGACCCGACCCACAGCGAAGCCATAATCATCGCAGACTCGTTCACCCCCTACCGCCTCCTCACCGAGGTCATGTACACGCTGGGCCAGACCGAGTTCTCGAAGTTCCACATGATGGTCCTTCAGGGCGGCGGCAAGATGGGAACGCCGACTCCCTAGAGCCGGCGCCGGCTCTAGCCGAGCGCGTGCACCGGGTCCCCCCGGCGCTTCGGGATTGATCGAGGACGAGCATCGGTCTCGTCCGACGCTATGCGGCGTCTAGGGCTTCTCGTGCTCGTGCTCTCGGCCGCCGTCTCCGCGCTCGTGCTCGTGCTCTCGCTTCTCTCCACTGGCCCCCGTCGCCGCGGTTCCTTCTGCGGGGGCGGCGGTCGTCTCTGCGGGGACGGCGTCGTCCTTCTTGCTACACGCGGGCAGAAGGAGGAAGGCAGCGGCGAGCAGGGCGGTGCAGCGGGGGCCGATGAAAAAATTCTTCTCCATCTTGCCGGAGTACGAGAACGTCCCTGGCACCACAAGAACGCTCCGCTCCTATCCGACGAGCGGTCGCATCCCGCCGCCGAGCCGGCGATCGAGGCCGACCGATTGCCGCCTCGCATTGGCGCCTCGCGGGCGCAGTGGCACGCCGGCGCCTCACAATCCGAGCCGCTGCGTCGTGCGGCTCGGCGAGGCGTAGAAGCGGCGCATCGAGACGTTCATCACGAGGCCGACCCCCAGCAAGACAGTCATGACGCTCGACCCGCCGTACGAGAAGAGAGGCAGCGTCACGCCGACGATGGGCAAGAGGCCCGTGGCCATGCCCAGGTTGAACACGGCGTGCCAGAAGATGATGCTCCCGACGCCGACCGCGAGCACGGCACCGAACCGATCCTTCGCCATCGAGGCGACCCGGAGGCACCAGAGAACGAGCAGGCCGTAGAGGCCGACGAGCAGGAGGCTGCCCGCGAAGCCCCACTCTTCGGCGAAGACGGGGAAGGGGAAGTCGCTGTGCTGTTCGTGCAAGAACATGAACTGGTTCTGGGAGCCGCGCATGAAGCCCTGCCCGAACCAGCCGCCATTTCCGACGGCGATGCGCGCCTGGTGCGGGTCCCAGTTGAACCCGAGCACGTTCACGTTCGGGTTGAGCCACGCGTTGATGCGCTCGTTCTGGTAGCCGCGCAGGCCATAGCTCCAGAACACGGGCGCCAGGATCAGTCCGACGACGCCGAGCCAGATCAGGCTCCGCGTCTGCACGCGCGTGAGCGCGCAGATCGACAGGAACACGAGCACGAGGATCAGGCCCGTCCCGAGGTCGGGCTGGAGCATGACGAGCGCCGTCGGCACCGCCGCGATGACCGCGGGCACGGCGAGGTCCTTCAGCGTGCGCCCCTCGCTCTTCGGATCGTCGTGCAGGTACTTGGCCAGCGCGATCACGAGGAAGAGCTTCATGAACTCGCTCGGCTGAAAGCTGTACGAGCCGATGTAGATCCAGCGCGAGCTCCCGCGGATCTCGCGCCCGAGGATGAAGACGAGGAGCAAGAGCACGACGCCGACCGCGTAGACCGCGTAGCCGAGGCGCTCGTAATGGCGGTAGTCGATCACGGCGGCGACGGTGGCGAGGATGCCGCCGCCCACGAGCCAGTAGATCTGCTGGATGTAGTCCTCGGCGTGGGCGCCGCGGGCGACGCTCGTGGCCGAGTACAGGTTGATGACGCCGATGACGGCGAGGGTGGCGACCGTGATGAAGAGCAGCCAGTCGAAGTGCTCGCGCGCCCGCCCCAGCAGGCCGCCGCCGTCGTCGAGACGAAGGGTCATGGCCGCGGTCCCGGCCTTCCCGGCGGCGACTTGGCCGAAGGAGCGCGACCGGCGCGGACCGCCTGGAGGCGCTCGTACTCGTGCACGATCTGCATCGCGACCGGCACGGCGACCTCGGGACCGGAGCCGCCGTGCTGCACCAGGACCGTGACGGCAATCTCGGGGTTGTGCGCGGGCGCGAAGCTCGAAAACCAGGCGTGGTTCTGCGAGAGGAACCACGCCATCTTGGCGTCGTCTTCCTTCTTCACGACGTAGCCGGTCTGCGCCGTGCCGGTCTTGCCCGCGACGTCGAGCGTGGGGTCGCGGGCGGGGTAGGCGGTGCCGCTCGGGTCGTTGACCACGTCGTAGAGGGCATCGGTGACGCGCCGGAGGTTGTCGGGCGCGATCGGTACCTGCCGCCGGATGCGGGGCGGAAACTCTTGCACGACCGCGCCGTCGCTCGTCTCGACGGCGCGGACGACCTGGGGCTGGTATAGCGTTCCCCCGTTCGCGATCGCCGCGTACGCGGTCGCGAGCTGCAGCGGCGTGACGGTCACGTCGCCCTCGCCGATGGCCATGTTGAGCGTGAAGCCGACGCGGAACTGTCCGCGGTACCGGAGCGCGTACCACGAGCGCGTGGGGATGCGCCCCGGCGCCTCGGGGTTGATGCCCAGGCCGGTCTTGTCGCCGAGGCCGAAGGCCTGCGCCACGCGCGCGATCCGGTCCATGCCCACGGTCTCGGCGAGGTGGAAGAAATACACGTTACACGATCGCGCGATGGCATCGTGCAGGCGGACCTTGCCGTGCACGTGGCTGCAGCGGAAGACGCGCCGCCCGAAGACGACGTACCCCTCGCACTTCTCGGTGTGGTCCGGATCGATGACGTGGTCTTCGAGCCCGGCGAGCGCGCTGAAGGGCTTCATCGTCGAGCCGGGCTGGAAGGCGCCGCTCATCGTCTTGTCGAGCATCGGACGCAGCGGATCGGCGTACATCCGGTTGTACGCCTCGCGAACACGCGCGCGGCCCGCCCCGCCCGAAAGATCGTTGGGGTCGAAGTCGGGCTTCGAATAGAGGGCGAGCAGGCGCCCCGTACGCACATCGACGACCACGGCCGCGCCGGCCGCGTGGGGGCGCATCGCGCGCTCGATGGCCTGCTCGAGCTCGACGTCGATCGAGAGGCGTAGATCGCGCCCGGGGATCGGATCCATGCGCGGCGGCGCGTCGACCAGCTGCTCCGTCTCGGGGCCCGAGCGGTAGCGGCCTCGCGCGTCGACCACGCGCTTCTCCCAGCCGCGCTGGCCCCGGAGATACGACTCCCACGCGCGCTCGATGCCCGTGGCGCCGACGGTGTCGCCCGCCTCGTAGCCGAGCGGATTGGCGCGCTGCTGCTCCTCGCGCGCGAGGTCTTCGTAGCCCTTGGGCCGGTACTTGAGGAGCGTCTCGGAGTCGACCTCCGCGACGTACCCGAGCATGTGCGCCCCGAGGTCCTTGTAAGGATAGAACCGCACCGGGACGCCCACGACGTCGACCCCGGCGAGCTCGTCGTGGTGTTGTTTCAGCTCCGCCACGATGTCGCGTGAGACGTCTTCGCGTACGAGGATGGGCGTGTGCCAGCAGGGCGATTTGTCTTCGTCGCTCACGCAGGCGGCGCGCACGCGGGCCTCGAAGGTTCGCTTCTCCTCGGGGTTGAGCCGGAGGACCTCGGCGAGCTTCGGCCACGAGTCGGGATCGCGGGCGACGGGCAGGCCGTTTCGGTAGCGCACCGGCCGAGCGCTCGGCATGACGCGCCCGGGGACGATCTCGACGTCGTACGAAGGGCGGCTCGACGCGAGCACCTTGCCGTAGGCGTCGCGGATGACGCCGCGGGTGGTAGGGAGCACGACCCTGCGGATGATGTTCTCGTGAGCGATGGTCGCGTACTCGGCGCCGTCGAGGGCCTGGAGCTGAAACAGCCGGCCGACGATGACCACGAACGCGAGGAACGCGCCCAGGGCCATCCACTTGTAGCGCCGGCGAAACTCGCCCACGTCGGAGCGGGGGAGCAGCAGGTTGCTCATGACATCGCCCCGGCCTCGGCGCGCGGGCTGTTGCCGGTCGCCACGTGCAGCGCTTGCGCGAAGCGGAAGACGATGGGCGCGACGGCCGCGGTCGCGACCGCGTGCGGCAAGGTGAGCGGATAGAGCGAGCGGGGCACCCACGCGTCGCGCCCGAAGATCGCGAGGAGCACCAGCACCATCGTGCTCTGCAAGACGGCGAAGGCGCCCACGAGGAGCACCTGCATCCACGTGGTCTGGGCCGCGAGCCGCACGCCCGCCGCGCGCGCGAGCACGAACGTGGCCACGTACGTGAACGTGTAGAGGCCCACCGGGGCGATGCCGATGACGTCCGTGGCGTAGCCGAGGACGAAGGCCACCGCGGCGCCGCGGGCGAGCGAGTACTCGTGCACGCCCATGAAGAGGATGATCGGCAAGACCAGCGCCGGGATGGGTCGGCCGACCCGCGTATGCCCAAACGCCACGAGGAGCGTGTAGCCGAGGAGCACCGTCGCCGGCAGGACGAGATCGGGCCGGAAGGCGGCGATGGCGCCGGGGCGACCCGGAGCGCCCCGCATCTGACGGATCATGCTTGCGGCGTCGAGCCCGAGCGCGGCGATCCACACGGCGACGGCCACGGCGACGGGGATCCCGTCGAGCGCGCGGAACACGTTCGCCTGGAGCATGAGCAGCCCGAGGCCCAGCGCGAGGAACGCGACGTTGCGCATGTCACGGCCTGCTGCGGGGGCCGCCCGGAGCCTGGTTCCCTGCGGTGCTGGGGGATAACGACGATCCCTCGTCTCCGGGTGACGTCACGAGGACGAGGACGTCGTCGAGGCGCGAGAAGTCGACCGTCGGGGCGGCGTCGACGTCCTGGTCGCGCCCGAGCTCCCGCTTGACGACCCTGGTCACGCGCGCAACCGGGATGCCGCGCGGGAACCAGCGGCCCTTGCCGCTCGTCACGAGGAGATCGCCGATCTCGACGTCGTCGCGCGAGTCGACCATCTCGACTTTGCATCCGTAACGCGCAGGGTCGCCGGTTCCGCGAACGAAGCCGCGAGCGCGCGTACGCTGGTCTTCGACGTCGACGCCGAAGGCCGCGTCGACCGCGAGCTGCACGTCGACCGTGTCGCCCGAGACGTGCAGGACGGCCCCGACGACGCCGTCGGGCGCGATCACCGGCATGTGCGAGCGCACGTCCCGCGCGCCCTTGTCGAGCACCATGCGCGTCACGCGAAAGAACTCGGTGAAGTCTTTGCCGATGACCTGCGCGCTCACCGCGTCGCCGGGCGTCGAGTCTTTCAGCTGCAAGAGGCGCCGGAGCTGGCGGCTCTCCACCTGCGCTTGCTCGAGCGAGCGCACCTGCTCGCGGAGGCGCGCGTTGTCGTACGCCAGTCGCTCGTTGTCGTGCTTCACGTCGACCAGGTAGACGTAGTCGTCCCAGACGTCGCCGACGCCGCGCGCCACCATCGCGACCGCCACCTCGACGGGCGCCGAGATCCGCAAGATCGCCCGGTCCATCGCGCTCTGGTTCTCGAGCGACTTCATGTTCGCCTTGAGCACGAAGAACGGGACCGCGAGCAGAGCGACGACGATAGCGGCGTCTCGCGCGCGTTTGAGAGTGGGGGACACTGCGCTCTCTACCTCGTCCGCCGTCGCGAGGGCGGGTCGTCGAACGGCCGCGCTCGTCGAACGGCCGCGCTCAAGCGAACGTCACGCGATGGTCACTTCCTTGAGGAGCTCCATGTGATCGAGCGCCTTGCCGCTGCCGAGCACGACCGCGCTGATCGGATCGTCGCAGACCATCACCGGGAGGCCGGTTTCTTCCCGGAGGAGCACGTCGAGGTTCCTGAGGAGCGCGCCGCCGCCCGTCAAGACAATGCCCTTGTCGACGATGTCCGCCGCCAGCTCGGGCGGGGTCTTCTCGAGGGCGGTGAGCACCGCCTCGACGATGGCGTGAATGGGCTCGGTCAGCGCCTCGCGGATCTCGTCGCTGTTGACGAGGACCGTCTTGGGCACGCCGGCCACAAGGTCGCGCCCCTTCACCTCGGTGGTGAGCTGCTTCTCGAGCGGGTACGCGTTGCCGATCTGGATCTTGATGCGCTCGGCAGTCTGCTCGCCGATGGCCAGGTTGTACTTTCGCTTGAGGTACGCGGCGATCGCGTCGTCCATCTTGTCGCCGCCCACGCGGACGCTCTGCGAGTACACGATGCCGGCGAGCGAGATGACCGCGACCTCGGTCGTTCCGCCGCCGATGTCGACGATCATGTTGCCGCTCGGCTCGGTGATCGGAAGGCCCGCGCCGATCGCGGCGGCCATGGGCTCTTCGATCAGATAGACCTCGCGGGCCCCGGCGCTCTCGGCGCTCTCTTTGACCGCGCGCTTCTCGACCTCGGTGATCCCGAAGGGCACGCAGATGATTATGCGCGGCTTCACCAGCGTCCGGCGGCTGTGCGCCCGGGCGATGAAGTAGCGGAGCATCGCCTCGGTAATCTCGAAGTCGGCAATGACCCCGTCGCGGAGGGGCCGCACTGCGCGAATGTTCCCAGGCGTGCGCCCGAGCATCTCTTTGGCTTCACGGCCGACCGCGAGCACCTTGTTGCCGCCGCGCGAGTCCTTCTGGACGGCGACCACGGACGGCTCGCACGAGACGATTCCCTTGCCCTTGACGTAGATGAGGGTGTTTGCGGTTCCGAGATCGATCGCGAGGTCGTTCGAGAACAGGCCGTGAAGCCAGTCGAAGATCATGGCGCGCGAGCTCCTTGCCGCGGGGGGCAGTTGGGGGAGGAAGAAGCCGCGGGCCCCAGTGCCGCGCGGGAGTCGTGAACGCCGAAGCGATGTCCCTGAGAACGAAGGGATGTCGTTTCTACCACAGATGGCTACCCGACCTCAACCCAGGTGGCCGAGCCCGGTTCGGCGACCCATGAAGGGGCCCCGCCCGCGCGCCCGACTCGCCCGGCGCGCTGGCCGTGGCCAGAGGGGTCAATGCGAGCCGCATCGAAACGGGAAAGCCGAGCCCTCGGGGAAGGCCCGGCCCGGCGGCCGTCAGCCCTTCGAGATCTTGCCTTCTTTGTGCGGGAAGTGTTTTCGACAAACCGGGCAGAACTTCTTGATCTCGAACTTTTCGGACATGGTCCGCTTGTTCTTGGTCGTCGTATAGTTCGCGCGGCTGCAATTGCCGCAGGTCATTTTGATGAGGTCGCGCATGAAAAACCTGTCGTTCGCCCGTTGAGAGGGGGCGGAGATTTGCCCAGCTTAACCATTCCGTCAAGTGGCGCCCGCTCCAGGCCCGCTGGCGGAGCAAGAGGGGAATCAACAGGAAGGCGGCCGCCTTCCTGATCCTCCCTCTCTCTCGCTCTCTCGCTCTCGCTCTCTCTCTCTCTCTCGCGAGCGTGACGGGGACGTTACTTGTCGTCGTCGTCGCCGCCGCCGTAGTCGATGCGGTTATTGGCGCCGCCGCGAACTTCGCGCTCGCCGCGCTTGCCCTTGTTCTTGGGGCCGCCGCCGCCGTCTTCGAAGGTGCGCTTTCGGCGCTCTTCGTGGGCCGCGGGCTTTCGATGGGTGGGGCTGCTCGGGCCGCCGCCGCCGCCGAACGAGGGTTGGAACGGCGCGCCGCCGCCGCCGCCGCCCCCACCGCCACCCGCGTAGCCTCCGCCGCCTTCGCGCGGGGCCGGGCGTTCACCCTTCGGATGGGCCAGGTTGACGATGAGGCGGCGGCCTCGGATGTCGGCTTGCCGGAGCGCGTCGGCCGCGGTCTTCGCGGCCTCGGGGCTCGCCATCGTCACGAAGCCGAAGCCTCGCTTGCGGCCATCGGGGTCCATGGGCAGGTGCACCCGGACCACGCCGTCGGCCACGGCCGCGTTGACGAGCAGCTGCACCTCTTCTTGCGTCGTGTCGTAGGGCAAGTTGCCCACGTAGAGCGTGCGGTCGGGAGATTGCTGCGGGCCGCCAGGGCCGCGCGGTCCGGGCGGACTTGCCCCCATCGGTCGGGGACCCCCGAGCGCGTCGCGCTTCGGAGGCTCTGCCTGGAACGGGCGCACGGAGATCGACTTTCCTGCCTGCATCGAGCCATCGAGCGCGTCGCGCGCGGCCTGCGCCTCTTGGGGCGTAGCCAGCGTGACGAAACCAAACCCGCGTGGCCGGCCCGTCAGCCGATCTTTCGGCAGACTCACGCCGACGACTTTGCCGCCCGTTGCTTCGAAGAGCTGCTTGAGCACTTCTTCAGAGATGCTGTCGGGCAATCCCGCCACGAACAGCTTCGCTTCCTCATTCGCCATGCGAAAACTCACGCGCCTCCGTCTCCAAACCGCTTGCAGGGTCACCACGCAGGGGCCCGGTGGCGAGCACGAAGGCTTCACCCCGATGCATGACCTGCAAGTTATCGTCCACAATATCTAGCATGAATGCGCCGTCAACCGGCGCCGTTGAACCCTTCCGAGCGTCGCTTCCGCTGCTTGGAGCAGGACGGTCCCACCAGCCTCCCACCAGCTTCAGTCGACCGGGATGGAAATGGCGAAGGTCGAGCCCGGAGACCTGGGTGGGGCCTGCGCGGCCGCCGGCCCCTGGACGGCGACGGCGGCGTCGGCCCCGCGGTCGGGCCCGTCGCGTTCGACCCAGGCGCGGCCGCCGTGGCTCTCGGCGATGTGCTTCACGAGGGCGAGGCCGATGCCGCTGCCCCGCACGCGCCGGCCGTCGCCGCGCCCTTCGGCCGAGCTTCGTGACGTCGAGCCTCGAACGAAGCGCTCGAAGATGCGTTCGCGCTCGTCGGGCGGGACGCCGGGCCCACGGTCGATGACGCGAACGACTATGGATCCGTTCTCGCGCGTCGCGCGGACGGTGACGACGCCGGTACCGGGTGCGTACTTGAGCGCGTTGTCGACGAGGTTGATGACCGCGAGCTGGATCGCGCGCTCGTCGATGCGCGTGCGCGGAAGGTCGCGCTCGATCTCGGCGACGATGCCGATCCCTTCGGACTCGGCGCGGTGCCGGTAGACGCTGACGGCCTGCGAGACCGCGTCGCCCACGCTCCCTTCAGCGAGTTCGTAGGCCTGGCGGCCGCGCTCCACGCGCGCGAAGTCGAGGACGTTCTCGATGAGCGCCGAGAGGCGCTCGCTCTCGCTCATGATGATGTCGAGGTACTCCTGCCGCTTGGCCTCGCTCGCGACCCGGCCCGACTGGAGCATCTCGCCGAACATCCTCACGAGCGCCAGCGGCGTCTTGAGCTCGTGGCTGACGTTGGCGACGAACTCGCTCTTGAGCGCCGACGTGCGCCGCTCCCTCGCCGTGGCGATGAGGGTCGTCGCGACCCCGAGGACGATGATTCCGCACGACAGGACGACCATCACGAGCTCGAGGAGCGCACGATTGCGCACGCGGGCGGTGAGCTCGTCGCTGGCGCTCGGCGAGACCTGCAGGCGCCATCCGTAGAGCGTGGTGGGGAAGCGCACCCCCACCGTGAACTCGCCGCTCCGCAGGGGCGGGCCGAAGATGATGCGCCCGCCCTCGTCGACCACGTTGACCCGGCTCGGCGTCGCGGCCTCCGAGAAGAGCGACGGCATCGCTTCGCGGACGATGCGTCCGAGGTCGTACCAGGCCACGACGAGGTACCGGTGTGCCCGGGTGGTCTCTGCGACGTCGCTCGATTCGGGCGCTTCGCTTTCGGCGTTCGCGGGGCGCGGGGCGGGCGCGACGCGCTGCCAGTAGCTGACGAGGTAGCTCTGTCCTCGATACTCGTGGTGAAGGTGCCGGAGCTCGTCGGGGGGGAGCTTTCCGAGGTCCATGTCTCCGCACATGCGTTGCACGAGCAGCCTGCGGAAGGCCTCTTCTTCGGCGAACGCGCCGCCGGCGCGGGACGCGAAGGCGACGACCGTGTGGTTCTCGTCGAGAACGAGCACCGCGCGCACCGTCGGCGTCTCGCGCTGCGCCGTCGGCAGCCAGCGCTGCGTGAGCTCGGTCAGGCGTGAGGGATCGGCGATCGCGAAGATGACGTCGTCTTGCTCGATGATGCGCTGATCGAGGCGATCGGCCTTCTCGTTCGCGAGCCCGAGCGTCGCTTCGAGAACGGACTGCTGCCGCAGGCGCTCGACCTGGAGCGTCGTCCGCAACATGAAGTACGCGAGGATACCGACCGCCACGAGCACCGCCGGGAGGAGCACGATGCTCGCAAGCCTGTCGCGCCAACGCGCCATGGCACTAGCGCTGCGGGCGCGGGCCGATGCGCTCGGGGTCCGTCACCACCCCGCGGTCGGCGACGAACTCCGCCAGCTGCTCGGCGATGTAGCTGACGGCATTGCCGTCGGACTCGGTGAACGGCTCGCCGTCGACGGGGTTCACGAGCTCGATGGCGCCGAGGAAACGGCCGGCTTGCATGACGGGCGCGATGATGACGCTCCGCGCGCCGCCGATGGCTACGTAGCGCTCGTTGGTCGCCGCGTCGCCCTCCAGCGCGTTGCCGATGACGACCGCGCGCCGCTTGCGCATGGCCGCCGCGAGGAGGTTGTCGGTCTCGGGAAAGCGGCGAAGCAGGAGCTTGTCGGTGCCGTCGCCGCGCGTGTTCGTGACGAGGAACTCGCGGCGGTTGATGTCGTAGACCTGGACGATCCCCGCGAGGGAAGGGAGCTTCGCCATCGCCAGCGCCAGGCAGAAGTCGCCGCCTTCGACGGCGTCGCGCGAGAAGTGCAGGCCGTGCATCGACTCGAAGAGATCGGCGATGAGATCTTCGCCGTAGATGCGCTCCGATGGCCCGGCGGGGAGCGCGGGGGCGAACGGAACGGGCTGCACCCCGACCGGCGGACCGAAGGCGGGCGCGGGCGCGAAGGCCGGGGCCGCCGCCGGAGCGAAAGTCTGCGTGGTCGGCGAGGCTTGCGGGCCCGGGCCGAATACCGGAGGCGGAGAGAACGTCTGCTGCGGGGGCGCGAAGATGGGGTTCTGGGCCGAGAAGATCGCGGGCGGGGGCGCCGCTGCGAAAGGGTGCATCGGGGCAGGCGCGGGCGCGAAGGGGTTCGCCGGCGCGGGGACCGCCGCGGTCGCCGGAGCCGGGGCGGGCGCGCCAGCGGGGAGGAAAGGATTCGCGGGCGCTGGGGCCGCCGCGCCCGCGGCGACCCCGGCCGGGACGAACGGGTTCGTAGCGGCTCCAGGAAACACGGGGGCGGCCACCGGAGGCGGGGCCTGCGTGATCACGAGCGGCGCGAGGAATACGTTGGGAACGGAGGGCGTCAGGGCGGGAGTCGGCTGCGGTTGCGGCTGCGCAGCCGGCGCCGCGGTCGGGATCATCAGCGGCGCACGCCCCGGCTGGCGCGGGAACGAGACGAGAGCGACCCCGCGCCAGTCCTTCCACGCGAGCGTCGCGAGGGGAGGGACGGGCGGCCGGCCCTGGAACGTCACGTCGAACACGGCCAGGTTGACGAGTTTGCCGGGAGGCATGCGCTCGAGCGAATTGCGCACGAGCTCGAGCTGGGATTGGACGAGCGTCGCCGCGGCCATCTCGCTCGACCCCGGAGGGACGACGAAGACGTATTCGCGGTAGGTGAGGGGAAGCGCTTCGGTCGCGTTTTGCTCGCGCTTGAAGACGATCTGCGACGCCAGGCTCGAGGTGGCGGGTGGGATCGACGCGGGCGCGACCGGCGCGGCGGCGACCGGCGGGGGGGCCGGAGAGCCGATCATCATCGTGGCCGTGGCCGAGATCTGGGGGCGGGCCGGGAACTGTGATCGCCGGGGCGGCGGTTCGGGCGCCGCGGGAACGACCGGCGGTGCGGGCGCGACCGCGGGTGTCGGCGCGGGCGGATGGGCCTCGGCAGCGGGCGTCGCCCTCGGGACCGTCGCGACGGGGCGAATGGACGGGGCGCGCGCGTCGTCTGGGGCGCGATGCACTTCGTAACTGATGCGCGTCACCGGGTCGACGGCGCGGCATCCCTCCTCGAGGAGCTCGATCGAGAACCCCGTCATGGGCTCGGTCTCGCCCCGCAGGGTGCGTGCGACGGTGAGCGCCTTCTGCCAGCTGTCGGCATCGACGTAGAGCGAGTCCTTCTCGGTCCTGCCGAGCGACGTCACCTCTACGAGCCAGCGCATGCGACGCGTTCTGCCTTTCCGGAGCCCGGCACGTTGTCGTTCTTCACTTGTGCCTCGACGACATTTATCAGGGCCCCGTCCGGCCGGTCAACGCGACATCATTCGGCACGGAGACCATCCGCCGGCCGGAGCTTCGCGGCATACATCGCTGGAAAGATCGTCGCCACGAGGCAAATGGCGATCGCCACGGCCGCGGGAAGCACGAACTCGAGCGGGTGCATCGACACAGGAAGGCGGGAGATGAAGTACACTTTGGGGTCGAGCGGAAAGCTATAGACGAGCAAGAATCGGCAACAAAGCCACCCGATCGCGATGCCGAGGGCCGTCCCCACCAGGCCGATGATGCCGCCCTGGTAGAGGAAAATCATGAGGACTGCGTCGTTCGTGGCGCCGATGGCCTTCAGCACGGCAATCTCTTTCTTCTTCTCGAGCACCACCATGACGATCGTCGCGATGACGGTGCAGGCCGCGACCAGGATGATGAGCCCGAGCACGAAGCTCATCCCGATCTGCTGGATGAGCAGCGCGGTGAAGAGGCCGTGGTTCAGCTCTCGCCAGTCCATCGTGTGATAGATGCCGTTGTCGAGGAGCACGTCGATCTTCCTCGCGATGGCGTGCGCGTCGTCGATGTCGGCGACCTTCATCTCCACCCCCGTCACGCTGTCGCCATACTCGTAGAAGGCCTGGGCCTCGTAGAGATCGGTGTACACGAGCTTCGAGTCGTACTGGTCGAAGCCGGCTTCGAAGACCGAGATGACACGGAAGCTCTTGGCGATCGGCGCGCGCGTGCCCGACCCGAACGACATGCCGATCTGCGGCGACGTGACCAGGACGCAGTCGCCCAGTCCGACGGCCAGCTGCTTGGCAAGGGTGCGCCCGATGACGATGCCCGGCATCTTCGCGATCTGTTCGGGGCTCTTGCAGGGGTCGGGATCGACGGAGTCGGGGAGGTCGTCGTCGTCCGGCAGGCGGCTCTTGTAGCCGCCGCTCGGGGTCACCTCGCCCTGAACGGCGGGACGAGCCGCGCGCGCCGACATCGGATGGGGAGCGGGAGTTGCGGGCGCTGGCGGCCTTGCCGACGCCGACGCGACCGCCGCCGGCTCGTTCTGCTTTCGCATCTCGGCGTCGACCTCGCGACGCATCAACTTGAGGAGCGATTCGGTCCCTCCGTCGCGATCGCTGGAGCTGCCGGGCGTCCCGAGGTCGAGCTCTTCGCGAAGAGGATCGCGAAGCACCCCGCCGGGCCGCTCGGGGGGCTGCGCGTCAGGGCGACGTAGCCCGGCTAGGCTCCCCTCGACGATGTGCTCCGGCAGGTCGAGCACCTTGGGCATCAGCTCCGGGTCGACGCCCTTGAGAAGGACGCCGGTCGCCGTGCGCTCGGAGTGGGTGACCATCATCGGGTTGATGACGAAGGGAGCGACGCCGACGACGCCGGGGACGCCCTCGATCTTCTTCATCACGTCGCGGTACTCGCGAAAGTCGATCGAGTACTTGAGGACCAGGACGTGCGCGTTGACGCCCAGCACCTTCTCGCGAAACTGCTCCTGGAACCCGCCGGTTACGCTCATCACGATCGTGAGCGCGGCGACGCCGAGGAGGACGCCGCCGATCGCGAGCGCCGTGCTGATCGAGATCATGCTTCGCTTCTTCGAAGCGAGGTAACGGAGCGCGACGGTTAGCGGGTAGCCCATCGAAGATTCTGTGGCCGGCTCGCGCAGCGAGCGAGCGCGCTCGCCGCGCACACCGGAGCCTCGTACCATGAATGCCGAGCCGCGCGAGTCGCGCCTTACGGCTGGCTCGCGGCTCCGAGGCGCCGAGACGCCCGGCGATGAGCCCGCCGCGTCGGATACGGCCCGACCGTGAACGGCCCTTCCGGTTTGATGGGCGTCCCTGAAAAAGCTGCGGACCGCGGCGGGGGGCCTGGAGGGGGGGCCTGGAGCGGGGCTGGAGCGAGGCATGTGCGAGGCATGTGCGAGGCATGTGCGAGGGTGCGAGCGGCGACCTGCCCCGTGCACGCTCCGTGGAGGAGCTGCAGGAGCCGGATGCGGATGATGCGGATGATAAGGAGAGCGAGAGCGGCGAGGCCCAGGCCGAGCTACTCTGGTGTTCGTGGCACCTTTGTCGCATGTCGCACAATCTTCGCGCTGGGGCTCGCTTCTTGCACTATTGGCCTTGTGAGATCCCTACTCTCATCGTTCGATGAGGCTTCATGAGCGACGCCCCGAAGTCTGAGCGACCCACGAGCGTGGCCGACACGGCGTCCTTGCCCGTCACCATCGGTCTCGTTCCCACGCCGGTGCCGACGCCTCCGGCCGTGTCGCAGGGTCCCGTGCCCGCCGCCGGCGCGGCGGTTTCGACCACGGTGCCGCCCCCCCCGCCGAAGGTCGACCCCTACGTCGGCAAGACGATCGACGGTCGATACCTGATCGAGCGCGTGCTCGGCGAAGGGGGCATGGGCGTCGTTTACGCCGGGCGGCACAAGGTCATCGACAAGCGGGTCGCCATCAAGGTCCTTCGCGGCGAGATGGCGACCGACCAGGAGCTCCTCGAGCGATTCCTGCAGGAAGCGCGCGCGGCCAGCGCCATCGGCAACCTGCACATCGTCGACATCAGCGACTTCGGGCAGCTCCCCGACGGGTCCACGTACTTCGTGATGGAGTTCCTCGAAGGCAAGAGTCTCGGGGGGGTGCTGGCCGAGCTCAAGGGTCCGATGCCGGTTCCCCGGCTTTGCCACATCGTCAAGCAGATCGCGCAAGGCCTCCAGGCCGCGCACGCCGCGAGCATCGTTCACCGCGATCTCAAGCCCGACAACGTCATGGTCGTCACGCGCGGAAAAGAGCGCGACTTCGTGAAGATCCTCGACTTCGGGATCGCCAAGGTGGGCACGGGCACCAAGAAGATGACGCGCGCGGGGAGCGTCTTTGGAACGCCTCATTACATGAGCCCCGAGCAGGCGGCAGGGGCCGCCGTCGACCACCGCACGGACATCTACGCGCTCGGCGTCATTCTCTACGAGCTCGCCAGCGGCAAGGTCCCGTTCGACGCCGACAATTTCATGGGGATCTTGACCCAGCACATGTACAAGGCGCCCGTCCCCATCCGGGCGCTCGTGCCCGAGATCGACGTGCCGCCGGGCCTCGACGCGATCGTCCTCAAGTGCCTGAGCAAGAAGCCCGAGGGCCGTTACGGCGCGATGGACGAGCTCGTGACCGACCTCGAAAGGCTCGAACGCGGAACGCTTCCCGACGCGGTCGGCGAGATGATGGCGCGCACGGGCGGCTTCAACGTGCCGGCCGACTACTTCCGCGCGCACGGGATGCCAGCGCCCGTGCCGGCGACTCCCCATGAGCCGAAGAAGCGCTGGCCGCTCTACGCCACGATCGGAGCGGTAGGCACCCTCGTCGGCATCGTGGCCGTCGTTCTCGCGCGGAGCCCGAGCACACCAGCCCAGACGCCGCTCGCCGCGCCGGTGGCGCCCCCCGTCGTGACGGCAGCTCTCTCGGCGCCGGCGGCGCCCGTGCCGCTCGCGGCAGCCGCCGTCGTCGCCCCGGCGACGCACGAAATCCTCGTCAGCGTGACCCCGGCAGACGCGACAATCACCCGCAACGGGAAAGACCAGGGCCCGTCGCCGGTCGTCATGCAGATGACCGAAAACGAGAGCGCCACGCTCGTCGTCACGCGCAAGGGCTACAAGGCGAAGACGGCCAAGATCGACGCCTCGAGCGCCAGGCAAACGATCACCCTGGACCCCGCCTGGGGTCCCACCGCCAAGCCCACGACCCCGCCTGCTTCAGGCGGCGGCATAGACGACGTCGGCGACCCCTTCGCCAAGAAGCGCTGAACCGAGAATTCTCTCAGTCCCTGAGCGGGGCGAAGGCAGAGCCGTTCCAGCGGTAACGAACGTCGTGGATGCCTCCCCAGGGAAGGATGAGGGGCTCGATGTCGCCGCTGCCGGGCTGGTCTTGCGACCACGGATACGTCTTTTCGGTCCAGCCGGTCGCGCGGCCGGGCGCGGACAGCACGTCGAATTTCTTGTTGCCGGGGGCGGGGATGAACTGCACGAGCCCTTGCACGCGCTTGTTCCCGCGATCGCGGGCCGTCTCGATCCCGAAGACGCGCGTGATGGCGTCGCCGTTGACCTGGTAAACGAAGAGCACTTCGGAGTCGACGTTCCCTCCATCGGCGCCCACGTGCCGGACGCCACGTACGACGAGATCGGCCGCCCCGTCGCCGGTGAGGTCGCGCGCGGAGAGCTCGGTGACGTCGGCCGCGTCGGCGAACTGCGCGAGCGTCACGAAGCTGTACCCGGTGCCGCCCTTGAAGCCGGGACCGAAGACCACGATGTCGCGTCCCACGAGCACTACTCGTTCGGGTCGTGCATCGCCCGAGACTTGCACCCGTAGATCGGACTTGGGCGCGACGTCTCCGGCGCCGCGGTCCTTGCGGTACTGATCGAGCATCGCCTCCGAGAGGCTCCCGCCGCGCGCGACCTTCGGCGTGGGGGGTTCGAGGGGGCGGTCCGCGGCATGGGGCGACGGGTGGTCCCCGGTCACGCCCGCGGTGCCGCCGCCGGGCATCTCTTCGCGCCGCGTGACCTCGCTCGCCTTCTTGAAGTGCGAGCCGTCCCAGCGCCACGTCTCGGAGCGAACGCTGCCCCAGGGGAACAAGATCGACGCCACGTCGCTGGCGATCGGCTCCTGGTACGACTGCGCGTCCCACGTCGTCGACGGCTCGACGCTCACGTCGATCTCCCCGCGCGTCAGGCGGACCGCGTTGTCGATGTGCTTGTCGGACTGGCGCACCTCGATCTCGTGCGTGAACGTGACGCGAGGCTCGTCGGTGTTGCTCATCGCGCTCAGGACCTCGAGGTACTCGCGCGTCGACCCCCCCACCGTGGCGCGGCGGCGGACGACCACGTCCCCCTTGCCCCGACCGGTGGCGTCGCGCACGTCGAGTCGAACGAGGTCGCCGCCGAGGTCTCGGTAGAAGAAGCCGGTCCCCCCGAGATACGAGCTGCCGCAGATCGTGAGGAAGTGGTCGAAGACCGCGATGCGCTCGCGGATCCCGTCGCCGGTGAGGTCGGCGACGGCGTCGAACGAGGGTGCGGTCTTGGTCAGCCCCTTGGGCGCCAGAAACTGCTCGATCATCGAGAGCTCGGGCTCGCTCGGGATCCACGCCATGGCCGCCGGGTGTTGCGGATCCACGGGTCCGGTGGCTATCTCGGAGTCGCCGTCGACGTAACGCGCGACGCCGTGGATGCCGACCCGCGTCGTACGCGCGGCCGGCAGCGAGCTCCACGGGATGGACGCTTCGAGCGTGTAGCCGCCCGCCTCTGGAGCCTCGACGATCTTCGCGCCTGGCACGATGGCGCGGCTGCCGAAGCGGACGCTCCCTTCGCTATCGCCGGGTTTGCCGGCGAAGAGGCCGAGATCGTAGATCGCGTAGGTGCTGCTCGGGGTCGGGACCGCGAGCAGGAGCGACACGTGGTCGTGTCCGACGGCGAACGACGCGTCCTTGATCACGGCCGCGACGTAGAGCTTCGCGTCGTCGTACTGGAGGCCGACCATCATCTGCGACTGGGCCGGGCCGCGGATAGTGATCGTGGCCTTCGCGAATGGGGGCCACTCGGTCGGGACGCCGTCGAGCTTGATGGTCTTGTCCTTGTCGACCGACTCGAGCCGCAGCCCGTCGGCCGTCGCTTCGGGCGCGTCGCCGCCCCCGCCGTTGAGCGTTTGGATGCCATGCGACGCCGCATAGTCTGTGAAGCCGGGGTCGCCCTGCTCCGAGTCGCCGGCGGGAGCCTTTGCGCCGGGGTCGGTGCCGGCCGCCACGCCTCCGCACCCGGCCCCGAACGTGGCGAACGTGGCGAACGTGGCGAACGTGGCGAACGTGGCGAACGTGGCGAAC
>CALFNG010000479.1 GCA_937902985.1 uncultured Myxococcales bacterium
AGCGAGAGCGCAAAGGGAGAGACCGATCCCGCGAGAAGCAGCGCGGCGCGGAGCGCGATACCGCTCGCAAGACGAAGGGCCAATGGTGACGCGAGGGTGGCCGACCTCGACGCCAGGCTCTATCTCCTCCGAGGGATCGCAGCGCGGTCATGGTGACCACACCGACGTGACTCATGCATCGTGACGGACCGTAGACCGACAGGCCACCGCCCGGGCCCGTGAAGCTCCCGGCGGTGGCGAGCCCCCGGTACACGTCGACCCGGCCACCCGCATGGGGAGCGGCGTATTCGGAGGGGTCGACGCCGACGCGCGTCAGGAAGCAGGCGAGATCGTCCGCTCCTCCGGTGAGGATCGCCATCTGCGGCATGTCCCCTTCCTTCTGCGACCTGGGGAGGCGCAGCTGGGTGGGCCCGGAGTAGGAGTCGGGGAGCGTGGTCGTGGCGCAGTCGGCGACCTCCGGCACCGTGATCCTGCGCCGCCACTTGCCGATCTGAACGACCAGCGGCAGGTTCGCCAAGGCAGGGACGCCCGTCAGGACGCGCGAACGTCGAGGCACTCGTCAGCAGACCGGCTCGACCCGCGCGCCCGGTCGGGTTATACATTCGTCATACCCGAGGGAGACGACGCCTGTGCCCCGCAAACCACGCCCGAACAAGCAGATCGTCGCGTTCAAGGTCGAGCCCGAGCTGGCGGCGTTGCTCGACGCGATGCCGAACAAGAGCGAGTTCATTCGCAACGCCGTGGCGAGGCAGCTCTCCACGGCGTGCCCGCTGTGTCGCGGCACGGGCATCACGCCGCACGCCGGCGTGACCGACGAGCTCACGCGCCTCGTGCAGCAGCATCCGCTCTGCGTCTGCGCCGGCTGCGGCACGAAGGTCCCGCGCCCGTGCCACACGCCGGGTCACTGCGAAGAGGAGCCGCGCATCGAGTCGTTCGAGCGGTGGGGCATCTTTTATTGCGAGGCGTGCGGCCCGAGCATCGCGTTCTGCGCCGACTGTCACCGCGCGCTCGGCAGGGCCGGGTCGCGAAAGAAGCCCGTCTGCGAGACGTGCCACGCGGCTTGACCGCGTTGAACGCAAAGCCGGCGACGCTCGCGCGTACCTCGTGGGATGGACGCTCGCGGCTCGCGGTCGCATCGGCGAGCTTCACTTTCTCGTGACCTCGAGCCTCGTTCACATGGGGCTCGCGGTCAGTGGCCTGACGCTGGCGATCTGGCGATGAGCATCCAGGCGTACAAGGAGATGGGGCCGTTCGAGGTGGCGATGAAGAGGGTCGTGGGGCAGCAAACGTCATGAAGATGAGAATCAAGCTCGCGATCCTTCCGGTGCTGGCCGGAGCCGTCGCGGTGACGGCCTGCGGAGGCGCGGGCAAGCGCGAAGCCGCCGCGCTCACCGATGCGGTCGATCGCTTCCGCGGAGCGACCGCCAATCCCGCGCTCGCGGTGCGTGCCGACGCCGTGGCCGCCGTGGCGTGCTCCGAGACGCGCGTGTGCGACGCGAAGCGCACGTGCGTCCAGGCGATCGAGCCGACCGCCAAGGCGCTCGCGCTGAAGAACGAGGTGGGGGCGAAGCTGGCGGACATCGAAGCGGCGCGGCTGGCGCCCGACTCGCCGGAGGCGCAGGCCCTCCCGCTCAAGCTCGACGAGGCCACGCGGCTCCTGCGAGAGGGCCACAAGAAGATGGACGAGTGTGACACGATGCTGACGGACCTGCGGCTGGCGTACGGGTTTTGAGGGGCGGCTCCTCTCGGAGCCGTCGCCTCGTTCTGACGCGCCGCGGCCCCCCGGGAGCTTCTTTCCCGAGGGGCCGCCGCGTCAGACGTCACTCGTCAGGTGTCGTTTATCTCCGGATCATCGCGGCTCTTCGGGCAACGCAGCAGCTCCCTTCGTCGGTGTTGCGCGATTGACCGCACGACCCAGTGCATCCATCGCTCGGGGCAACCGTCCCTGTACGCGACGTAAGGCGACCGCCGATTGACCAAGACGCTCAGAAACTCCTCGATGACGGTGCCGGCCTCTCCGTGCAACTTCCCCAACGTGTCTTTTGCCGTGCCGAGAAGGTCGCTGCCGAAAGCCGCCGCGATCGCGCCGATGGCGCGCGGATCCCCTTCCGACGCATACATCACCAGGTGGCGGAACTCTTGCTCGATGGTCCTGTCGTTGTATGCGGACCGAAGGCCTAGATATTTGTCGATCGTACGTTCATCTGCATTTTTCATGACTTCATCTCTCTTTTATGGTGGTTCGAGGGTGCTCCCCTCCCGAGCCCCCCCGCGGAATCCGGGGGAGTCGGGAGGGGGGCGGTTTACGTGACTACTGCTTCAGTGACTCGCTACGCGGTGTGCGTCGGCCCCTCGGGCGCCGCCGGGATGACCGGCGGCGTCGTTGGAGCCGGCCCCGCCGGCGCCGGGGTGACCGGCGACGGCGTTGCAGCGACCGGCGTCGCTACCGGGTGGACCGGAGGCGGCGTCTGGACCGGCGTCGCCACCGGAGAGACCGGAGGCGGCGTCGTTGCCGGCGCAGCGACCGGTTGAACCGGTAGCGTCGCCGGCGTGACCGGCACCGTCGGCACCATTGCCGGCGGCGTCGGATTGGGCGTCGGAGCCGAGGGAGCTGCGGTCGCCGGTACGGTCGGAGTGACCGTGCCTTTGATCGCCGCCTTCTGCTTCGTTCCCATGGTGTGACGCGCAGCGCGGGTCGCTTGGGCCTTGGCGGTCCTAGCGATTTTCTCCTCGGGGGTCACGACGGGCTTTGTGCGCGCCGTGAGTCCGAAGTCCGCGAGCGTGTCCAGTCGACCGCCGAAGGCCACGAGGAGACCCTGCTTCACGCCCGAGACGAATGTCTTGGTCGTGTCACGCAGCGCCTGGTCAGAGCGGATCGTTGCCTGCCAAGTTGCCTTGGTCGACAGCGCCGATTTGGCCGAGTCGATGCGTGATTGCAGAGTCGCGACGATGTCCTTCGTCGTTCGCAATACGCCGTCAATCACCATGCTGGGGATTGCCGTCGCATGCAGGTTGAAACCGTCGACCAATGTTTGTTCGGCGGTGATCTTGTCGATACGATTGTTGTTCGGTGTATTGATTCCCATGGTGTCCTTCTCTTTCTCTTCTGTACGTGGCGTTGAACGAGACGCCGCTGCGAAGCAGCGTGCCGCGCATCGACGTCTCGATGCCTACCGGCCAAGTTGAGGGGGGGTCGGCCGAAAAATGAGTGGGACGATGTGGGTGTGGCGTCGAATCTCCGGGGAAAACCGGCTTCGGCGACGGCACACGCGACCTTCACTCGAGAGATGACGAGCCTTTGCGCGAGATACCGACGCCCCTCATTCGAGTGACGGACGCCCGCCACTCGCGATCGGGCGAGTCATCATTCGAGCGGCGAGCACTCGTCGCTCGCGACCTCACGAGCCGTCACGGGAGCGACGGACACACGTCGCCAGCGATCTCACGAGTCATCTTTCGAGCAACGAACGCTCTTCGCTCGCGATCTCGCGATCCGTCACTGGAATGACGGCCGGTCGTGTGGCCAGTGGTCACGCGTCATCCTTCGAGCGACGGACGCTCTTCGCTCGCGATCTGGCGATCCGTCATTCGAGCGACGAACGTTCGTCGCTCGCGATCTGGCGATCCGTCACTGGAATGATGGCCGGTCGTGCGGCCGGAGGTCACGGGTCGTCGTTCGAGCGACGAAGGCTCGTCGCCCGCGACCCGAGGAGCCGTCATTGGAGCGACGGCCGGTCGCGTGGCCAGAGGTCACGAGTCACCATTCGAGCGACGGACGCTCTTCGCTCGCGATCGCGGGGTCCTTCATCGGAGCGACGGCCGGTCGTGTGGCCAGAGCTCAGGAGCCGTCGCTCGAGCAATGGGCGCTCGTCCCTCGCGACCGCAGGAGCCATCCTTCGAGTGAGGAACGGCCGTCACTCGCGACATCTCGAGCCGTCTCTCGAGCGCAGACGGGTCATCACGCGCGCGATGGTCGACCCCCGCTCGAGAGATGTCCTTTCATGATGACTGTCCTGGCGATCGCGCCGATGGTAGGGTCTCGGGCGTCATGGATGCGCGGACATCCCCTCTCGGGCGACTGGTTGCGTCGGAGCTGAAGAAGGAGGGGGTCATGCGCCAGCTCCGTCAATGGGCCACGGAGTTTGCTCATGGGCACGACGCCGATGGAAAGGATCTGCTCAGCCAGACCCTTGCTCGGGTCATCGACGAGAACGACGACCCGTACCGGCCGGAGAAGAGCTCGTTCCTGGCGCACATGTACGTCAGCTTGAAGCGGACACGGTCCCGGATGCAGCGGGGACGCGCCGGGAAGATCGCGGTCTCCGATGGCGGCGCAGCGCAAGACGACACCGGCCGCGACGAACCGCGAGCGGACGACGAGCTCGAACGCGTGAGCTCGCTGGCCGTCATGCGCATGCTTGGACCGCAGCTGCTCGAGAAGCTGGGGAGCGATCTGCTCGCCAGACGGATCTACGAGACTGCGATGACCCAAGACCTCGACCCCGCCGAGCAAGCGGCGCTCTTCAACGTGACGCCCGCAGAAATCAAGGCCGCGCATCAGCGCCTCAAGTATCACGGCAAGAAGGTTCTCGATGAGTGGCAGGCAAGCGAGGAGCGGCGAATGAGCGCACTCAGAGAACAGGGTCGAAGGGCGCACCACGAACACGACGAAGAGGACAATCCATGAGCCCTCCCGACAAGCCTGACCACGCTCGGGGGTGGCTCTACATCGAGAAGCTGCTCGGTGAAGAGGAGGAGGAGCGCATCAAGGGCCTCACCGAAGCCGAGCTGCGCGCCGAGCTGAAACCAGCCGGGCCGGACTCGGGCGAGGAATGGGACGCCGACGAGCTCATGGCGATGGCCGAGGCCGTGCTCGCGAAGCAGGCGCCACCGGCTGTGCGGGCCGCTCCCGACGGCCCGGCGCCGACGCTCCCGCCCTCGGCTCCTGCGCCGCCGGCTCCCACGCCGGAGACGCCGTCGCCGGAGAAGGTCGCTGAGGTCATTCCAATCCGGAAGCCGTGGCGGACGGTGATGTACTCGCTGTCGCGGGCTTCATCGGGGTCTGCATCGTGAAGATGTCGATCGGGCCGGACCCCGTCGCCACCGCGCCCACCGATCGCCAGATCGCGGAGGGCGATCGGGGCCTGGCCTTGGCGAGTTGCGCCTTGAAGGAGTGGGCGGCCTGCAAGAGGTACCTGGACGAGGCGGCCAAACTGGACCCGAAGGGGGAGAGCGAGCCGCGCGTCGTGACGGCGCGGGGGGAGATTGCCAACGCGGCGGCAGAGGCGGGGGTGCCGAGTGGTCGGTCGAGTAGCTGGCTCCGGCCATCGTCACCCCTGTGATCGTTGCGTCATGCGTGCTGCCATTCTGGAGAAAGAAGATCTGAGCCGGCGCGGACGTGCAGTCAACTGGGCCAAAGTCGATCCCCGGACCCGCGAGATCGAAGCTCGTGGGCCATCCGGTCAGGGCTCGAGGAGTCCCGAACCCCGACATCTTCAGCACCGAGACGCTGCGACCACACCGCGCCGCTCACACCCTGGCGGGCTGCGAAAACCAGTGGGGCTTCGGCAGTCGCCAGCGCGGGGCCACCATTGTGCTGGTCATCGAGGTTGAGCAGAGGGCGTGGATTGCTCTCGGATCACGGCGTTCACGCGGCCTCGACGTTGGCGGCGT
>CALFNG010000480.1 GCA_937902985.1 uncultured Myxococcales bacterium
TCCTCGCGAGAATCTCGATGTCGTCCTTCCCAAGCTCTTTGCGCTTCTCGCCCAACCCTTTCCGCATCTTCTTGAAATGCGCGGTTCCGTTGATCAGTTGGACTCTTCCCTTGCGCGCCTTCGGCTTGCGGTTGGTGAGGATCCAGAGATAGGTCAAGATACCTGTGTTGTAGAACATCAGATCGGGCAGAGCGACGATGGCCTCCAGCCAATCGTTCTCGATGATCCACTTGCGGATCTCGCTCTCGCCTGACCCCGCGTCTCCCGTGAAGAGAGGCGACCCGTTGAAGACGATCGCGATCCGAGATCCGCCTTCGCCGGTCTTGGGATCGAACGGCTTCATCTTCGAGATCATGTGGAGCAAAAACAACATCGACCCGTCGTTGATGCGTGGCAGGCCCGGACCGAACCGTCCGCCGAAGCCTTGCTTCTCGTGCTCCTCCTCGACCTCCTTCTGGACCTTCTTCCACTCGACGCCGAAGGGCGGGTTGGAGAGCATGTAGTCAAATTTGCCAGAGCCGTGCCCGTCCTCGGAGAACGAGTTGCCGCGCACGATGTTCTCGGGGTTCTGCCCCTTGATCATCATGTCGCTTTTGCAGATGGCGTACGACTCGGCGTTCAGCTCCTGCCCGAAGACCTTCAGCTCGGCGTCGGGGTTCAGCTCGCGGAGGTACTCCTCGGCAACGGAGAGCATGCCGCCCGTTCCTGCCGCCGGGTCGTAGAGCGTGCGGACGATGCCCTTCTTGGTCAGGGTTCGCTCGTCCTCGATGAAGAGCAGGTCGACCATCAGGCGAATGACCTCGCGCGGAGTGAAGTGCTCCCCCGCCGTCTCGTTGGAGGCTTCCGCGAACTTCCGGATCAGCTCCTCGAAGACCGACCCCATGACGTGGTTCGGCACCTTGTCGGGGTGCAGGTCGACATCGGCGAAGCGCGAGACCACCTGGAACAGCAGGTTCGACTCGTCCAGCTTGGCGATGTGGTCCGTGAGCTTGAACTGCTCGATGACGTCTCGCGCGTTCGCCGAGAACCCCTTGATGTATGAGGTCAGGTTGGCGGCGATGTGGTTCGGGTCGCCCTTCAGCTTCTCGAAGTCGAGCTTGCTCGTGTTGTAGAAGCTCGTCCCCGCCGTGCGGAGGAGCATCTTCTCGATGGTGCCCTCCGCCTGCTTCGCCTTCTTCAGCTCGTCGTGCTTCGCGAGGACCTTCGCCTTCGTCTTCTCCAGGACACAGTCGAGGCGGCGCAGCACCGTCAAGGGCAGAATTACCTTGCCGTAGTCCGCCTGCTTGTAGTCGCCCCGCAACAGGTCGGCGACGCCCCAAAGGAAGCTCGTGATCTCGGAGAAGCCGTTGAAGCTGCGCGGCGACGGCGGAGGTACCGTTTCCTTCGTCGCCCCGTTCGACTTTGAAACCTTCGGGGGCACGCCGATCGAGACGCGGTCATTCGCCATGAAGCCCCGAGGCTACGCCTCCTTGACGACCCTGATCAAGGTTCGTAGCCTGCCCACGCCGTGCCTCGAACGAACGACGAGCAACCCGCCATCATCACCATCAAGGAAGCAGCGCGCATCCTCGGGGTGAGCGAACCGACGCTGCGGCGCTGGGACGAGGCGGGAAAGTTCAAGGCTCGCCGGCATCCCATCAACGGCTACCGCCTGTACGAGCGGGCGAAGGTGCTGGCGATGCGGAAGAAAATCTGGGGCAAGGCGGCATAAACCTGCCAGGCAGCCTGCCGCCAGCCGAGCCAGGGGACCCGGACCCGGTGCGCGTGCGACCTTGCACGCCACGTTGCGATGGGCGAGTCTTCGAGCCCATGGACGAGCCGAGCGACGACCTGGACAAGAAGGAGCAGCGAGCGCGGCTTGAGAAACTGTGCCTCGAAATAGAGTCACTACGCGACGCAGCGACTATTGCCGATACCGAGAATGTCGCGCGATTGCGCAAATTGGATCTAGAGATTCAGACACTGAATATCCAACTATCCCCACGTCAACGACTATTCGAGCAGGCAAAAGTCCTCACCAGCGCGGGCGGCGTGCTCGCCGTCCTTATCGCGGGCGTTGGTTTATTCCTTTCGACCAGTCAGTGGCTGCATACCGATTCCCTAAACCAACGAGAACGTAAGGAGGATCGCCTCGACAAGGCACTTCAAGCGTTCGGTGAAAAGACCGCTGAGGCACAGCGTCTAGCCAGCGTGACATCTCTTGAGTCGTTCCTGAACGATGCAGAAGACCGGCGAGGCGAGCGCGTCCTTGTCGCTCTCGCTAATGCGTTAGCAGTTGAGCAGTCGGCAACGGTCCGCAACGCGATACGCTCGGTTTTTGAAGGTGATCGAATCAATCCCCACGACGGTGGTGGGCTCGGGTCTGAGTCGCTTGTACATGCGCTCGATTCCCTCATCGCTGGAAGCCGGGTGCTATTCACGCAAAGCTCACTATGGACTAATAGCTCAGTAGGCAGCTATGCGTCAGCCGTCGATCCCGGAAGTCTCGAAGCGCGAGCGCAAAGTATTGCCGATGCGATTGCGATACTCCTTAGAAGGGGTGTCGCGCGAACGGACTTCGAGGGTGTGTATCTTGGACACGTCGGGCTTCAGGACCTAGCGTTGGACGGTAGTTCATTCGACAACGCACTGCTCGTGCGTTCGAGTTTCAACGGAGCCTCATGCAGACGCTGCACATTTAGAGGAGCCGACGTCACCGGCGCCCAGTTCGTCGGTAGCGATTTGCGAGAATCGGTGTTTGATAGCCGCTCTGTTGACAACGGGACGCCACGTCAGAGAGGGCGCGGGAGGTTCCTGATGTGGATGGTGCTCGGCACTGAGGCAGCGGATGCAGGGGGGCAAGGCGTTCCTCAGTTCGACCCACCCGATTTCTCCTGCGCTGACCTGCGAGCTGCGACGTTTGATTTTTTCCCCGCGTTTAGCCTCACTGCGGACGCAATCGATGTGGGGGGACAGGTGCGGTTCTACAACGCGAACGTTGCGGGAGCCGAGTTTGAGCGCTCGCAGATCTATGGCGTGGACGTGGCCCCTGCCTCACTTGTCCGGTCCCTCCCGGTTGCAACGGTTATCTCGGATTTTCAATCGGTCTGCATTTGGAATCTTTTCGGCGCGAGTTGTTCTGAGGATGCGGGAGTGGCGGACAAAGGGAGTGACGCCGGCGGCAAGATTGGGGGCCAGCGGACAAAGGGCGGGGGTGGCAGTAAGGTCGATGCTGGTCCAAGCCTCTGCCAAGGGACCACTGCGCATGCGTACGCGGCGTATCTGAACCAATCAGACAGTGGAGTAATTGATTCGAATCGATACGCCTGTTCTCTGGATACGATTAGCTCCATGCTTGATACGACAAATGCACAATGCGCTCATCTGCCCGAATCCCTTCGGGTGGCTCTTTCTCAGTCTCGGCATGCTCCCAATGGAGCACCTGCGTCTTGTGTGCCGAGGGCACCTTGGTCGTCGAATGATTGTCCCAGGGATGCAGAGGCAGAGTAGGGCGCGACAGAGTTGAGAGCCTTCTGGAGCGATCATCGGTTGTACTTTGCCAAGCCGTACCTAGCTCGCTCCGGCTGCTTTGCCCACCAGTCCTCCAGCACCTCGGTGATGACGGAGTTGAGCGAGACGCCCCGGTCGATCGACAGGTGCCGCAGAGCGGTATGCAAGTCCTTCGGGAGCCGCAGCATCAGCCCCTGGCGCTCGTCGCTCGGTTCGTCCTTCTTTCGAGCAGCCACCATCCATCCGTACACCCTCCCGCGACGCCTTGACAAGGTGATATCACGACATCACCTTGGCATCGTCGGGAGGTCTACATCCGGTGAGCAACCAGTCACGATCCGGCAAGCTGAGTTTATCGAGAGAGCTGCTGCTCCTGGCGGGGAGCGCTGAGGCTCTTCGATGGGCTGCCGAGCGCCACGCCGATCCCTCTCGCCCGCGGGATGCCCTTCAGCACTTCGCCTTCGCCATGGCGGGTGGATTGCTCCTCCTTCGAGACCGACTGCGTCAGGTCGAACGCGTGGTCATGGGCATCGACAATCCGGCGGTCATCCTATGCCGGGCCAACGAAGCCGACGCTTGCGAGGAAGGGCCCGGGGTGCTCCGAGCTTGGTCCGCCGACGAAGAGGTCGAGCGATGCGCGTCCGAATGGCGAGGAGCCAAGAATCGGTTGGCCTGGGAAAAGAGCGACCGAAGCCCGCAGAGCTTCGTCCTGCACAAGAGGCCCAACGGGAAGAACGAGTAGGAGATGCCGACGAAGGTCAGTCGGATGTCGCGTCGGAAGCGGCGTCCCTGGCAGAACTGTCAGATATCGCACCCGCATCGGAAAGGTCCGACGTGCATTTTCCGGCACTCCCAGCCATATACAGCGCCTTGACTTCCGTCGCAGTCAGGGCTCGGTTGTAAATGGAGACTTCGTCGATGAGCCCCACGAAGGCCCTGTTCGTCGCCCCAGATCCATAGTTGTGCCCGAAGCCCAGGGGATTGCCCGACGCCACGATAGGGCCTGATGCGGCGGAAAAACCAACGAGCGTCCCGTTGACGTACAAGCCCAACTGGGAGCCGTCGTAGACGCCCACTGCCTGGACCCACGAGCCAGTCGCCACGAGTTTTCCGGGGCTCGATTGCCAACCGGGCGCGCCGGCTCCGGTGGCTGTGCCGCCCGTGTATACGTAGAAGAAGACCTGTTGGGCACTATTACCACCGGCGTACCCACCGAACTCGAGCGTGTAGCCGTGTGCAGTGCTTGAAGCTTCGCCACCCTTCGTCACGATCGGATCGGCAAGGCCCGAGGGCGTCGTGCGAAGAAACCAGGTCTCGATAGAGATCGCGGTCGGGTTCAGGGTCGAAGTGGTGGGCACCGAAACGTATTGCGAAGAAGCGACAGAAAAGGCCCTGTCAACTTTGCCCGTTGCGTAGGCCCCGGTGAACGCACCGTTGTCACCACCGACAATGTCGTTCGCGTTGCCGTTTCCTGGCCACCAGCCGACCAGGCCACTGGGTGGGAGCACACACGGCGATGCGTCGGCGCCACCGTCAAGACTTGCGATCCCACCGTCCCCCGCGTCGCTGAACGCTTCGCCGTCGGCGCCTGTATCAGCGGTGCCAGCTTCCTCGCTCGGGTTACCTGCATCCGCGACGGTACTGTCGCTCCCCCCAGCGTTCGCGTCTTCCGTGCCGCTATCCGTCACGGTGCTGGCATCGAAAGTGGTGCCACTGTCGGGCGAGCCATTGTTGCTGCTGCTGGAGCACGCCGCGAGCGCCAGCGCCCAAGAGCACGCCCCAACGACGCACGCCAAACGAACCGATGTCATCTGTCGCCGTTCGCGGTCGCTCATCGAAAGCCTACCTTTTCGCACAATGAACCGTCTTCTATCGCAAGCAGGCGTGACTTGCATCCTGGAAATCCCGGGGTCCTCGTGGTCCGTGGACCCTCCTCAGCCGTGTGCGCCCTCGTAGCCGTCATCGCAAACGCCCATTGCTCGATCGACAACACGCCAACCTCATCTGCCGATTCTTCTCCGCCACCCTGCGTTCGCCGATAGCCTCAGCGGATCGTGGGGGATCTCTCGAAGAACGTCGAGAGGGACACTTCGTATGCGAATGCCAGCGCAACGAGTGTCCCGAAGGTGGCGTTCGCCTTGCCGCCCTCGATGACGCCGAGGTGCTTGGCGTGGATCGCCGCTCGCTCGGCAGCCTGCTCTTGGGTCAACTCTTTGGCCTCGCGGATGGCCTTCAGGCGAAGCCCCAGGCGCTTCTGGGCTCGCTCGATGGCCTTCTTGATTGCGGGACGCGCCCACACCTCCGAAGGTCCGTGGGAACGGTCGGGAACGGACCGGCGAGCGGGCACCCGCGAAGGCTGCGCGCGGCGGCTCTTTCCTTACACAAGACATGACTTGAGTCGTGGCAAGACATGACTTACCGTGGAAAGTGGCGCGCTTTGCGCCTCGTAGTCAGGACGTGAGCGGGGAGGGCATTGTGAAGAGACTCTGGCAACACGGTTGGAGCTTGATGAATGCCATCTGCTTGGGGGCAGGTGCCATGTTTGCGTTGATGTCCGGGGTGACGTCCTGCTCCAGCGCCAACCGCGAGGGTCCGCTGGTCACCTGCGCCGATCTCAAGGGCGGGACGACGAACGCGTGCCAGCAGGGAATCATCGCCTCGTGCAAGGACGGGACGACGGTGAGCTACCAGGTCTGCACGGACGGGAACAACCCTGCTCAGGTTTGCACGGAGGCCTGGCAGCTACAGGGCGCGTACCAATGCACGCAGTCTTCGACGGGCACGGCGAGTTGCCTACCCCCCGACAATTCACTTTGCGCTTCTTGTCTCCAAGGCGTGTGCGTGGATAGCTACAGCATGTGCGCCAATGACCCGACGTGCTCTACAGAATGCACCGGTCCACTCGCCGCCGCCCTTGTCCCGTGCATCCAGCAATGTTCGGGCGGGAGCAACCCATCGTGTACGGGCGCTGCCTTCGGATCCTCCGGATCGCCCGGCGCCGGCAGCTCGAGCGGCAGCAGTTCGGGTGGCTCCAGCAGCTCGGGCGGCATCAGTGGATCGAGCGGTAGCAGCGGCTCGAGCGGCAGCAGCGGCGGCGCACCGTGCAGCGCCGGGTACTACGTCACCGGTGTGGCACCACAGCAGACTCCGAACGGTCCGCAGGCAGGGTCGTTCACCAACTGCGGAAGTGGCAGCGGGCAGTGCCCTTGCCAGAGCGCGGGCAGTCTTTTCTGCGGTTACTGCGGCAGTCAGTGCAGCTATTGCCCTCAGGGCTCGTATTGCCCGAACCCTACGAATTTCTGCTCGTCAACAACTTGCGCGGCTCAGCAAAGCAGCCCCACTTGCCCAGGAGCCGCCCGAAGCCTCGCTGTCTCTTGCGCTGGTGCCACCCTGTGTTGCCCTGCCACCTACGCGGTGTGCTGTGCCGATGGAGCCACGTGCGCGACCAGCCAATCGGCGTGCCCCGGATCGGGCGGGAACGCCTGCAAGGGAGCGTTATGATGTTGATGCACATGGAGAGACTGCCCGCCCAAAGGGCGCGTTCTTGGGGACGTCGAGCAATCTGCGCCGGTCTTGCACTGGGGCAGTTCGGTTGCGCGACGATGAGCCTTCAACCACTGCCCTCTACCGAGCGGATCGTCGCCACACGACAGGCACCGGAGAACGCGGAGCGAGTCACGAGTCAAATTACTCAAGACGGCTCAATCGTGCACCTGCAACTCGACAGTGATTGCCAGATTCAAACCTACAATCGTGTCGAGACGATCCAACACTCGACCACGGTAAACAAGGGCGCCTGGGGCGACTGGGCGTTCGGCATCAGTGGTGCGGCGTTCGCTGGGTTGGGGGTCTGGGGACTCGCAGACTCCTCAAAGACCTATTCCAATGATACGACATCACGTACCTACAACCCCGTTGGCAAAGGCGCCGAGCAGGGCCTTGCCGTCGCCTCGCTAATCGCGGGCGGAGTCCTCGCGGGCATTGCCGTAGTTGATGTGGTGAGGGCGCAACACGACGAAGACAGGTCGCCAACGTATGCGGAGCGAAGAGGTGCCCTTGCTGGAACGTGTCCGTCAAGACCCGTTGCGGCTGCAAGTATTTCTGGGGCATTTGCCAAGGGCAGCACCACTCCGATTCCGTTGGGGTCAACGGACTCTGCGGGCTCACTCGACATCGAGCTTGCCGCGCATCCTCCCCCGATGCCATCTATGCCATCTGGAGATTTCATCGGCGAGCCGTACGGGGAGAGTCTCACCATCAGTTCCAATGGCACGGACGTTGGGACGGTGCCTCTTTCTGCCGCCTATCCCAGTTGGCGTCTGGCGTGGAAGCAGGCGGCAGCATCAGGCGCTGCCGCCGCCAAGGCGCTAATGGACCAGGGCAAACGCGAGTACCAGGAGGAACAACTGGGGCAACAACGACTTGCGCAAGAACGCGAGAACGCCACACTCGATCAAATCGACAGCGACTTCACCAAGCTGGAGAAAACCAAGCGATGGGGAGACGACGAGAGCGCTTTATTTGTGCGAGCGAGCAAAGCCATAAGCGGAATTGTCAACGCTCAAACCGCGGCGAACGAGGCGAAACTCTCCCCAAGGGCGGCAGCTCTCTGGGATCGCTGCAAGCGCCTTCTGCAAAGCCCCGCGTTCAAGCAGCGAGTTGCCGAGATCAAGACGGCGGAGGCAGCGGAGGCTGCCTACCGTAACTCGCCGCAGGGAAGAGCCGAGGCGTCTGAAGCAAGAGCTGAGCGGGCTCAATCTGACCGGCGAGAAGACTGTGAGCATGCCTGCCCCCAATGCGGCAGCGATAATGACTGCACCACGAGGCAGTTCTGCGTGGCTCAATGCAAGAAGTAGCCGTGAGGACTCACCAGATGACTACGACGGTCGGACTCGTATGTGTGACCCTGTCGCTCGCGAGTATCGCCTGCGGTGCGGACAAGCCAGCAGAGTATCCCCCGATGCAAACGGAGGAGAGGCCTGTCGCCCCCGCAGCATCTCCTCCGCCTACCCCAGCCGCCAAGGGGGATCCGGCTCTGGCGGAAGCCGACCCGGAGGACTCCGACCCTGCCTTTGCGGAAGGTCCCGTCCAGTCCCTGGGACGAGAGGAGATCCGCGTTCTCGTCAAGTCGCTGCCCCTCAGCGTCGACGCCATTCGGTTCGACGCCATCGACAAGTTCCTCCTGCTTTACGCGCCCTTCACCGCGAACAAGGCCCTGCTGCGAGAGACTCGGAAAGCGTTTCGAGAGGCTCATGGCTACCTGAATGTGCCGCTGAGCGCATTCAGCCTATCGAGCACTCTGACGGGCACCGCAGGACTGCTCAAGGGTCCTTATCCAGGACGTTATCTGCTCGCGTTTTTCGGAGCCCTGGGCGTAGGAGTGGCGCGGACGAAGGATGTCATCGTAGATTTCAACGAACAAATTCGCGATCAGGCTACCGGAGAGGAAAGATCGTTCATTTGGGGGCAAATCGGCGAGCGTCCCGACGACAACACCATTGCGAGTCGAAACTTGGAGTCTCTCGCCGCCATGCAGCAGCAGGTGCTGCGCAGTGCGAGAACCTGCGACGGCGGTGGAAATAATTGCAGGCCCACGTTTCCGGAGACGCAATGAGTAGGTGCTGGGTGCGCGTGAGGCTCGTGGCTCTGGTAGGAGCCGCCTGGCTCGCGGTGGCTTGTTCGGCGTCGAAGGCGGCGCAGGCGCCGACGAGCCAGTTGGCGGAAGGCGCCTCGACGTCGATGAGCGCACCGGCATCACTGCCCGCTGCTGCGCCAGTCCCAACACAGCTTCGAAACGTGGCTCAGGCACCGAAGCGGTTGTCGGTCGAGGATTGCATCAGGCAGTGGAGCAGCTGCACGTGGGATTGCATGGGCCAGAACAATCCTGAGGACCCAAACGTGTGCAAGTCGCGATGTACACTCCAGCTCCAACCCTGTTGCGTTGGCGCAGGGGGCGACCTCAGTGCCAACGGCAGGTCGTGTGCGGTTGCGCCGGTGGATGCCGTGAGCCGGGAAATCGCTTGTGGCTCAGACTGCCTCGAATGCGCGAACGACTGCCGTGGCAGCAAGGACGTCGATGCCTGCGTGCTCTCTTGCCACGTGGGCCTCGGGGGGTGTTGCGCCAGGCTGGGCAAGACCTCCTGGATCACACCCGGCTCATACTGCGGTGGCTGTGGCAACTGAGATGCGGCGCACGCCGTCGCCACCGATTGCTGCGATCATGGCTGCAATGATGGTGGCCTGCTCGGCGGCGAAGCCAACGCAAGCTCCGAAGAGCCAGATAGGAACGCCTCCCGCCGACGCCAAGCTGGTTCACTGCGTCGAACCATCCAGCTGCTACGACGGTGCCAAGGCGCTGTGCGGTGGTGACTGGCATCAGATCGCCGAGCCAGGCGTCGCGTTCCCGGCGATGATCGCGGAGGGGAACGGGCGCTACCGCCTGCTCGTCGTCTGCGGCAACCAAGTGGCAGGGCCTCAGCCCAGGCGCGATGACCAGGAAGCACAGGGTATCGCACTGGCGCGCGAGAGTGCCGCGCTCGATCAAGTCGAAGCCGCCTTCGCGAGGCTAGAGCTGGCCAACCGGTGGGGGGACCCGGAGCGCGACCTGTTCCAGCAATCGCACGCGGCGCTCGTGCAGGTCGCGCGGGAGCAGGAAGCGGAAAAGCTATCTGACGATTCACCAAGAATGCCGAGAGTGGGGCGGCTGGTCAGCCGCGAGGAGCGGATCATACAGAGTCCCGCGTGCAAGCGGAGCAACGCCGAGGTGGAGGAATACAACCGACGCGCGCAGGCGGAGTACTACTCGCCTCAGGCCCAGGAAGCCCGCGCCGACGAGCAGCGACAACGTCAGCAAGATCGTGACGACCACCACGACGCACAACAGAGGTGCGAGGCTCATTGCCCGACGGACGGTGCTCGCGACATGTGCATTGCAGGATGCCAGAGGTAAAGGGCCCAGGCGGGGACGCCTTCCCCGGCATCGTGCGTGAGCACGAGACGCACTACCGGATGCTCGTCGCCTGGCGGCAGAGCGTGAACGTCCCCGCAGCAGATCGGGTCGAACGAGGCTCCGATGGATTGGGCCTCACTCGGGATCTGTATCTGGCAGGGGCTGGCCCTGCTTTTCGAGAGCGACAGCCTTCGCGATGTCGTCGAGCAGCATGTCCTCGCTTTGACCGAAGACGTTCGTCGCCAGCTTGCGGCTGACGATGGCGCGTACCTGCGTTCCCTGGGCATTCGCCGGCTCCAGCCAGACCCCCATGGAGGCGCCCCAGCTCCATCCCGAGACTCCCGCCGTGGCCAGCATGTACCCCTCCGCCCGATGTTCCTCGATGGCGTCCGCATGGTTCCACCGAAGGGCAGCGCGCGCCGCCTCCCAGGCCTGATCCATCCCGACGTTGAAGACGC
>CALFNG010000481.1 GCA_937902985.1 uncultured Myxococcales bacterium
ACTTGTCCGTCTCGGTGTTTACCCGATGGTGGGCCGTGGATGAGGTCGTCAAAGGTGTCACTCCCCAGCACACTCTCGGACTGATCAACGGGCGGTTGCCGGTACGATCTGAACCGCGAAACCTCGCGCGAAACGAGTATTTCGCCACGACAACCCTGTGCCAGGGGGTGATCGGTGCGTCGGGCGTTCGTCGAAAATCGTCTCCGGCCATGTCGAGAGCCGCCCGTCGGCTCCGACCTCCGGGTGACACCGGGACAGGCCCGGCCCATACAGCGGAGACCGACATGACCACCTCGATCACGACCTTCCTCACGTACGACACCCAGGCCGAAGAGGCCGCGAAGCTCTACACCTCGCTCTTCGACGGCAAGATCAAAGAGACCATGCGCTACCCGGCTGGCGGCCCGAAGCCGGAGGGTTCCGTCCTGTCGGTGGCCTTCGAGCTCTTCGGGCAGACGTACATCGCGCTGAATGGGGGCCCCACGTCACGTTCGGGCAGGGCTTCTCGCTCATGGTGCAGGTCGACACCCAGACGGAGATCGATCGGCTCTGGAACAAGCTGACGGAGAACGGCGGCAAGGAAGTCCAGTGCGGCTGGCTCGTCGACAAGTTCGGCGTGTCCTGGCAGATCGTTCCGAGGCAGCTCGGAGGAATGCTGTCGGGCACGGACAAGGCGAAGTCGGGCCGCGCCATGCAGGCGATGATGGGAATGAAGAAGCTCGATCTCGCCAAGCTGCAGGCGGCGTCCGACGGCGTGTGATGATCGGAAAAGGAGAGCGGACGATGAAATTCATGCTGATGATGCACGCGCCTCGCGGCAACGGCGACTACCAGATAAGCGCGTGGAAGCCCGAAGAGTTCCGGGCCCACATCCGGTTCATGAAGGACCTCAACAAGGGTCTCCGTGAAGCCGGCGAGCTCGTCGGCGCGGAAGGCCTATCGCCTCCGGGGCAGGCACGCATCGTCCGCTCGCAGGGCGAAGGCGCTCCCGAGGTGACCGACGGCCCTTTCGCCGAGTCCAAAGAGTTTCTCGTGGGATACTGGATCGTCGACGTCGAAAACGCGGAGCGCGCGTACGCCATCGCCGGCAAGGCGTCGACCGCGCCCGGCCCGGGTGGGAAGCCGCTCGGCATTAAGATCGAGGTGCGTCAGGTGATGAGCGCGCCGCCTGACTCGCTCTAGGGCCGACGCTGCCGCGATGAGAACGGCCGGCGAGCACCTGCTCCGCGAGCTTGCCCCGCAGGTGCTCGGCGCCGTCGTCCGTCGCTATGGCGACTTCGGCGCCGCGGAAGACGCGGTGCAAGAAGCGCTCACCGCCGCTGCCTTGCAGTGGCCACGCACCGGTGTGCCCGAAAATCCTCGGGCGTGGCTCATCCAGGTCGCCGCTCGAAAGCTCACCGACCAGATCCGGTCGGAGTCTGCGCGCCGCCGTCGCGAAACGAAGATCGTCCTCGAAACACCCCCGGAAGAGACCGTGGTACCGCCGCCCGACGAAGCGTCCGTGGAAGAGGACGACGCGCTCGTTCTTCTCTTCATGTGCTGCCATCCGGCGCTCACGCGTCCGTCTGCCATCGCGCTGACGTTGCGCGCGGTGGGGGGCCTCAACACGACGGAGATCGCGAGCGCGTTCCTCGTGCCCGAAGCGACGATGGCGCAGCGAATCAGCCGCGCGAAGCAGAGCATCAAGAGCTCGGGCGTTGGCTTCGTGATGCCGCCGCACGAGGAGCGAAACGCGAGCCTCGGCGCCGTGCTCCACGTCCTCTATCTCATCTTCAACGAGGGATATGCCACGAGCTCGGGTCCGGCGCACCAGCGGGTGGCGCTCTCGAGCGAAGCGATCCGCCTGGCGCGCGCGGCGCACGAGCTCCTCCCCGACAGCGGCGAGGTGAGCGGCCTTCTCGCGCTCATGCTCCTGACCGACGCGCGCCGCGCTGCGCGAACGGGGCCGAACGGCGAGATCGTCCCGCTCGACGAGCAGGATCGATCGCTCTGGAACAAGGAAGCCATCGCGGAAGGCGTGCGGCTCGTGACCGACGCAATGACGCGTGGCGCCGTGGGCTCGTATCTCCTTCAGGCCGCCATCGCGGCGGTGCACGACGAGGCGGCCCGCGCCGAGGACACGGACTGGCCGCAGATCGTCGCGCTCTACAGCGTCCTCTTGCGCATGTCCGACAACCCGATGGTCGCGTTGAACCAGGCGGTGGCCGTCGCGATGGCACAGGGACCGGCCGAAGGGCTCGCGCTCCTCGAGAAGCTCGATCGCGATCTGCGCATCAAGGATCACTACCGCCTTGACGCCGTGCGCGCCCACCTGCTCGAACGCTCGGGTCGGATCACGGCGGCCCTCCCCTTCTACGAAGCAGCGGCCGCGAAGACCGCGAGCATCCCGGAACGCGACTACCTGCTCTTGAAGATTGCGCGTCTCCGGGCGGAGTAGATGCCCCACCTCGACGACGGCGAGCACTTGAGCTCGTGCCCCCGCGCTCGCGTCATTTCCGACCCGTGAGTTGAAATTGACAGGCGGCTCGTGCTCGCGCGAGTTGGGTGTGTCTCTCGGGCACGCAGAATCCGGGCATTCCGCGATTCACGCCGACACTGGAGGCCAACCTGCGCTGGGCCGCGATTTGCATAGCGTGAATGCGGCGCCGGCCACGGCGAGGGCATGCGCTTCGGCGCACGCTCGAGGAACACCATCATGAAGCAGCTCGTCGCGCGGAAACCGCTCCTCATCGCCGTCGTCTCGCTGAGCACCCTCTGCGGGGGGTGCGCGCGCGACGTGGCCCCGCCGCGGACCGCCGTGGTCGAGGGTGCCGCTCAACCAATTCCCTCGCCCAGACGGGCCGCTGCCGCTGACCGCACCTCGACCGTAGGCGTGACGGAGCGGCAGGCCGAGGTACCTCTTGCGGCCTCGTCCGAGTCGACGGCGACGATCGACCTGAGCGGGGTCGGCGGCGACGAAGTGCCCGGCACGACGAAGGAGGACGCGGCCGTAGCCCAGTCGGTTCGCCATGCGCTACTCGGGGATGCGCTGCTGGAGAACTGCCCTTCAATCCACGTGTCGATCTCGAACGGCAGGGTGACGCTGCGAGGCGCCGTCGGGTCCGCGCTCGCGCACCTCAGCGCGGTGACGGACGTGGCCGGCCTGCCCGGAGTCGTCGAGGTCGACGACCAGATCTCCGACGCCGAGATCGGCGCGCGATGAACGCCGCCTGAGTCGCTCCCAGGCTCGCACGCCCAGATTTCGGCGCGCACCTCGATGGCGCGGTCGCCTGGGTCTGCCATGTCCAACCCGAGCGAGGAGCCAAGCTCCAATCGGAGCTCCGACGGGTCCAATGGCCCGCGAAGTAACGCGGTGCCGGTGAACCTTTTTCTGAGCGCCCCGAACACTTTCCGACCTCCGCCCGGTCTTTGTTTGGAAAGGGCGCCCTTCCTGCGCCCCACTCGGAGGTCTCCCATGAAGGTCTACCAACTCACTTTCTCCCCAGCCTGCCAGAAGGTCGTCGCCCTCGCCCACGAGGTGGGCGTGCCCCTCGCGCTCGTCGCGGTGGAGCTCTTCAAGGGCGGGGCGCGGACCCCTGCGATGCTCGCGAAGAACCCCAACGGCAAGGTCCCGATCCTGGAGGACGGTGACTTCGTCCTGTGGGAATCTGCGGCCATGCTCGCGTACATCGCGGCCAAGGCGCGGCGGGTCGATCTTGCGCCGACGACGCCCCGGGAGCGGGCCGAGGTCGATCGCTGGACCTCGTGGGAGGGCGCCCACTTCGGCCCCGCGATCCGGAAGGTCGCCTTCGAGCGCGTCGTGAAGAAGCTCGCCGGGCTGGGGGCGCCGGACGAGGCCGTCGTGAAGACGGGCATCGAGGAGTTCGCGGCGAGGGCCAGCGTCCTCGAGCAGAGCCTCGGCGCGAAGGAGTACGTGTGCGGCCGGCTCACCATCGCCGACTTCGACCTCGCGCCGTACCCTCGAGTACGAGATCGTCGTGTTCGTGGGCCTGGAGGATGGCGCGCATTTCAGCCCGCTCGATGAAGAGATCTGCACGTTCTTCGTGGCGCTCTCGCGCGCGAAGCGGCGCATCGTCTTCACGTACAGCGGGACTCGGCTGACCCGTCACGATCGTGTGGAGGGACAGTCGCGCGCAGCCATCGGCAAGCTCTACGAGGCGCTTGCCGCGCAAGGCGTCCATCCGACCTCGGGTATGCACTGACCTCGCGTTTTTCCAGACAAACCGGATCTAGTGATGACTACCAGAGTCCCTATCGGTCAAAAGATCAGTGCGCTGGTCGAGCACGCCGTGCCCCCGACGGCGAATGAGAACGAGGCCCGTAACGCCGCAATGCAGGTTTGCGCGATAATTAAGCGTCATCCTGCGATCCTCAATGGGGCAGGCATCGAGGACGACACGACGACGAAGTCGAGGCCGTACCATACCTGCGGTCCGGCAAGAAGTCGGAGATCCATCCGAAAGCGAGAGTTTTCTGGAGTGGGAGGAATTCAAGAGAGTCCACGGCATCCACCTGCTGCGGGCCTCGAAATTCAGTCTGCGTATTGCGTGCGGTGAGGACTTCCAAAAGGGCGACGCCGTGCTGCAGCAGGCGCACATAGGGTTCACTCACGCCAGGTGCGGCG
>CALFNG010000482.1 GCA_937902985.1 uncultured Myxococcales bacterium
AACCCGCTCTTCGAGCCCGCGTACCCCAGCTGCCTCACCATCACCCAGAGGGGACGCCAGTCAGATCAGCGGCTCGCGCGACAGCTTGTCGGCAAGGGACCCTCGGATGCGGATCGAGTCGAGGTGACGGCTCGCGTCGTGAGGCGCCCGTGAAGGCTGACCTGTGGCATCGAGGCACCGACGTGAGCGTCGCGGCACCCTATTGCGTAGGCAACCTGCACGGGTTTATGCACATGCCGCCCTGTCCGATGAACATGCAGTACGAATTTGGCAACAAGGTGCAGTCGCTCTCGTGTGCGCAGCCCCAGAAGGACGCATCGACCATCGCGCACGACGGGGTACCCTGGACTGACATGCACGTGTAACCGGAAGGGCAACCGATGGCAGCGTCCCCCCCGCCGTCTCCAAGCAGATCGCATAGCGGCGTGGAAGGCGAACAGCTTGAGGGGGGCACGAAGTCAGCTGGCCCTTCGAGGCATCGCGGAACCGCGGTGTTCACGACGGCAACGAGAAGCCCGCTGATCATGTCGTAGTACTCGTCCGCGAGGCCATCGGTACCCTTCCATGAGAGGACGTCATATCCGCCGCAAACGCTGACGCTCAGGCCCCTCGCCCGGCCGCGCGTAGGGTAGTGATCAAAGTACGCGCCGTGCGCCTCAGGGCCGGCGGGCCCACCGCCGCCGTTCCGCACCTGCCTTCGGGGACCGAGGTCGGGCTGGCGCTCGACAAGCCGCCCAAGGTCCTGCACGGCCTCGGTATCGCGCCCGGCCACCCTCGCAGGGACGCCAAGCTCGGGGCGCTTGAACGGTAGGCGGTAGGAGAGGAGATGGCGGCTCGCACCCGCCCGCAGTTCCTTGCAGCGATCCTCGGACTGCCTAGGCGGCCGGGTGAAGGGCGGGTCGGATGGCGGTGCCCGACGCCATGGTCACCGACGGAGCGCGCTTTCTCGGGGGGGTGTAAGCGACAACTGATTTCCGGGGGATCCGCGTGGTCACGTTCCCCGGACCGCCGCGACCAACTCGGATCTCCGGGGGCCGTCTACCATCGCCCGGGCGCGGGGTTCACACACGGTCGGCGCTTCGTCGACAACGTGCCCGTACGGCCCTTGGGCGACGCGGACGAGCGGGCGTAGTGCCGGGCCGCGGGCCCCGCGGAGCCCGAGCGCACACGCGCGCAGGGCGATCGGCCGTCGCGCCTGCTTCAGCGGCGCGCCAGCGTTGCATGCAGCGCCCCGGGCGCGTCTCGGCGTGTCCACGGTCACCTCATCGGTCGTCCGTGACGTCCTCGCCGAGGATGGGCCGATGGCGCTCTTGCACGCCGTGGGGCTGGCCGACCGAGCGCGTTCTCGGGTCTCGCTCCCCGCCCTTCCTGATGAGCGGACGGGGCGCAGTGAAGGACCGGCCAGGCCTGCCACGTGCTAACTTGAAGGGATGGCTGCGGTGACCGTCGCGGAGGCCCTGACCCGGCTCGCTGATCTGATCAGCGAGGCCGCCCACCACACCGTTGTGATCGTCGCGGGCGACCGCGCCGTCCGCCTTGTACCGGTCCCGCCGCCCCAGCGCCGCGTGCCCCGCTTCGGCAGCGCAGCGGGTCGCGTGCACATGGCCAAGGACTTCGACGAGCCTCTCGCGGATTTCGCCGAGTACTCGTGAGACTGCTGCTCGACACGCACGCCTTCCTCTGGTTTGTCGCGGGTGACGCGTCGCTCTCGGCCGCCGCTCGGACCGCGATCGCGGACCCGGGCAATCAGGCCTTCCTGAGCATCGCGTCGGCGTGGGAGGTTGCCATCAAGGTAAGCCTCGGGAAGCTCAGCGTGGACGCGCCCACCCTGCGTGAGTTCTTCGACGAGCAGATGGAGGCGAACGGCTTCGCCTACCTCCCGATCGATCCGCCGCACGTCTTCCGGGTCGCCGGCCTGCCCTTTCACCACCGGGATCCCTTCGACCGCCTACTCATCGCTCAGGCGCTCGAGGAAAGCATGATGCTGGTGACCCGGGAGGGCGCGGCGTTTGGCCCCTACGGGGTCGCGCTCCTCTGGTGAGGCATGTTCCTCGCATTCGACGCCGCTGGCCAGCGCGTGCCTCCGACCAAGGGAGCCGACGGAACGTGTCCCCGATGCCTGCGCGTCGTGCACGCCAAGTGCGGCAAGCAGAAGATTCGTCACTGGGCGCACGAGAAAGGGATGAACGACTGCGATCCCTGGGCAGAGAGCGAAACCCAGTGGCATCGAGACTGGCAGGCGCGCGCCGGCCTGGAGTGGTGCGAGGTCGTCATGGGCGAGTTGCGAGAGCATCGCGCGGACATCCGCCGCCCGGATGACGGGTTGGTCATCGAGCTACAGCACTCGTACATCAAGCACGAGGAGGTCCGCGAACGCGAGGCTTTCTACGGGAACCTGTGGTGGGTGTTCAACACAGAGCCGTGGAGGTTCCGCGCGGAGATCGCGGCAGACGGAAGGGCGAGGTTCCGCTGGATGTCGCGTCGTCGTACGCTCGATGCTGCGACGCGACCCGTCTACCTCGATCTCGGTGGCCCCTTGCTTCGCGTCACCGGTTACGGGCCGCAGGGTTGCGTCAGCGGCTTTGGGGAGTTGCTCTCTCGGACAGAGTTCATCAGCCGCGTTGGTCTCCGCCCGCTCTCCGACGAAGAGTTGAAGCAGACGAGTCACTACAGCGTGTTGCAGAGGGACGGCGACATCCTGCTCGCGCGCTCACTCGAAGACCTACGAACCTGGGACTCCCAAGACGCAATGGCAACGCACCACGACCTTGCGGGTCGAACGAGCGTTGTGAAGATCCCGGTGATCCCCCTGGGGCCGTTCGAGCGTGACCCAGCGGTCCGTGAGCACTGAGGCAGCGCCTTTGAACCGCGCCCGAACGCTGGAATGGCAGTGTTACGGTTGAGCGCGCGATGAGGGAGAACGAGGCTGCTGCTCACGCACTTGCCGGGGACCTGAGCGCCGCTGGGATCGACGCACGGGTCGCCGGTGGTGGCGTGCAGTGGCAAGTGGACGTCCGCTCGGCAACATCGAGATCGCTGGTAGTGCACTGCTTCTGGTACGACCGACACATCGCCGGGCTCCTGCTCGGGATGAACCCGGCGAACGCTCGGAGCCGGTTGGGGTCCACTCCCGCCCTGGCGGCCGTCGGCGCAGAGTATTTGACCATCCTGCGTGACGACAGCGCTCGCGTGGCCGACGGGCGCACTCGGGACCCTGCTGACGTGGTTCGTTGCGCACACGCCTGGCTCGCCGGCGTCGACCTCCAGGGCCTTGTGGGCGTTGCGCCGTTCATCGACACGAAGCGGCGCGAGATGCGCGCCGTCGCCGAACGCCTGGACGCTGGCCTCCGGTGGGAGATCATGGGAGACCCGGCGTACGAGCTTTGGGTCTACGGCAGCGATCGATCGTGCAAATTTGTTGGGGTCGACGGCCGCGTCACGTGCATCTTCCTGCTCGGACAGGCGCAGGTTGGACACGCGGCTGCACTCGATGACGCGCCCGCAGCTGCGGCGGCGTGGCTTCTTCCTGGCGTCTCGGTGCGCCACCTCGTCACGCTGGTTCCTGGCGTCGAGATTGAACGTCACGCCGACGTGTTGGAGGTTGATCCGGCACGCTGGCACTGGCTGCACCTTCGCGATCGTGTATGCGAGCCGACCGACGTGCTGTCACCCCTAAGGGCGCTGACGGATGCGCTCGCGACCAGCCCCGTCGCCCGGAGGTTCTTCACGTACTCGAGCCTGAACCGACTGTGCTTCTCTGCGAGCTCGCACTATCCGTGGGTCGACCAGGGCCTGCCGGTTGTGACGCCCACGGGCGACGGCGCCTACGTGGTGGGCTCCACCCGTTGCGATCTCCTGCACGCCGTGAAGTCGGTCGAGGTAGTCCTCGCCGCGTGTGCTACCCGGCCCTTCTTTGGGTGCGCGCAACACCACGAGCTCCCTCTCCTCGCAGAATGTCTCGCGCGACAGGGCAGCACCCTTCGTCCACAGCTCGTCCAGCGCGGAGCATGGTACGAGCTTCTGGTCGCCGAGGGATCGCGGCGATGCGAGGTGCGTGACCGTCACGTCGCATTCACGGAAGGAGGACGGCGATTGGATGCCGTGTATCGCTCCCGCGAGGCAGGCGCCGCCGCGATCCGATGCTACCTCGAAGGCGCTACCTCCTTTGGCGAAGTGGCCGCCGATCCGCTCGCACAGGTCATAGGTGCGCGTGAGGGGTAGAACGCGGCGTCAGGCTCCGCAGTCAACGACGCGCGTCCGACCGAGCCGCCCGCCTAGCGTCCTGATCGCGCGCAAAACCATCCGCCCTCTGCGCCCTCTGCGCCCTCTGCGGCAAATTTCTCCTCTCGTCAGGGCGTCGTCGAGGCGTCGTCGACGATCTTGGCGGCGGCGGCGGCGCGGGTGCCTTTTTGCTGCAGCGCGGCGTGATCGACGATCGCGTAGCCCTCGAGCAGATCGAGCCATTCGAGGTCGAGGGCGCCGCCGCTCGGCAGGATGAACACCGCGAACAGGTGGGCCTGGCGGCGAACCTCTTGCACGAGGTGCCTCGGCACGTGGAGTGCGGCGTGCGTGATGAGGTGGATCACCGGATCTCGTGCGTCGCGCTCGCGCAAGAGGGCCATCTCGGTCGCGAGCTGGGCGAAGACCCTGGCCGGGTTTCGCCCGCGCTCGCCTTTGAACCCCAGCAGCCACGCGGCCGGCAGGCTCGCTCGACCCCGCGGGCGCTGCACATCGTAGAGCCTCGAGTCGAAGAAGCGCATCCAGACGTCTTCACCGCCCAGCTGCAGCTTCTTTCCGAGCGCGATCGCGAGGCCGCGCGCGAAGATCTCGCGTTCGCCGCGCATCGACGCCGACGCATCGACCACGATGTGGTGCAGGCGCCGCGACTCCTTGGGCGCCTGCTCTCGCGAATAGAAGAGCAGCTCGCCGTCGAGCATGCGCCTCGCGAGCTCTTCGTCTTCCCAAGCGAGCTCCGTCAACACCATCGAGTCCACGGAGCCCTCGCGCCCCACTCCGCCATAGCCATGGGCCGCGTGCAGGCCCTGCGAGTGGGCGCGGCGGGTCTCGAGGACGCTGGGCAAGAGCTCGAGCGAGAAGCCGACGATGTCGTTCGCTGCGGGGCTCGAGAGCGCCGCGAGGAGATCGACGTGCGCGAGCGCGCCTGCCGTCGCGGCGTCGCCGCCGACCATTCCTAGCAGCCGGAGCGTGTCGAGGTCGGTCGCGTCCGCCAGGGTGAGCACGCGCAGATGGCTCCGCGCGAACGCCGCCAGGAACCGCTGTTCGTAGCTGCGCGGCGCGGCGGCGAAGAGGCTCGGCAGCTGCGCGTCGAGATCCCGAACGAGCTCGAGATCGAGGGGCAGCGTGGTCGGCCAGGGCGAGCGCACCGCGGCGTCCTTCGCGATCGTCGAGAGCAGGCGCGCCAGCACGACGACGACGAGGTCGTCGCCCAGCCTCATTCCGCGCGCGGTCGACGCGGCGTGGCCCTCGGCGACCTCCGCGATCAAGGTCCGGTAGCTGGCGACGAGCGGCGCGAGCCCGGGCAGTCGCTGCGCGGCCGCCTCGGAGCCGGGTCGCGCCCCCATCTCGACCCGCTCGCGCGGCGCCGCGTAAAGCAGCCCGAGATCGTGCACCGCGAAGAGCGGCAAGTGAACGCCGAGCCGGGCGAGATCCCGCCACCATCGCACGGCCCGCAGGGCCAGCATCGGCGAGCCGGCCCGAACGAACGACAGGAGCAGCCCGCCGAGCGGGCCTACGATCGCCGGGTCAGCCTCGAGCTCGGGCGCGACGGGCATCGCGCGACGCGCCGATCACTTCCACTGGTCGCCCGCGGCGGGCGCCTCGGAGGGGTTGTCACCGCTGATCGAGTTGAGGTCGGGCTTCACGTTGAGCTGCTTGACGCAGTGCCACTGCCCGACGCTGCCCGAGTCGTCGAGCGAATATTGCCCGTCGAGCTCGGGAGCGCTCTCGCCCTTCTTGTAGACGAAGACGCCCGTGCCCTTGATGTCCGCGCTCGGACCGACGGCCCCGTACTGATGCTCTTTCCACGTGAAATGCATCACGTTGCCCTCGGCCGTGCCGCTGAGCTCTCCCCAGTGGCTCGCGTCGGTGCGCTTCCACCGGCCGACGGTGTTCCCGTCTTGCTCGACCACGTGCAGATACCCGTAGACCGGATTGTAATAGACCCCGACCCACGACTCGCCGGACGGGAGCTCGCCCGCCTTGATGTTCGCGAACTTGGCGGGCGCTCCGCCGCCGCACGCCGAGAGCGCGCCGCCCATGGACACGAACGCCACTGCCATTCCCACGCCGCAGAGCCAAGCCGGTACCTTCATGCCGACGAACGTTACCCCCAACGACGGCGCCAAACCTAGAAGTTACGCGCGGTCCTACGGTGCCGCGTCATCGGGCTCGTCGTCGAGGGCGGACCCGTGGCACTTCTTGAATTTTTGACCGCTGCCGCAAGGGCACAGGTCGTTCCGGCCGATCTTCGGGCCTTCGCGCCGCGCGGGAGGGGCGCTGACGCGCTGCGGCTGCGGGCGAGCCGCGGTTCGCGGCGCGGGGGCCTCTTCGTCGCCTGTCGCGAGCTCGGACCCGTGCCGCATCTGCATCGCTCGAAGCTGGGCCGCGTGCTTCTCGGCGTCTTCGCGCTCGATACGCTCGATCTCTTTCTCGCGCTTCACCTGAACCTTGAAGAGCTTCGAGCAGACGTTGCTGCTCGACGCCGCGATCATGTTCATGAAGACGTCGTAGCCCTCTTTCTTGTACTCCTGCTTCGGGTCGCGCTGGCCGTACCCGCGAAGGCCGATGCCGTCGCGCAGGTGCTCCATGTCGGTCAAGTGTTCGACCCACTGGCGGTCGATCTCTTCGAGGTAGAAGTGGCGGAAGACGCGGAGGAAGAGCTCCGTGCCCGTGTCCTTCTCCTTCTCGCCGAGCTGGGCCTGCGCCGCTTCGAAGAGCTCCTTGGCGATCAGCTCGGCGTCGTGGAGGTGCTCGACCTCGGGGGGCTTGCCGCCGAAGTGCTCGATGAAGCCCGTCTTGATCCCCTTCCAGTCCCAGTCTTCCGGCGGCTTGTTGGCGGGGCAGCACTCCTCGACGATCGCGCCCACGATGCTGTCGACGAGATCGAGCAGCTGCTCGCGCTGCTCGGTTAGGCTCTGCGGGATCTCGGCGAGCAAGCGCTCGTAGACCGCCTTCGGCTCCTGACCGTCGCCGTCTTTGAAATCGAAGCGGTAACCCCAGAACTGGTAGACGTCCTGCTGGAGCGACGCCATCGAGTAGATCTCGGTGACTTCGTCGACCGTCTTCGGCGGGGCTTTGCCGTCGGTGGGGGTGCCGTGGTGCAAGACCATGTCGAGCACAGCTTGCTTCACTTCGTCGGCGATGCGCGGGTCGGCCTTGATCTCGCGCATGCGCCCCGAGGGCTTGCCGTCGTCGTCGAGCTTCTCGGGCTTGTAGATGCCGAGCAAGAGCTGCTGCCGCAGCTTGTAGACGGTCTTCCGCTGCTCGTTCATCACGTCGTCGTATTCGAGCAGGTGCTTGCGGACGTCGAAGTTGCGCTCCTCGACCTTGCGCTGCGCGTCCTGGATGCTCTTGCTCACCCAAGGGTGCACGATGGGCTCGTTGTCGGGCATGCCCATGCGCTCCATGAGGGCCTTGACCCGATCGCCGGCGAAGATGCGCATCAGGTCGTCTTCGAGCGAGAGGTAGAACCGGCTCGACCCGGGGTCGCCCTGCCGCCCCGCGCGGCCGCGGAGCTGGTTGTCGATGCGCCGCGACTCGTGGCGCTCGGTCCCGAGGATGTGCAGCCCCCCGAGCCTCCGCACTTCTTCGCCTTCGGCCTTGCAGGCCTTGTCGTGCTGCTCGACCAGCTCGGCGAACGCCTCGGGCTCCTTGTCGGGGTCGCGGCCGTTTTCGCGGAACTCGAGGCGCGCGATCATCTCCGGGTTGCCGCCGAGCACGATGTCGGTCCCGCGACCGGCCATGTTCGTGCTGACCGTGATCGCGCCCTTGCGTCCGGCCTGGGCCACGACGAACGCCTCGCGCTCGTGGTGCTTGGCGTTCAAGACGGCGTGCGGGATCTTCTTCTTCTTGAGAAGGTTCGCGATCGCGTTGCTCTTCTCGACGCTCGTCGTCCCGACCAGAACCGGCTGACCCTTCTCGTTGCACTCGAGGATCTCGGCGATCGCCGCCGTGAACTTCTCGCGCTCGGTCTTGTAGACGACGTCTTGATGGTCCTCACGGACCATCGGCTTGTTCGTCGGCGTCGAGACGACGCTGAGCTTGTACGTCTCGTGGAACTCGGTCGCCTCGGTGTCGGCGGTGCCGGTCATTCCCGAGAGCTTCTTGTAGAGGCGGAAGAGGTTCTGGAAGGTGATCGTCGCCATCGTGCGCGTCTCTTCCTGGATGCGCACGTTCTCCTTCGCCTCGACGGCCTGGTGCAGCCCGTCGCTCCAGCGGCGGCCCGCGAGCACGCGGCCGGTGAACTCGTCGATGATGAGGACCTTGCCGTCTTCCGCGACGAGGTAGTTCACGTCGCGCTTGTAGAGCGAGTGCGCCCGCAGGCACTGGTTGAGGATGTGCAGGCTCTCGAGGTTGATGGGGTCGTAGAGGTTGCCGATCCCCATGAGCTTCTGCGCCAGCTCGACCCCATCGTCGGTCAAGGTGACCGAGTGCGCCTTCTCGTCGACGACGTAGTGCTCGTCCTTGCGGAGCCGGGGGATGACGTCGTTGATCTGGCGGTACTTGTGGCTCGACGGCTCGCCCTGGCCACTGATGATGAGCGGCGTCCGCGCCTCGTCGATGAGGATCGAATCGACCTCGTCGACGATGGCGTAGTGGAGCTCGCGCTGCACGTAGTCGAGCGCGCTGAACTTCATGTTGTCGCGCAGGTAGTCGAAGCCGAACTCATTGTTCTGGCCGTAGGTGATGTCGGAGCGATATGCCCGCTTCTTGTCGTGCTCGCCCTGCGAGTTGACGACGACGCCGACGCTCATCCCGAGGAAATTGTAGAGCCGCCCCATCCACTCGGAGTCGCGCTTGGCGAGGTAGTCGTTGACGGTGACGACGTGCACCCCCTTGCCCTCGAGCGCGTTGAGGTAGCAGGGCAAGGTCGCGACGAGCGTCTTGCCTTCGCCCGTGCGCATCTCGGCAATCGACCCGCGGTTGAGGATCATGCCTCCGATGAGCTGCACGTCGTAGTGGCGCATCTTGAGGACACGCTTGCTCGCCTCGCGGCAGACGGCGAACGACTCATGGAGGAGGTCGTCGACGGTGGCGCCGTTCTCGAGCTTCTGCTTGAACTCCGCCGTCTTGCCAACGAGCTCGGCGTCGGACAGCTTCTCGAGCGCGGGCCCGAGCGCGTTGATGGCCTCGACGCGTGGCCGGAGGCGGCGGATCTCGCGGTCGTGGGAAGTACCAAAGACTTTCTTGAGAGCCCAGGCAAACATGGGGTATTTGGCTGCGGTCCTTTCCCGCGGAGACGAGGCAAACTAGTGCCGCGCTGGGCGATGCGCCAGCGTGGCCGTGTGGTTTCAGGTCGGATGGGCGTCGAGAGCCTTCGCGACACGACGGGCCGGCGGCCGAGGTCGATCGCGCGCGATGGCCGGGCTCACGGACATGAAGCAAGTGCTCGCGGTTTGCTGCCGCTGACCCGTGGCCCTTCAGTCTGTGGCCGGCGCCGTTTCCGTCAGCTTCTGAACGGCCGCCAGGAGCATCTCCGAGCGGAACGGCTTGATGATCCAGCCTTTGGCCCCGAGCGCCTTCGCCTGCTGCATCAGCTTGGGATCTCCCTCGGTCGTGAGCATCACGACCGGAGGCATCGCGAAGCCTGGACCGCGTCCGCGCAAGCTTTGCAAGAACTCGATGCCGCCCATCTTGGGCATGTTCACGTCGAGGACGATGAGCGCCGGCGCCGGGATCACGCTCGAAAGCTGGACGAGCGCGTCGGCGCCGTCCTGAGCTTCGACCACGACGAACCCCGCCGCGAGGAGCGTTCGCGCCACTTGCTTCCTCACCATCTGGGAGTCGTCGACGATCATCACGGTACCGGGCATGTCTGCTCCTCAGAATAGAACGGTCTCGCCTTCGACCGGCAAGTCCGGGGCGCCTGACTCCCCTTCCGGGAGCGCGAAATCGAGGTCGAACGTCGCGTCGAGGCGAACGTGAATGTCGCCTGCGGAGCTCGAGAAGCGCTGCCATGCCGACATACCGCTCGTGGGCACGGGGAGCTTGAGGTCGTCGCCGAAGATCGTGGTGGGTGTCGAGAGAAGCGGCGCGATGCCGCGCGCGACCAGGCGGTTTTTCATGCGGCCGACGAGCATGTTGCAGAACTCACCGAGGACGTCGCGTAGCGCGGCCTCCGTGGGCGGCTCGTCGCGGAGCTCGGCCGGCTGCAGGGCGGCGACCACCGCGCGCGACGTGAGGAGCAGGAGCGATCCCCGGACCGTCGTCGCGGCGTATCCGATGACCGCCATGACCGACGGGCCCCCGATGTGCAGGGAAGGCGCTCCGATCGCGTGTTCGACGGGCAGGCCGTAGCTCTTGAAGAGATCGAGCGACCCCTTGACGAGATATTCCTGAATTTCGGCGAAATACTGGCCTTGTTCCACGAGAGTGCGCATGGCTGGTCTGGCTCCTCGGACCCGTTCTGGGCGACTACGCCGCTCCCGCACGTCGCAAACGCGGAGTCTCGAACGCGGCCCTCGAATGGCTCATGCGACGCTCGCCGCCGGGCTCTCCGGCGAGGTATTTCCGTGAAGAGTGACTCGATTTCGGCCCGACGTCTTCGACGCGTACATGGACTCGTCGGCCCGGCTGATGAGGCTCTCGAGGGCCTCGCCCGGCTTCCACACGGCGACCCCTATCGAGGCCGTTATGGGGATCCGCTCGCCGGCATCGTCCAGGACCGTTACGGCCTCGATGACCGCGCGCAAGCGCTCCGCGGCGGTGTGAGCGCCGTCGAGGCCGGTGCTCGTAAACGCCACCACGAACTCTTCGCCGCCCCAGCGAGCGGCGAGATCGGAGGCACGCAGATGCTGGCCGAGCAGCTCGCCCATCGCGCACAGCACGCGATCGCCCACGCCGTGGCCGTATTTGTCGTTCACGCTCTTGAAGTGGTCGACGTCGAGGAGGGCGAACGCGATCGGATAGTTGTGGCGCGCGCAGCGCGAGAGCTCGCCCCTCATCGCCGAAGTGAACGCGCGCCGGTTCATGAGGCCCGTCAGGCCGTCGGTGGCCGCCAGCTTCTGCGATTCGTCGACGAGCGTGGCGATCTTGATGGCGCCCCCGAGCTCGCGCGCGACGACCGACGTGAGCATGACCGCGTCGTTCGTGTTGTCGGCGCATGGCGCGAGAGCGAAGCGGGCGACCGGCACGCCCGCGAAGAGCACCGGTCGTACGATCGGCTCCTGGGGCTCCTCGTCGGCCGCCGCGTCCTCGTCTTCGACGACCAGGACTTGCGAGGCGGACAGGATACGGAAGGCCTCGCGCGCCTCGCGCTCGGCGATGTTGCGGAGCGCGGGGTGATGGTGGATGGCGAGCCGCTCGGGTGTCCCCGACGCGAGCGCGATCCAGCGGTACCGGGTGATCTGCGACAGGAGCTGGGCCAGGAGGTCGAAGAGGCGCTCGAAATTCCCGGCGTGCGCGAGGGCGCGGAGCTCCGCCGCGATGACGGAGTCGAAGAGCGCCTCGTCGAGATGGCGGGCCAGGCGGTCACGGATGTCGATGCTTCCGCCGCTGAGTTGCACGAAGAAGCCGCCGTCGTGCGGAGCCGTGTCGACCGCCTTGGCGAGGGCGCGAACGAGCTCGCCGGTCCGCCCCTTCAGCACACAGGCCGCTGCGCCTGCGCGGTCCGCCCAGAAGCGGCTCCGCGGCTCGTCGCGTTCGACGCAGAGAACGACCGGGACGTCGGCCGTGGCGGGCTCGGAGCCAAGCAGGCGGCAAAGCTGCACCCCCGAGACGCCAGGCATCCAGAGATCCGCGATGACCGCGGCGGGAGGCGCGGAGAGCGCCATGTGCGCACCTGCCGCGGCGTCGGCTGTCTCG
>CALFNG010000483.1 GCA_937902985.1 uncultured Myxococcales bacterium
GACTGGAGTTCAGACGTGTGCTCTTCCGATCTGCGATCGAGACGGGCAAGGGCTACTACGTGCGCTCGCTCGCCCGTGACCTGGCCGAGGGCCTCGGGACCGTCGGCCACCTGACGGCCCTGCGGCGAACGCGCTCCGGCTGCTTCACCCTCGCCGAGGCCGTCGCACTCGACGCGCAGCCCGAGGAGCTACGCGCCCGCGTCGAGCCGCTCGCAAGCGCGGCCGCACGGGCTCTGCCCGTGGCCCGACTGAGCGAGCTCGGCGCGCGAGACGCGCGCCACGGACGGCACGTCTCCGCCGCGGAGATGGACCTCGCCGACGCGCGCGCACAGGTCCCGCACACCCCTTGCGCCTGGGTCGATCCCGCGGGCGTGCTCGTGGCGATCGGTCAGCTCGAAGACGACGGTCGCGGCCGCGTCTTGCGCGGATTCGATGGAGAATCGTCGCTCGGCGGGTAGCCTACGGCGAGCCATGAAGCCCACGACGCTCGCGCCGCACGCGAAAGACGAGCACTACGACTGGATCATCATCGGCTCCGGCTTCGGTGGGAGCGTCTCCGCGCTCCGCCTCGCCGAGAAGGGTTACCGCGTCCTCGTGCTCGAGCGTCTCGGCGAACCCCGGGGTCAACCCGTCGCTCACGATCACGGCCATGGCCGAGCGCGCGATGAGCTTCGTGCCCGCGAACGCCTGATCCCGGTCAGCGAACGTCGAAGGCGGGGAGCCACACGTGCGCGGTCGTGCCTCGCGTCACGCGCGACTCGATCGTGACCTTGCCGCCGTTCTGGGAGACGATCGCCTGCACCGTCGCGAGGCCCAGGCCCGTGCCGCGCCCGAGCGCCTTCGTCGTGAAGAGCGGCTCGAAGGCGCGCGAGAGCGTGACCGGGTCCATCCCGATCCCGCCGTCGCTCACGACCACGTGCACCCAGCGTCCCGAAGGCGGGTCGTCGGGACCGGCGCCGTCGGCGCGCGCGGCGGCCTCGCTGGCGACCGCCTCGGTCCGGATCACGATCTCGCCGCCCTCGGGCAAGGCGTCGCGGGCGTTCGTGCAGAGGTTCATCACGACCTGTTCGAGTTGCCCGGGGTCGATCTGCACGAGCGAGGGGTGGCCCTCGAGCTGCATCGAGACCCGCACCTCGAGGCCGAGGAGACGCGAGAGCATCTGGGTCATTCCGCGGATGACGGCGTTCACGTCGAGCACCCGCGGGTCCGGCACGTGGCGCCTCGAGAACGTGAGGAGCTGGCGCGTGAGGGCCGAGGCGCGCTCGCCGGCAGCGGCGATCTCGCTCACGAGGCCGCGCGCCGAATCCTGGCCGGCGAGCTCGGCGTCGAGCAGGTGAGCGCAGCCCAGGATGACGCTGAGCAGGTTGTTGAAGTCGTGCGCGACGCTGCTGGCGAGCCGCCCGATGACCTGCATCTTCTCGGTCTCGCGGAGACGCTCTTCCATCGCTCGCCGCTCGCCGATGTCACGGAAGACGGTGACGCGGACCACGCTCTCGCCCGAGCGGACGAGCCGCGAGCGCGCCTCGACGAGGACCTTCGAGCCATTCTTGTGGAGCGCGAAGCCCTCCCAGGGCCGAGTGTCGTCGACGAGCATGAGGTCGGCCACGGCCGCGCGGCCCTCGGGCGCGACCAGGTTCAACACCGGCATTCCGATGTATTCCGAGAGCTCGTAGCCGACCATCGACGCGGCCTGCGGGTTCGCGTCGACGATGCGGTCGCCCTCGATGATCGTCACCCCCTCGTAGCTGGCCTCGGCAAGGCGCCGGAACCGCTCCTCGCTGGATTGAAGAGCCTGCTCGTAGCGTCTTCGCTCCGCCGCGTTCCCGTCGGAGTCGCGGACCCCCTCGGCGGCGCTGCGATGATCTTCCCCCATGCAACCACGAGCCTACTCCTACTTCTTCTTCCCCATCGCGTCTTCCGCCCCCTTCAAGCGCTCGGAAGCCCGCTGAGCGAGCGAGCCGCTCGGCGCCAGCTCAAGGTACTTCGAATACTCGGCGGCGGCGTCTTTGTAGCGCTTTGTCATCGCCAGCCGGCCGCCGAGGTAATAGTGAGCGGGAGCGTACGTCGGCTCCTTTTGCACCGCCGCCTGGAGATCGGCCAGCGTCCCCTTGTCGTCTTTCAGCCCCAGGCGACAGAGCGCCCGCTCCGTGCGCACTTCGCCGCCGTCTTTCAGCGCGACCGCACGGTCGAACGTCTTCACGCAGGAGTCGAACTCGCCGGCCATGCGGTACTCGTATCCGACCGACGCGATGAGGGCGTAGTCGTCTTTGGCGAGGTCGCGCGCCTGGTCGAGGTGAGGCGCCGCCCCGCGCACATGCCAGACGTTCAGCCAGTGAGCGAGCGTCAGCTGGAGCATCGGATCGGCGGGCGTGATCTGAGCGGCCTGCGAGAGCTCCTTGGTCGCGCCGTCCTGGTCGCCTTTGGCCGCGAGCGCGAGGCCGAGGTTCTCGTGGAGCGCGCCGCTCGAGGGGTGCTTCGCGAGGCCCGCGCGGGCCACGGCGGTCGCCTCGTCGACGCGGCCGGCGTCGAGGTCGAGCGCGCTGAGCTCTTCGGACGCGGCTTCGAGGTCGGGCTTCACGGCGAGGGCGGCCTTGTACGCGCTCTCGGCCGCCGCCGGATCGCTCAGCTTTTCGCAGGCGAGGCCGAGGTTCATGAGCGCCTGGTAGTCCTTCGGGTTCTTCTTCGCGGCGGCGTCGAACGACTTGCGCGCGTCGCCGAAGTTGCCGGCGTCGAAGGCCTTGATCCCCGCCGCGAGCTCCGCCGACGGAGGCGGCTCGGACGCGGGCGAAGCGGCGGGCGTGGAGTCGGACAGCGACGACGCGCCCGGGTCGGCGCCTCCCGTCTGGGCAGGCGGGCTCGAGCCGCCGCACCCGCCGGAGGCGCTGGCTCCGCTGCTCACGAGAGCGGCGGCGATGGCGACGGCGAGGCAGCGGCGGAGGTCGAGCGGCTCGTTCGGCGACGATTTCATGAGGCCGCATCCTCCCACCATGGCGGCGCACGGGTAAAGAGAACCGTTTATCCGCCCACGGCCTGGATCAGCGCGCCGTGGATCTCCTGGTAGCGGGGACCCCGCGCGACCTTGGACCCATCGAGCTCGCTCACGTAGAACACGTCGGCGACGCGAGCCCCTTCGGTGTTGATCTTCGAGAGCGAGATCGACAGCCCGAGCTCGTGGAGCGCGTGCGAGAGCGTGAAGAGGAGGCCGGGGCGGTCCTTCGCGAAGACCTCGACGACCGTGTGCCGGGGAGACGCCCGATCGTCGAGCAAGATCTCGGTCGGCACCGCGGGGCTCGGGCGCTCCCTCCAGGGCGACGACGACCCCGTGCGCACGCGGAGGAGCTCTTCGGCGTCCATCCGCCCGGAGCAAACGTCTTCGAGATCCCGCGCCAGCCGCGGCAGCGCGAGCTCTACGCCCTCGGTCCCGCCGTCGCGGTCGCGCACCCAGAAGACGTCGACGGCCTCGCCATGGTCGCCCACTTGCCTCGAGTAGACCTGCGCTGCGAGCACCTCGAGCCGGCTCGCCGTGATGGCCGCGGCGATGCTCGCGAGGACGCCGGGCCGGTCGTCGGCCACGACGCAGAGCTCGGCGGCCTCGGGGTGCCGCGAGGTGACGCGGGCCACGTGCGCAACCCGCGTGCCGCGGTCGGCCACGACGCGCGCGTGCTGCACGATCGACTCGGCCCCGTTCGCGAGCAGATAGCGCTCGGGCATCGACGCGAGCAGCGCCTCGAGGGGGGCCGTCGGCCCAGACCACGCGGCGCGCACGGCTTCGCGAACCCGGGCGACGCGCTCCGCGTCGGCTCGCGGCTCGTGCCCCGAGAGGTGCGCCTCGGCCGCGAAGTAGAGCTCGTCGAGCATCCGCGCCTTCCACGACGTCATCGCCGTGGGCGACGTGGTCGAGAGGTCGGACACCGTCAAGAGGTAGAGGTTGCGAAGGCCCTCGCGCCCGCGCACGCTGCGGCAAAACTCTTCGATGGTGCCGACGTCGTCGAGATCGCGGCGCGTGGCCACGTGGTACATGAGGAGGTGCTGCTGAATGAGCTGGCAGGCCTCGTCGACCTCTTCGGCGCTGAAGCCGAGGCGCGGCAAGATGCGCTGGCAGAGATCGGCGCCCGCCTTCGAGTGGTTCTTGCGCGAGCCGTCGGCGTCGGGCCACCCCTTGCCGACGTCGTGCAAGAGCGTCGCGAGAAAGAGCGGCCGCGGGCGGGCGACCTCGGCCGCGAGGCGCGTGGCCAGCGGGTGCTCGTGGGCGAGCTCGCCGCGCGCGAGCTGCCGCAGCCGATCGAGCGCGGCGACGGAGTGAACGTCCACCGTGTACACGTGGTAGATGTCGTGGTGAACGCGGCCCGTCACCGGCAGGAATTCGGGCACCATCGCCAGCAAGAGGCCCACGTCGTGGAGCTCGCCGATGATCGAGCCGCGGCGCGTGCGCGTCTCGGCCACGGTGCACACGAGCTCGACGAAGATCTCCGCGGCTTCAGGCGACGCGCGCAGCGCCGCGCTCCACCCCGGGTCGGGCGCGATGCGGCTGATCGCGTCGCGCGCGAAGGGCAAGACGGGCGCCTCTTGCCGCACGCACGCCGAGAGCACGCGCATCGCCAGCGCAGGGTCGCTCGGGAGGTCTTCGGCCACCATCGTGACGTAGCCGTCGAAGAACCGCACGCCCTTGCCGAGATCGATGGTCGGGGTGACCTTCGTGCGCCGGCGCATCGGCCTCAAGCGCTCGAGCAACCCGGCGCGCGCCCGCGTGATCGCGCGGGCCTGCAGGTAGTAGTCCTGCATGAGGCGCTCGGCGGCGAGCGCTCGGTCGGCGCCGTAGCCCATCGCGATGGCGAGCGCTTCCTGCTCCTCGAACCCGAGGCGGTCGGCCTTGCGACCCGCGCGAGCGTGGAGGCGGTTTCGAACGCGCCAAAGGAACTCTTCGGACGCGACGATGTCCTGCGCCTCGCGGGAGACGAGCACGCCGAGCCTCACGAGCTCGCCCCACGCGCCGAGCTTGGCGTCGCCGTCGCCGTGGGTGATCCGGTAGCGAGCGCGCGCGGCCCATCGCGCGCCGTCGAGATCGCGCAGCCCGCCCGCGCCGCACTTTACGTCGGGCTCGAGCAGGTACACCGAGCCGCCGAAGCGCTCGTGCCGCGAGCCGGCCTCGGCGTCGAGGCGGTCGATGAACGTGCCGAGGTTCTGTTCGCCGAAGAGCCCCTCGGTCGCGCGCGCGTTGAGGTCGCGGAGCGGCCCTTCGTCTCCGGCGAGCCAGCGCAGATCGAGGAGGGCGGTCGCCGTGGCCAGGTCGGCCTGGGCGAGCGGCACCGAGTCGACCACGCTGAGCACCTGGTGCCCGACCGCGAGCGTCGCGTCCCACAAGGGATAGAGGAGCGCCTCGGCGAAGGCCGTGGCGTCTCGCGCGTCGACCTTCGACGAGTCGACGACGACGACGACGTCGGCGTCGCTGCGAACGGCAACGGCCCCCCGGGCCAGGCTGCCCACGGCCGCGAGCGCCAGCCCCGCCCGCGGGGCCTCGGGATACCCGGTGAGCCGGGATGCCTCCGCGAAGCGCGCGAGCACGCAGGCCGTCAAGAAGCGCGCGTTGGCCCGGCCGAGGGCGGTTCCGTCCTCGCCGGCGGCCAGGCGCTCGTCGAGCACGGCGCGGTGGCGGTCGACGGCGTCGCGAAGGGCCCGCGCCTCGACCGACGAGAGCGCCGCCAGCGACGCCGCCGAGCCCGGCGCCGGCGGGATCGCAGGCGCTACGTGAAGCGTCGCGGAAGAGGGTCGGCTCGGGGTCATGGAGCGGCTAGGCGGTCAACCATAGCCTCGAAACCGATTGGCGAGCCTCTTCCCAAGCATGCCCGTTTTCATCTAGTCTCCGCCGCGATTCGTGCCAGGCACGGGCGTGAGCTCACGCAGATGGAGTGCCGGTGTGAGGATTCGTTCTTCGTTGAAGGAGGATTTCATGAGGTTTCGTAAGGTGTTTCTCCCCCTGCTCGCCGTGACGGCGATCGGCTTCGCGGGAGCGGCTACAACGGGCTGCCATGCCGAAGCGGACGCGAAGGTAGGCGGAACGACGCCTCCTCCTCCTCCACCGCCCCCCGAGCCCCCGCCGCCGGCCAGCACGGCCGTCGAGGCGCCTCCGCCGCCGCCCCCGCCGCCCAAGAAGGTGATCACGCTCAAGGGCGTGCAGATGAAGTCGGCGAGCAAGATCGACATGCCCGGCGACATCGAATACACGAGCGGCAGCTCGAAGATCGTGATGAACGACAAGTCCAAGAAGGTCTTGACGCAGGTCGCGACGATCTTGAAAGACAACGCGGAGATCACGAAGCTCCGCATCGAAGGCAACACCGACAACGCGGGTGAAGACAAAGGCTTCGACAACACGAAGCTCTCCACGCAGCGCGCGCAGTCGATCGCCGAATACCTGACGAAGAACGGCGTCGACGCGAACCGCCTCGTCGTCGTCGGCTACGGCTCGTCGCATCCGCTCGCGCCGAACGACACGAAGGACCACATGGCGCTCAACCGCTACACGGACTTCGTCGTGCAGGAGTTCAACGGCCAGCCGGTCGAAGACACGCCGCCCCCCGCGGGCGCGGTCTCGGCCGCCTCGTCGGCCGCCCCCGCGGCTTCGGCAGCGCCGGCAGGCTCGACCACGAAGGACACGGCGAAGGCGCCGAAGAAGGCGACCGCCGCGTCGGCGCCCGCGCCGGCCGCGTCCGCACACTGAAGAGTAGGCAAGCGTAGGCAAGAGCGCGCTCGCGAAGCGAGCGTGCGTCGTGAGGCCGGCCCCCGGAGAGGGCGCCGGCCTCGGGTCTTTTGTGGCGCCCCATCCAGACGAAGTGGTCGGGCGCCTCGACATCGCCGCCTGACCCGATAGCGACTTCGCCCTCAAGGTTTGCCCGAACCGGCCGTATGACCGATCGAGAGCTCCAGCCCGATGCGTGCGACCCTCGCGCAGCCCAGCCCCTCGCAGAGCGAAAAGCTCGACGATGTCGGCCGGGCGTTCTTCGCGGCGGTGGATCGCGACGGGAGGCCGGCATTCGTCCTCATCGCCGCCGTCGTGGTTCTGGCTCTCATCGCGGGCCTGGTCTACTGGGTTCTCCGGGACGTACGTCGGGATCGAATCGAACAGAGCGCGCGCGACTCGCGCCACGAAGCGACGATGTCCATGCTGCCCGCGAGCGGCGGGGAGGGGCGAAAATGGGCGCGCGTGGCCGCGCATCTGCCCATGAGCGTGCAGCACCCGGACGGCCAGCGGTTCTGGTACGAGGACTGTAAGACGCTGAGCATCAGCGCCGGTTCGGTCGCGTTCCTCTCCTCGATACCGCCGGCGCCAGGGTGCCCCATCGACTTCATGCTCGACCTCGGTGAGAAGGAGCGCCTCCCGCTGCGCGGCGTCGTGGAGCGGGTCGAGCCGTCGAACGACGGCGCGACGGCGCTCGTGGCGGTGAAGCTCGATCCCTCGATGACGACCGAGCGCGAACGCGTCGTCCGGTGGGTCGCGCACGAGGAGCAGCGCGAGCTCGCTCTGGCCCATCGAGGCCCCGTCTGCCCGGTCTGCGGCCGACCCGCCGAACACGGAGCGGTGCACTCGACCTGCGCTCCGCCAGCGAACGGCGCAGGCCCGCGCCGCGCGGGCGCGTGACACGCGACCCGTGCGCACGATTCCGAGTGCGAACGAAGGGACTTGAAACCTCCCAAGTTGCTGGAATCACGACGATTGTTGACGACTCGCGTACGGATGGCCCTCCGCGAGTCGACGTAAGTACGCGGGAGCTGGTGGCGTCTGGGCCAAGCAAAACGAACCCAATCAGGGGCGTCGAGGAGCCGGAGCCGGTCGCCCTCCTCTCGCCAGGCGGGACCGTCGAGGACGCGCTCGCGCGGGCGATCGAGGGCGCCGTCGCGGCCGGCCGCTGGGACGTCGTCGCGCAACTCGCGCGGGAGCTCGAGGCACGATGGCTCGCCCTGGCGGGCGTGACTTCCTTGGCCGACGAGCGGATCAGGCGCGAAGGACCGCGCTCGCACTAGAGCGCGCCGCCCCCACCGTCGCGTGCGGGATTGACGGACATGGGTTATAACTTATACCGTCATCATGCGTGCCCCCGACGATCATCGACGGCTCGTTCGAGTGGGATGCCGCAAAGGATCGGGCGAACGAGCGCAAGCACGGGGTGTCCTTTGCGGAAGCGGCGACGTCGCTGGCGCATCCGCAGGTGGCGGTGTTCGACGATGGTGGCCGAGCAGGGCGCCTCAAAGCCGTAGGCGTGTCGCGCCGCGGACGAGTGCTGACCGTAGTGTTCGAAGAGGCAGGGGAGCGCGAACGCATCCTCAGCGCGTGGAAGGCGACGCCCGAAGAGAGACGATCGTTCGTGACCGGTGGGGGTTGAAGGAGCACTAGCCATGGCACACGCCGCTAAAAAGGTCTCGAGTGGCACCGACGAGTCGGTTGACGTCGCGCAGGCGCGACTCGTTCGTCGCGGTCCCGGTCGGTCTCCCCGCCTGTCGTTGCGAACGTTGCGCGAAGCCGCGGGCAAGACGCAAGCGCAGGTCTCGAGGGCCAGCGGGCTTGCGCAGCCAGAGATCTCCAAGCTCGAGGCCGCATCATCGCTCGACGATCGAATGGTGGCGACGGTGCGGCGATACCTGGCCGCGCTGGGTGACGAACTCGAACTCGTCAGCGTTTCGGGACACGGGCACCGGATCGGGATCGCGTCGCCCCATCCTACGGAAGGTGTCTCGGCATCTCCCCCGGAAAGCGGGCTCTCGTTCGCGCTGGTCGAGCTCTGGTCCCGCATGCACGAGTTTGGCGCGCAATCGGGGCGTGAACGCTGGCACGAAGCGGCGCGCTTGCTCGAGGCGGTTCACGGAGCGCTACAGGGCACCGGAACGCACGCGGTCAGTCGCGAGCTGAGTAAGCCGAAGATCGGCAGGCTGCGCGCAGACCTCGAGACGGCGATGGCCACCGGAGACGTGGCGAAAGCAGACACACTCCTCGCCGACATCACGAAGCTCTCTCACTTTGGTGGCCGCGATCCCGTCGCTGTACTCATTGGTCAAGCGGCGGACAAGCTGAACGAAAACCTCACCGGCAAGGTGCGGCGTTCGATTCCTAGACTCGGCGAGCGGGGACCTATCTTCGATCAACTCCGCGATCACCTGGTAGGGCTCATCAAGCGCGGCAAGACCGAGGACACGCCGGTTCTGGACAGGGCTGGGAAGACGGTCGGGATTCGGTCAACAGCAGACGCGAAACGCGAACGCAACTACACCGAGTACGAGCTCGCGTTCCTGCTCCTGATGGATGCCAAGAGCGTTGATCCTGGTGGCTCCGTGTTGCCGATGAAGGATGCGTCGGACGTTTGCGCGCGGCAGCTTGAGCCCGTGATTCGGCGCATCCTCGAAGAACATCCGAAGGGCGACGCTCAAGACAAGGCCGAGCGGATCCTTGTTGAGTGTGCCCGCGCGCTCGGGGTGAAGAATCCGGCTCGCCTCGCCGATGCTGCTCGCAAGCGAGAGGAGCGACGCGCCGACAGGGGGTAAGGGTCGTCCAGACTTTTTGCGGGCGACGCTCGCAAAGAACATCGTGTTCACCATGAGCACGACGCACCCCGTCGCCGATCACGTCACCGTCCACACGCTCGCCGCGCGAGCGCAGATCGATCCGCGCACCGCCCGCCGGGTACTCCTCGAAGGTCTCGGGTCGATACGGACGCGCACGATCCGTGAGCGCGTCGCTGCCGCGCTGGCGGACCTACCGCAGCTCGAGGCGCGATGACCCCGGCTGCACTCGTCGCCCTGGCCGACGCCGCGGACGCCCTGGCGCGCCTCGCACGCGCGGCGGCCGAGGACGGGTCGGTGGACCCGAGCGCGCTCGTGCCGCTCTCCGCCGCTGCGTCCACCGCCGGGACGAGCGTACGCGTCGTTCGAGACGCGATCCGGTCTGGCGAGCTCGCCGCCTTCGGACGGCAGCGCGATCGATCGGTCCGGCGCAGCGACTTGAACGCGTGGATCGAGTCGCGCCGGTCCAAGCCCATCGCGGGCGCCGACGACGCGGATATCGCGCGGCGTATGTCCCGGCTCGCCCGTCGCTGACCTTCGCACCTCGAAATGGCGAAGGCCGAGGAGCTCAACTTCCTCGGCCTTCTCGTGACGCAACGTAACGAACGGAGTTCCAATGAACATTCTACGCGAACGTACCGGCCTGTCGAGCAACGCCCCGAAGATCAGCGCCGAGATGGTGAAGATCTGGACGGCTCAAGGCTTCACCAAGGCAGACTTTCCGAGGCTCGCCGCCGAGCTCGCGGCGAACCTCGCCGACCCCACGCGCCTTTTTCGCGCTCCCTCTCCGGGTGAACTTGCTCGGCTAATGGGTGTACCGACGCCGCGCCGAGCTCCGCGCCGGATCATGCGGCTCTTCGTCCGCGTTGCTCGCGCCGTTCGAAAGGCCGCGACGAGAACGAAGCCGACCGCAGCGACGTCGCCGGTTGACGGTCCCGCCGACCCCCCACGGGCACACGACGCCCTCGCGAACGGAGGCGCGAAATGAAACCGCGTCTCTTCAGGACGGCGGCGGCCTACCTCGCGTTTCTCGCGCGGCTGAGGCCCGGCGCCTACCACACGATCGTCTTGCACGACGGCGCGTGCTCCCCGAGCAGGTGTACGTGCCAACCCTGGTACGTCGTCGAGGACGGCACCGCTGAAAATGTCCTCGCCGGCGCAGAAGGCGAGCGCGCTTGGCGAAAGTCGGTGTCTTCGTGAGCGGCCCCGCATGCCTCGCCTTCGACGATGCCGAGCGAGCCTCGATTGAAGGTCGGGAGCTCGATCGACCGATCGCGATCATGTTCCTGTCGCCGGAGCGGTTCGCCGCGTCCCCTCAAGTTGGCCTTCCGATCGAGCTCGAGTGGGCCTCGGTCGCTCGATGGCTCTCGGCGCCGAGCTTCGCCGACGACAAGACCGAGCACGGCGCGTGGTGCCCCTGCGTGCCCCCTGGCGGCGTCGTGAAGGACGGCAAGGGTCCGGTGTCGCTTCTCGTGGCTGACGTGGATGAGTGCACCGAGGGCGCGATCGATCGGTCCGTCGAAGCCCTCGATCACTGCCAGGGCGTCATCATTCCAACGTTCCGTGCGACGCGCGAGAGCCCGCGCCATCGAATCGTGCTCGTCCCTGATCGCCCCATCCAGCAGGAGGAGTGGCCGATCCTCTGGCCTCAGTTCGCCTTCGCCATCGAGAAGGCTGGCATCGTCGGACTCGACCACGGTTGCAAAAACATCAATCGCCTTTACTTCGCGCCCGTCGCGCGCGGACCCGAAGTCTGGCTCGGCGCCTGCGCACTTCGGGGCCAGCCCGTACCCGTGGACGCGATGCTTGCGGCGGCGAGAAAACGTCGCGAAGCAGAAGAACGGGATCGGGCCCGACGTCGGGCCTCGGTAGGTCCAGTGCGTCATCCCGACAGGTACATCCGCGCTGCACTCGAGAAGGAGCGTGCCAACGTGCTGGCGTCGGTCGAGCCGAACCGTCACCCGACGCTGCTCAAAGCAGCGTATGCCCTCGCGCGCCTCGACCTCACCGAGGATCAGATCGCCGACGCTCTCCTCGACGCGTTCGTCGCCGTTGCGGGCGAAGGTAGACGCAGAGAAGGCGAGCGAGCCATCCGAGACGCGGTAGCCGCCCGACGGAGGGCAGCATGATCGCCAGGGCCAACTTCACGGAGATGCCCGAAGAGGATCTCGACGAAGACGACGCGGTCGACGATGAGATGGGCGGCGAGACGCGGACGCGCGTCGATGTCGACGCAGCGCCGAACCTGCTCAAGTTCAAGTGGACCGACAGTGGCAACGCGGAGCGGCTCATTGCCTATGCGGGCACCGATCTGCGCTACGTGCCCCAGTGGGACAAGTGGCTTCACTGGAGCGACGGGAAGTGGGATCTCGACGCGCGCGGCGGGTGCGTTCAGCGCGCGGCGAAGGCCATGGGGCGCGAGTTTCAGCGGCAAGCGGTCGGCGACGCGGAGGCACTTAAGTACGGCGCAAAGCTCGAATCGAAAAAGAATCGAGACGCCATCGTCGCCCTGTCGAAGCACGAGAATAGTGTCATCACAGACCACGAAGCCTTCGACGCGGATCCGATGCTTCTCAACGTGAAGAACGGGACAGTCAATCTGCGCACCGGCGAGCTAGGGCCGCATCGCCGCGAGGACTTGATCACGAAGATCGCCCCCGTCATCTACGATGAGCACGGCGAGTGCCCGCGCTTCGATCGGTTCCTTAGCGAGGTCATGGGAAGCGACGCGGAGCTCGTCGCCTTCGTGATCGCGTTCCTGGGATACTGTCTCACCGGCGAGACGCGCGAACACGTTCTCAGTTTCTGGCACGGCAAGGGCGGCAACGGAAAGAGCGTGCTCGCGGAGCTGCTCTTGCGGATCATGGGCAGCTACGCGGGGAAGGCCGCTCCAGACCTTCTATTTCGCACCGAGAGGACGGACCGTCACCCGGCCGAGATTGCGGACCTCCACGGGCTTCGCCTCGTCTTCTGCAACGAGACGGCGCGCGGCCGAGCGTGGGACGAGGCGAGGGTCAAGGACATGACGGGCGGGGATCGCATCAAGGCGCGGCGTATGCGCGAGGACTTCTGGGAGTTCGACCCCACGCACAAGATCATCGTCTTCGGCAATCACAAGCCGACGCTTCGCGTGATTGATGAAGGCATGAAGAGGCGTCTGCGGCTCGTGCCGTTTGCGGTTTCCTTCGTCGGCCGCGAGAACCGCAACCTCCTGTCCGATCTCATGACCGAGGCTCCCGGCATCCTGCGTCGCCTCGTCGGCGGATGCGTCGCCTGGCACGCGCACGGGTTGCCCTCGGCCGACGCGATCAAGCAGTCGACCGAGAGCTACATCGCCGACGAGGACACGCTTGGCCAGTTCTTCAGCGAAGCGTGCACACTGCATCCCGATGCACGCACCACCCGCAAGCGCTTGCGTGATGCGTACGTGAAGTGGACCGAGGCTGGCGGCGAAGAGAAACCGATCGGCGCCAAAGCTTTCGCGCAAGCCGTTCGAGACCTTGACGGCGTCACGGAACGACAGGTGCGCGAGGGAGACAAGGCCCCTACCCACGGCTGGGCAGGCATCGGAGTCCGAGATGCCAAGCTGTAGCCATGTAGCCACCAGTAGCCATCAGATTCCCTATTGGCAGCACAGTCACTTCCCGTGAGAGGGAACAGGGGAACCGATGGCTACACGTGGCTACGTGGCTACAGCCGTCAACCGCCACACTCGCATCGGGGAAGGGGTCGGCTGAAGGCACGCCTGCTTACGCACTCACCGAACCCACACCGATCGCCCGGAGAGCGAGTGCCCCTGGCCGGCTCGACCCGGCACGCCCGTTGACGGAGGGTGCCGTCGCTGGCGTTGGCACGGTCGGTGGGAGCCGCTTCAGCCATGTCGCAAGGTCAGTGCGGGCGCGGTCGTGCGTCTGCATGTCGCCCAGCTCGACGGCGAGGCATCCGCGAAAGCCTCCTCGGTCGTCGACGTTCGTGACGATAAACACATTGACGTTGGCGGCCTCATCTCGAACGAGCCGGTGAACGATGGTCCGTCCGATAAGGGCGTGGTCGTCCTGACGTTTCGCGACAAGGTCAGCATCGACCAACTGAGCGACCTCAACACTTGGGCGGCGGCTTGGGATTGGATCTTCAAGACGTTTAGCCGCCTCGCGCACGAGGCAGCCGAGTCGCCGCAGCTTGTCGACGTTCAGCGCGCTTCCGTGATCATTTTCGTCGGGACAACGATCGCGTCAATCGGAGCGCTGGCACTTGCTTTCGAACGGGTGATGAGCGGCATCGAGAAGGGCGCGAGCGCCCGAAAGCTCGCTGCTGAGGCACGGAAGATCAATCTGTCGTCGCTCTCCGAGAGCATTCCCAAGGAATTGGAGAAGGCCGCCGACTCTGAGATCAGGATCTCGATAGACATTGCGGCAAAGGATCTCCTGCGCACCTACGATTGGGCGGTCGGTCAGGACCGAAACGAGCTTGAGGGGCAGCTCCGAAAGGCCATCGGAGACATCAGCCAGTTCGTCTCGGACGGCGGCGGAGTCGAGTTTCGATTGCCTGCCGCGGCCGCGAAGGATGGTGTGGCCCTGGAGCAGGCGAGGGCCACTCAACGGCGCGTAGCCGAGACGATGGGTCGAGTGGCTCAAGTCGCGGAAGAGCTCCAGCGCATACGTCAGCTTCCCGAGAACACGGCGGGTACTCCGTCCGATACGGCCCGTGACGCGGAGGAGGATCAATCCAAGCAGCCATGACGGCGCGGACGCCAGCGCTTGACTTGCTTCTAAACGAATGCAATTGTAATACGCGATGGCACCGACGGAACGAACAGCGGTAGTGACCGTGCGGCTCTCGGATGACGAGAAGGCCATGCTCGAGCGACTGGCCGAGGTGGACGGCTTCTCAGCGTCCGACGTATTGCGCCAGCTCCTTCGACGCGAGTACGTGGTCCGGTGGCCGCCGAAAGTGAAGACGAAACGCTAAACGAAAGCGGGGCCCGCGCGTGGTGAGACACGCCGGACCCCATGGCCCAACCCCACGTGAATGAGGTTCGACATGAGCAACGTAGCCGAGAAGTTTCCCGACCGAGAGCCGTCCACCGCGCGCATCGACAACGCCCCGAGCCAGACCCTGATCCGCGTCGCTCGCATCGAGGCGCACGCCGAACGCGCGACGGCCACGCTGATGGCCACGGAAGACGCCGAGACGCTGGCTGACGTCTTCGCCGACCTCTCGGCCATTCGCCGTCTCGCCGGGAGCATCCTCCGATGAGCGGCCCCGACGATCGCGACACGTTACCGCCTGACGCCGCAAACGACACGACGGAATTGCCGCCCCCGATCATCCCCGCTGGCGGCGCCCAGCTCGCCCTATCCCAAGCCCTCGACGAGCTCACGCACGCGTTTCTCCGCGTCGAGAGCGTTGCGATGGCCCTCGCCCGCCAGCTCGACGCGCAAGCTGCACCAGAGGGCACGTAGCCAAGGCCGAAACGTGATCCACTCCGGATCACGTAGCGCCGTGACGCGGCGCCTGATGAGGGCCACACTTCGCGACGGAAGGGGACCACGATGTCAACGAGCGAGATCAACGGGGCAGTCGCCAACATTCGGAGCGCGATGGCCGACCTCTACATGATGCGCGCCAACTTCGCCGAGCGAATGGGTCAAGAGTCGTTCAGCGACGAGGTTCGGCAGGAGATCCAATCCCACCTCGATGCGCTCGAGAGCATCTCGACGAGGCTCGACATCGCAACGAGCTCGCTCCGCGGCTAGCGCATGCCCCCTCCCCGCACCGGCTACGTCGAAGCCCTGAAGCGCGGCGACGGCTCGACGTACTTCCGCGCGCGCATCCGCCTGGCCGACGACACCCGAGAGCGCGTCGACGTGCCCGACAAGTACGCGAAGCCGGCCGGCGGCAAGAGCGCGAGGGAGCGCGCGGAACTCTACGCCCTTGCCGTCCAGGAGCGCGAGGACGACGGCGGCGAGCAAGGGCCGCTCCTCGTCGCAAAGCGCGCGCGCCTCGCCGAGGAAGCGAAGAAGAGCGACCCGCGCCACGGCGAGACGGCCGACCTCTGGCACGAGCGCTACCTCACCCACTGCACCGAGCGCGGCCTCTCGACGGTCGGCGACAAGCGGTACCGGTGGCGCAAGTGGATCTCCCCGCGCATCGGAGCGAAACGGATGCCCGACGTCACCGACTCCGACATCGAGGACATCCGCGACGCGCTCGACAAGGCGATCCGCGAGTACGAGAAGCACGGCCCGGGCGATAGGCGCCTCGCGTGGAAGACCGGCGCGAACGTCTGGGGCGAGCTCTCGGTGTCCTTCGGCGAGGCGCAGAGCTCGAAGCGGCGCGATCTCCGCGTGGTCGAGCGCGACCCGACCCTCGGCGTCCAACCTCCGGAGACGGGCGGGTCGAAGTCGAAGGTCTACCCTTACCCGTCTGAGTTCCTCGCGGTCGTCTCGTGCGACGACATCCCGCTCGAGTGGCGCGAGCTCCACGCCGTCGCCGCGTACACGTACCTCCGGCCGGGCGAGCTTCACGTGCTCACGTGGGGCGACGTCGACCTTGAGGACCAGAAGATCCGGGTGACGAAGGCGTGGGACTTCAACGCCGAGGCCGTGAAGTCGACGAAGACGGACGAGAGCCGGGAGATCCCGATCGAGCCGCACCTGCTCCCGCTCCTCGTCAGGATGCGAGGGCGGGCCGCCCGCGACGCCGGCAACGACGCAGCGGCCTTGCGCTCCACCCTGGTCGTCCCTCGTCTGGCGGACACGAACCCCGACGACCTCGCCGAGTTCACGCGCCAGCACTTCGAGCATGCCCGGTGCGCCCGCGAGCGCCTCTACGCGCGGGGCTCGGCCGAGCGCCGCCTCGTCTTCCGTTCCTGGCGCGACGCCGGCATCACGTGGTCGATCGTCCGGGGCGACGACATCGTGAGGGTGCAGCGCCGCGCGGGGCACAAGCTCATCGCCATCACGATGCGTTACGTGGTCGAGGCCGAGAACCGAGGCGCGACGTTCGGCGTGCCCTTCCCTCCGCTCCCCGCCGCGCTCCTCGACCCGAAGGCCGCGCCCGGTGGTCCGAACGGCGGAGGCGTTCAGCCCAAGGTTTGGCCCAAGTCGAGAAGCGCCCTCCGCAGAGCCGCAGAAAAAGCCTCGACCGCAGTGCGAACGAAGGGACTTGAACCCTTACAGGAGTTACCCCGCCAGAACCTGAATCTGGTGCGTCTGCCAATTCCGCCACGTTCGCGCGTGGGTGACGGCGGCACGGATACTTCTCTCGTCCAGGTCCGTCAAGGCCGCGGCGCCGCGCGGCCAAATGGCGCGACGGAACGCGTGCGGTCCGCGATGGGCCCCTACCCCTCCCGGTCATCCATTACGAGACGGTCTCGCCCCTTCTCCGCCCCATCCCTTGGCGCCTTCGTGCCTTTGCGGTTCCCCCGCTCGTCTTACATGACCTCCCCGTTGTGCTGGCGATAAGAGCGGGGGATACTCGAATCCCCATGCGTCTACGCTCCGCTGTCCTTCCGCTGGCCTTTGCACTCTCGTTCGGTATGTCCGTCGCGCCGCAGGCGCACGCTCAGTCCGACTCTGACCGCGCCACCGCGCGATCGCTCGGGCAAGAGGGCCAGCAGGCGCTCGACAACAAGGACTACGCGACCGCCGAAGATCGCTATCGCCGCGCCGACAAGATGGTGCACGCGCCGACGCTGATGCTCGGCCTCGCGCGCGCCCTCGCGGCCGAGGGCAAGTACGTCGAGGCCCAGGAGTCGTACAACCGCATCGTTCGCGAGGGCCTGCCGCCGGGCGGCGGCGACGCGTTCAAGCGCGCCATCGAGGACGCGAAGAAAGAGGTCGAGACCGTCGCGCCCAAGGTCGGCGCGGTGACGATCACCATCAAGGCCGCGGGGGGCGCCGACGTTCCCGACCCGCAGGTCGTTCTCGACGAGCACCCGATCAACAGCGCGTCGCTCGGCGTGCGCCGCGCCGTCGACCCCGGGTCGCACGTGGTCCGCGCCTCCGCCGCGGGGTTCAAGCCCGGGGAGCTGAAGTTCACGGTCACCGAGGGCGGCTCGATCGACGAGCCGATGATGCTCGAACAGGATCTCACCGCCCCGGCCGCTCCGGCCGCGGTGCCGGCGACCACGCCGGGCGCCACGGCAAACGCGGTCTCGTCGTCGGACGTCGGAACCGCGCAACCTTCGAAGGCGCGAAAGATCGCGCCCTTCATCGCGTTCGGCGTGGGCGGCGCGGGCCTCGTGCTCGGCGCGGTCACCGGCGTCCTCGCGATCGGCAAGCACTCGACCCTGTCCGACGAGTGCAAGACCACGTGCGGTGCGGGCACGCCGCAAGATGACCTGAGCAGCTACCACACGCTGGGCACGCTCTCGACGGTCGGCTTCATCGTCGCCGGCGTCGGCGCCGCCGCGGGCGTCGTCCTCCTCGTGACGGAGCCCCAGACGACCCCGACGACGGGTCTGCACGTCGTCCCGACGTTGGGTCTCGGCTCCCTCGGGGCAGCAGGCACCTTCTAAATCGGGCGAGCGTGATCTTCGATCACGCTCGCCCGATTTATTCGCCCAGGTTTGACTAAAT
>CALFNG010000484.1 GCA_937902985.1 uncultured Myxococcales bacterium
CCCTAAATCGACGAGCGTGATCTTCGATCACGCTCGCCCGATTTATTCGCCCAGGTTTGACCAAATCAGCGCTCACGTTCGTGAGCGCCGATTTAGCGCACGGCGACGATGCCTTCGCGAACGAGGTCGTCGAACAGATTGGATGCGTCGACGAGCGAGATGCCCGTTCGCGCGGAGATGGCCTCGATCGCCGCGTTGCCGTCGACGTGCTCGAGGAGCTGGCGCGCGAGCGGCGGAATGTCGAACCATTCGAGGTCGTCGCGGGCGACCGCGAGCGACGGGATGGTCGAGGCGTCGACCGCCCAGAAGACCTCCATCGTGCCGCTCACGAGCTCCGGCGCGTCGGACGGGGTTCTCGGCGGCGGGGGCAAGGTCGCGCGCTCGCTCTGACGTGCGAACTCTTCGGGATCGAAGGGGGGTCGCGCCGTGACGACATCGCCCGCACCTCCGCCTTCGCTCTCCTGGGCCGCGGCCATCCTGCGGATCGATTTGGGTCGTCTGTCGATCACTCGGGCGATGTTCTCACGATAGCCCATTGCTGACCGGTGTACATATTCCCCTGCTTGTCCACGCCTCCCACATCGAACCTCGGTCGCCGCCCCGCGCCTCGCTTACGAGGCCGGGGCCGAGGTAGCCGTGGCCGCAACGGCGCCGGCTCGGCGCCCGCCGCCCACGAGCTTGCGAAGCACGCCGCGCTCCGGGCGAGGCTCCTTGCCTGGTACGCGAGCGCGCGGCGCGATCTGCCCTGGCGGCGCACGCGCGATCCCTACGCGGTGTGGATCAGCGAGACGATGCTCCAGCAGACGCGCGTCGACACGGTCATTCCCTACTACGAGCGCTTTCTCAGGGACCTCCCGACCCTCGGGCATCTCGCGGAGGCGCCGCAAGAGCAGGTGCTCGGCTTGTGGAGCGGTCTCGGGTACTACCGGCGCGCTCGAATGCTCCACGCCGCAGCGAAGCAGGCGGCCGTGAACCATGCCGGCGCCGTGCCGAGCGAGGTCGAAGATCTCCGCAAGCTCGCGGGTATAGGGGCGTACACGGCGGGTGCCGTGGCCAGCATCGCCTTCGGGCGCCGCGCCGCGGTCGTCGACGGGAACGTGGCGCGCGTTCTCGCGCGGGTCTTTGCCATCGAAGACGACGTCAAGGCCGCGCGCGGCTCCGGGCTCGTCTGGAGGCTTGCCGAGCAGCTCGTGCCCGACGGTGACGGCGACCCCGGAGACTGGAATCAATCGCTCATGGAACTCGGCGCGACCGTCTGCGTTCCGCGCGAGCCGAGGTGCGATGGTTGTCCGGTTCGCGATCTCTGCGAAGGAAAGCGCAGGGGCATCGCCTCGACGCTTCCGCGGGTCACCCCGAAGAAGGCCCCGATCCCCGTGCGCAGGGTCGCGATCGTACTCGCGTCGGAACGGGCGGTGCTCCTCGCTCGACGGCGAGGCGACGGGCTGTTTGGCGGCCTCTGGGAGCCTCCGACCGGTGATGGCGAGATGACCGCGCTAGCGAGCCGTCTAGGGATCGACGCCGGGGCGCTCGAGCCGGCGGGGGAAGTGGTGCATGTCCTCTCGCACCGTCGCATGCAAATCGAGGTGGCGCGTGCGCCGCTCGGCCGGTGGGCGCGCCGCAAGCGCTGGCCGCTCCCTGGCCCCGAGTACGACGCCGTCGAGTTGGTCCGCTTCGAAGACCTCGCGAAGCGCCCCCAAGCCGCGCTCTCGCGAAAGGTTCTCGCGGTGGCCGATGTGGCGGCGCCGTTATAAGGTCGCGCACGAAATGCCCTGGCCACGGCGCGCATCGCTTCCTGTGCTGTCCGTCTTCGGGAGCCTCGTCGTAGGGCCGATCGCGATAGGCAGCGCGGTCGCGCGCGCCGGGAGCCCTCCGGCGCCGCCAGCGCAATCACCCCCGGCACCCCCGGCCTCGCCGGCCTCGTCGCCTTCCTCGCCGCCATCCTCGCCGGCGCCGGAAGACGCGGACGACGACGCCGCCGGCGGCTTCGGCGAACCGACCCACAGCGCGCCGGCCACCATCAGCGCGCACCGATACACACTGACGGAGTGCCTGGCGCTGGCCGACCGCAATTTTCCGAACCTCTGGGCGGCGCGAGCCCGCCTCGCGCTCGCGCACGCGCAGCTCGAAGAGGCCAAGTGGATCCCCTGGTTCCAGTGGTCCGCGCAGTCGACGTTCGGCGTCGCGCCGTCGTTTTCGGGCAGTGTGCTCTACCCTCAGGCGACGCAGCAAACCCGCAACATCACGGGCATCGGCAATGGCGGACCTCTCGGCTTGGGCCTCACCCCCTTCCTCGGGTTCGGGATCAGCGGCGTCGTACCGCTCTACACGTTCGGAAAGATCGAGTCGTCGCGCGAGGCTGGCGAGGCCAACGTGCGCGTCTCGGAGTGGGACATGGAGAAGGCGCGCCAGTCGATGCGCATGGACGTCCGCCGCGCGTACTACGGCCTCCAGCTCGCACGCGACGCGAAAGACGTCTTCTCAGACGCCAACGATCGGCTCGACAAGGCGGTGAAGGGCATCCGCGACAGGCTCGCCAAGGGCGACCCCAACGTGGGCGAGGTCGATCGGCTCCGGCTCGAGGAGTACAAGCAGGAGGTCATCGCCCAGGGCCTCCAGGCGCCAAAGGGCGAGTCGTACGCCATGGCGGGTCTCAGGTTCCTCACCGGCGTGCAGTCGAACTTCGACGTGCCCGACGAGCCCCTCAAGCGACCGGACCGGCCCCTCGTGTCGATCGCTCAGTACCTCGAGGCGGCGCGCGTCTTGCGGCCCGACGTGAACATGGCGCGCGCCGGCGTCGTCGCGCGGCGAGCGCTCGTGGAATACAACCGCGCGAAGCTCTTCCCCGACTTCGGGCTGGGCCTCGGAGCCGACTTCATCTCCACGCCGAGCGCCAACGAGCAACAGAACCTCTTCGCTTCGGATCCCTTCAACCACTTCTACTATGCCTTCGGCTTCGGCCTTCGCTGGAGCCTCGATCTGCTGCCGCAGGCCGCCCGCATCGACCAGGCCGAGTCTCAGCTCGAAGAGACCCACGCGCTCGAGCGCCTCGCGCTCGGCAACGCGATGCTCGAGGTCGAGAAGGCGTACGCCGACGCGCTCGAGGCCAAGTCGCGCGAAGAGGCCTGGGACAAGGCGGAGCACGTCGCCAAGCAGTGGATCTCGACGGTGCAGGATCAGATCGACCTCGGCACGTGGGACGAGCGCGCGCTGCTCGAGCCCCTCCGCTCCTACGCGAACGCGCGCGGCCAGCACCTGTTCTCGCTCATGGACTACAACGTCGCGATGAGCGCCCTCGCCCTCGCGAGCGGCTGGGACAGCGCCGCCCCGACGGGCGAATAGGCTCGAGGACGGGCTCGCGTGCTCACCAGGGACAGGTCGCGAGCGCGAGCTGGGCCAGGAGCCGCGCCTTGACGACGTTGAACTCGGCGAGCGCGAAGTTGAGCTCGGCCTGCCGATGCGCCTCGGACGCGGTCACGAGCTCGAGGCTCGTTCCCTGGCCCGTGGCGTACGCGAGCTGCGTCATCTGGTCGTTCTGCGCGGCGAGATCGCGCTGGTCCTTCGCCACGCGCTCCGACTCTTGGGCGACGACGAGCTGGCGCTGGGCCTGCTCGACCTGGATGATCGCCTGGCGGCGGAGGGCCTCGAGTTGCTGCGACGCGATGTCCTCGGCGGCGCGAGCGTTCCGGAGGTTGCCGTAGCGTGTCCCGCCGTCCCAGATCGGCACCTGCAGGATCCCCTGGATGCTCCAGACCGGGTTCGGCGCGCCAAAGGACGGCGGGGAGGTCGCGAGGACCGAGCTCTGCGCCGTGACCGTCGGCAAGAACGTGTACCAGATGTTCCGGAGCGTGCGCTTGGCCACGTCGAGCCGCAGCCGCGCGGCCGCCACGTCGGAGCGGTCGTCGACCGAAGCGACCACGCGACACGACGACGCGGCATCGAGCGCGAGGCCGCTCACGTCGACGTCGGGGGACACGCCGGTCTCCTCGGGGAGCCCGAGCGCGATGCCGAGCGCTTCGCGCGTCTCGCGGAGCGATTCGTCGCCAGTGACGAGCGTCGCCCGGGCGTTCGCGGCGTTCTGCTGCGCGCGAACCACGTCGAGGCCGTTCGCCGCGCCGAGCGCGCGCTTGCGGTTGGTGATCTCCGCCTGCTCGAGAGCGACCCGGAGGCCGACGCGGTTGATCTCCGCGTCCCGCTCGGCGGTCACCACGGCGACGATCTGGTTGGCGACGCTGAGCGCCAGCGTGCGCTTCTCGTCGTCGACCGAGAGTCGCGAGGCATCTTCGCTGAGCTCGTCGACGCTGATCTGATCGAACTCCTGCACGTTGATGATGTCTTGCGTCAGCTGGATGCCACCGTTGAACGAGTTCGGGTTCGGCACGCGGTTCGACGTGACGATCCCGTTAGTGCCCAGCGAGACGTCGCCCAACGCGCCGCCAAGCGCCGGGTTCGTGATCAGCTGGTGGGTATAGCCGCCGTTCCCGACGATGAGGGGGAGGTACTGCGCGAGCGCGATGCGCGTCTGGGCCTCGGCCTGGAGCACCTGATCGACGGCGATGCGGAGATCGGTCGAGCGCGATCGCAGGAGCTCGACGGCCTCCTTCCACGATTTCAAGACGCGCTTGGGGGTCGGTACGGGCGCCAGCATCGGGTCGCTCACGTCGGGCGGCGGCGGAACCGTGACCGGAGCGGCCGACGGCGACCCCGCTGCGGGACCGCCGAGCGCCGCTGGAGCCGCCGCGGAGCCCGGCGTCCCGGGTCCGACGGGCGCACGGGGCACGACAGGAGGGACCTGCGCGAGAGCAGGCAACGCGACGAAGGTGATCGCGAGCACGAAGGCGGCCGTTCGCATGACCCCATTTGGCTAACTCATGTGCCGCAACGATTGCACGCGAAAGCGAGCCAACCGTCACTACCCCCCGACGGTCGAGAGCGCTTTTCGTCTAAGTTCCTTGGGTCCGGATCGGCGCACGCCGCGCGGAGACGTACTTCCTGTACGTCGAGCACGGCGGGCGTCGAGACGGGCCCAAGGAACGACGACGAAAAGTGCTCTCCTCAGCGGCGGCGGAGCGTCGCGTACCGGGCGTCGCCCGGGAGGAGATCCAGGTGCGACCGGAGCTCGCCGAAGCGACCGCGGAGGCTCGCGACGCTGACCCGAAAGCAAGCGGCCACTTCTGCGTGCGTGAGGGGCACGTGGTCGACGTAGACGATCGCGTAGGCCACCGCAGCGGCGATCGCGTCGACGGATCCGCGGCCCGCGGTGGCTCCACGAGCGCTGCGCGCCGCGGGGGGCCTCGAGAGGTAACCGACAGCGTCGCGAGCGAGCGACTTCGCGCGTGTGCGCTGCTTTGCGTCGAGCGGGAGGCTCGCGAGGCCGCGCGCGAGCACTTCTTCGATCTCGCCGACCGGCGGTGTGCGCGCGGAGCGACGCGACGACAGCGCGCCCTCGTCTCGTCTGGTGGATGGGCGGGGCTCGGCGTCGCGGTCTCGCCGTCGGGCCAGGAGCTCGCCGCCCGCGGTGCCCGCGATGGAGTGGACCGGCGCGGGGCGCGGGAGCGGGTGATCCTTGTCGGGGGGGGCGCCCTGCTCGAGCCATCGAAGCAGCGCGGCGTGCTCGCGAGACGCTCCTCGCTTGGTCGCTCGCGTCAGCACCTTGCGCGCCTCGGTCAGTCGACCGACTCGCGCGAGGGCGTGCGCGTAGCTGGCCGCGACCTCGCCGCTCTCGGGTGCGCTCTGATAGGCCTGCTTCAACCAGGTGATCGCATCGGTCGCGCGGTCGAGCGCCACGTCGAGCAGGTGACCCAGGTTGTGCGCGTACCAGGGGTTTTTGGGCGCGCCGACGAGCGCGCGATGGTACGCGGTCACCGCGAATTTGTAGTTGCCGAGGAGGGTCTGGCAAAGAGCCAGCGTCGCCCACCCGCGGTCGTCTTCGGGGCGGTGGGCGAGGACGCGGCGGGCGAAGAGCGCTGCGCGCCACGGATCACGCTCGACCAGGAGCTCGGCGAGGTGCAGGTTCGCGAAGAGGCTGTCGTCGGACCCGGCTTGTGCGAGGCGCGCGAGCCGGTGGAGCATCGGGAGGACGTCGCTTGGATCGATCGCGCGGGCCAGCGTCCACTCGATCTGGCTGCGCAGCTCGTGCGCTTGCTTTCGACGCGCGTCCATCCTCTTCCCTTCAAGGATGTAGCTTCCAGAGAGTGCGCGTGCAACGCGCAAAACCGCCGTCGGTCCGTGTTTTCACGTTTGACTTGCGCTCGACCAGTTCTCGGTTAAGAGCCGGAGGCGACGATCGAGGCGGCCGAGCGCCGCACCGCGCGCACCCGGCGCGGCCGCGTCGTGTCGGCGATCACGAGGGTAGCGCGACGATCCTTTGCTGAACAAGCTCGTGGAGGATGCGCAGTGCGTCGAGTCTGGGCATTCCACAGACGTCGAGGATCATCTCGAGGGTCGAGGATCCGTCGACGAGCGACAGCACGAACCCCGCGCGGTGGTCGATCGACAGCCAGCGAAGCTGCGTGCGCTGTACGGCGACCGACGGTACGCGATCGAGCGGCCCGAGGCGCGCGGCATACATGCTCTCGAGCACGCCGCGACAGCTCTCGGCGCACGCCGCGGCTTCGGCGTCGGACGGGTCTCCCGTGAGGAGGAGCTCGGCCATCTCTAGCGCCCCGGTGTAGTCGCCGAGCGAAAGACGCTCACGCATCTCGGCGATGGGGTCCTCGATCGTGCGTTCGGTGATCTCGGGTCCGGGGTTTCCGATCGCCCCGAGCACGGCCGCTTCGATGCTCGACGGCGTGGGTATGCTCGCGGCGGGCATGTCGGTCACGCTCGGCGCCCGGGCGTTCGCGATCGAGAGGGCGCTCGACGAAGAGTTGCGGCGAAACGCGACGCGGACGCGGGGCGTCTCCAGGCGCTCGGGGCCCGTCGACTTGGCGAGCGCCCTCTCGAGCTCGACCTCGTTGGTGAGGGTGATCCGCTCGCCGCGCTCCTCTCCCGGGTCTGCGCTGGGTGGCGGCGGCCGGGCGGTGGGCGCGTCGGGGGCCTGGGCGCGCTCGACCGCCGGCCAGTCCGGCTCGCGGTGCGACGCGGCGGTCGCCCTGGCGAAGGCCTCGACGTCGAACGGAGGGTTCACCGTCGGACGATCGCTCGCCGAGTCGTCTCGCTCGCCCTCTTCGACCGCCGGCTCGGTGGGCGACGGGTGCAGAGGGGTTCTCCGAGGTGGTTCGTGGGTCATGAGGTCGGCCTCAATGCGTCTTGGCCACTACCCCCTTGAACATACGGTGGGTTCGCGACAGCCCCTCGATCTCCGTCTTTATCGCGGGCACGTCGCGCTTGGCGATCGCGCCTCGCGCCTTGGCCAGGATCGTCCGGGCCTTGTCGATGGCGTCGCGCCCGAAGTCGCTCGCGGCGACGATCTGCTCGACTTGCGGGAAGAGGCGCTCGATCTCGCCGATGAGGCGCTCAGCTTCCTGCTTGGACGCCTCGAGCTCTTCGGTCGAGCGGCGCTCGACCATGTAGTCCTTCGCCCCGTCGATCATGTTCTTGATCTCGTCTCGGGTCAGGCCGCTCGACGCCGTCACTTCGATCGACTGCTCCTTCGCGGTCTCCAGGTCCTTGGCGTGGACGCTCACGATGCCGTCGGCGTTGATCTCGAAGGTGACTTCGATCTCGACGCTGCCCTTCGACGCCCGGCGAAGGCCCGTCAAAATGAATTCGCCGAGGAGTTCGTTCTCTTCGGCGCGGTCGCTCTCGCCCTGCATGACGACGATCTTCACGGCCGTCTGGTTCTCGCGGCTCGTCGTGAAGATCTTCGTGCGATGCGTCGGGACGGTCGTGTTCTGCGGAATGAGCTCCTCGAAGAACCCCCCCTGCGTCATGATGCCGAGGGCGTGCGGAGTCACGTCGAGGAGCACCATGTCGTGCTTGTCGTCGACGAGCGCCGCGCCCTGGATGCTCGCGCCGAGCGCCACGCTCTCGTCCGGGTGAATGCCCTTCGACGGCTCGCGCTCGAAGAACTCTTGAACGGCTTGCTGGATGCGCGGCATGCGCGTCATCCCTCCGACGAGAATGGCCTCCTCGATGTCTTCCTTGCCGAGACGGGCGTCGGACAGGGTTTGCCGGCAGATGTCGATCGTGCGCTCGATGAGATCGGCCGACAGGTCTTCGAGCGTCTTGCGGTCGATCGACCGCTGGAGGTGCAGGGCCTCGTTGCGGCCGCTCGAGATGATGAAGGGGAGGTTCACCTCGGTCTCTTTCACGCTCGATAGCTCGCACTTGGCCTTCTCGGCGGCGTCCTTCAGGCGCTGGAGCGCCATGCGATCCTGGCGAAGATCGATCCCGTGCTCTTCCTTGAAGCCCTGGACCAGCCAGTCGATGACCCTGGCGTCGACGTCTTCACCTCCGAGGAAGGTGTCGCCCGCGGTCGCGATGACCTTGAAGACGCCGCTCGATCCGATCTCGAGGATCGAGATGTCGAACGTGCCGCCGCCGAAGTCGTAGACGGCGATTGTCTTCTCGACGTTCTTGCCGAACCCGTACGAGAGCGCGGCCGCGGTGGGCTCGTTGATGATCCTGAGGACGTCGAGGCCGGCGATCTCGCCCGCGTCTTTGGTCGCTTGCCGCTGGTTGTCGTTGAAGTATGCCGGCACGGTGATGACCGCCTTGGTCACCGGCTGGCCGAGATAATCCTCGGCGATGAGCTTCATCTCCTGGAGCACCATCGCGCTCACTTCGGAGACGCTGTACTCCTTCTCTCGGAGGACGATGCGCACGTCGTTGTGCGGGCCCTGCACGATGCGATAGCTCGACGTCGCCACCGCGTTCTTAACCTGGGGCGAGTTCCACTTTCGGCCGATGAGTCGCTTGGCCGCGTAGACCGTGTTCTCGGCGTTGGTGATCGCCTGGCGCTTGGCGATGTGTCCCACGAGCCGCTTGCCCGCCTCCGTGATGGCGACCATCGACGGCGTGGTCTTGTAGCCGCCGCGGTTTGGTACGACGGTGGGTACTCCGTTTTCGACGATGGCGACGCAGGAATTCGTCGTCCCGAGGTCGATGCCGATCACCCTCTCCATCCGCGCGCGTCTCCCTTCACCTGCAGGAGGTGTGACTTCACGCGGGCTGTCCTACCCGCCTGATCATGCCTTGAATGTTATCATCATGCGGGGCGAGCTGCGTGGCCGTATCGAGCTCTCGGCGTGCATTGAGCCCGAGGCCGGCAGCCGCGTAGCAGGTCGCAAGGGTAATTCGGTAGAGCGGATTCTTCGGGTCGATCTCGCAGGCGCGTTGCGCGAAACGGGCCCCGTCGTGGAGGTCGCCGCCGGCCTTCACTACGGCGTTTGCCGCGCGCTCGTGGGCGTTCGCGTCGTTCGGGCACACCTTGCACACGCGCGCCCACGATCGCGCCGCCTCGGGCCATTGGCCGTGGGTCTCCTCGTAGCGCCCTTGCTTCGTGTAGGTTTCGCTGAGCAAGAGGTCAGCCTTCACCTTCGCGCCGCGGGCCTTCTGGGTGAGTTCGACATCTTCCGGTGTCAGGCTGGCCGCGATGCGGAAGGCGTTGGCCGAAGCCACGAGATCGCCCGCAGTGAGCGCCGCCTCGGCCTGGCGCGCGAACTTTCGTGATTCGCTCGCCTTGGCTCCCGCGACGCGCTCCTCGTACCGCCGCTTGAGCGCGGTCATCGCGTCGGCGGTAGGCATCGGGGCTGGCGCTCCTGGAGTCCGTGACTCCCCGGGGGTCGACGCCTTCGCCGCGCGCATGGGCTGCGACGACGCCGGCGACTGATTTCCCCCGAGCAGGCGCCGGGCGAATGCATCGCGCCGGGCGGCGATGTCGATCTGGGGCGCCAGCGTCTTGTCGGGTGGGGTCGGCACCGCTTCGAACGTGATGGCGCCGAGGTCGGCGCTGATGGCGCGCTCGACGCTCTTTTCGACCTGCTGAGCCTGGGTGAAGCCGTTCGCCAGGTGCTCCTCGATGGCGAGAGAGATGCGTCGCTCGGAGAGGTAGTCATTGTATTCGCTGCGCTTCTCCTTGTCCGAGAGCGTGTCGTGCGCGAGCGTCAGCTTCGCGAAGACCGCCTCCATGCGAACCTTGAAGGAGCCCAGCCGCTTTCGAAAGTACCGGTCCGGGTGGAACGTGGCAGCGAGCTCGTAGTAGGCGCGCTTGACCGCCTTGCGATCGTCGTGCGCTCCGATCCCGAGGAGCGCATAGTAGTCACGCCGGTCGAGGTCTCGATACGCGTTGATCACCCGCTTTCGAAGCTCGGGGTCGAGATCGATGTCTTCGGCGAGGCTCGCCTGCTCCGATTCCGTGAGGGGTGCGGGCGCTGATGGCGGCGCCGGAGGCACGGCCTTCATCGAACCCGACGGCGTTAGAGTCGAGGCCGCCCGCATCTGGACCGACGAGGTACGCGCGGCTACGGCCGAGGCGCCGGAGACGGGCGCTACGCGCGTGGCGGGCGCGCCATCGAACACGATGAGCCCGAGCGACTCGAGCTTGGCGAGCGAGGCCTGCACTTGGGCCTCGGGAAGGCCGGTCGAAGCCGTGAGATCGGCCTCGTTCATGGTCCCGTCGATTCGCGACAAGACGTAGCCGTCGGTCGGCGAGAGCGGGAAACTTTTGGCGTCACGCCGCTCGGGCGACTGCCTGGGCGTGCGCTTCTGCGCCTCGGACAAGAAGACCTCCTGCGATCCCCGAAACGATACGGGCCAAGGCCCGGGACTCGAGCGATTATCGACTGAGTCTACCATCATCCTCTGCGGGGACCGGCCAGCGCTCGTGCATCCACACCCACGCATGGGGTAGGGCATGGATGCGCGACGAGAGCTCGCAATTGATGCGCGCCGTCAGCTCGAGGTCTGCCGCGGCGCGCGCGCTCCGCGGCTCGCTCCCGCTGGCGGCGAGGCCGTCCGTTGGGATCCGGGTCGCAGTGATGACGAAGCGGGCTCCGCCTGGCGGGCCTGGCGCGACCGTCCCGACGACGACCGCGGCGCCGGCGCGAAGGGCGATCCGCGCGGGGCCCACCGGCGTGGGAGCGATGTGTCCGAGGAACGGGGCGTCGCACGAGACGACGCGCGAGCGGAGGTCCATGGGGACGCCGAGGACGCCGCCACGACGCAGCGTGCGCAAGACCGCCGCCACACCGGCCGCGCCAGGCCCGCCGCCGTTCGACCGCCAGACAATCTGCACGCCGCGGCCGCCGCGGAGCTTTTCATAGAGGAGCGAGAACCGGGGGTCGTAGCTTTCTCTCGCCAGGGCAGCGAAGGGCAGACCGGCCGCGACCAGAGAGGCGGCCACTCGCTCCCACGGACCGAGGTGCGCCGAGGCGAAGAGGACGCCGCGTCCCTCGCGCCGCGCCTCTTCGATCACGGCGCGCGCCTCGGGAGTCAACTCGAGGAGGGCTCCGCTCTCGGCGGCCGGCCTGAGGAGCGCAACGGCATCGGCGAGGAGCTCTCCCATGGTCACGAACGTCTTTCGTACGAGGGCCCGGCGGGCGGCGTCGGGCATGTGGGGAAAGACGCGCGTCACGTTGGAGAGCGCGGTTCGCCTTGCCTTCCCGGCGACGGCGTGGACCAGCGCTCCGAGGCCGCGACCGACGACGTGAAGACCGCGGAGCGGCAGCACGCGCGAGAGCGCGAGCGCCACCGTGGCTGCCCCGAAGATGACGTCGTTCTTGATGCGCCGGCGCCGCGACCAAGCGCCGCCAGCGCGAAGATCGCCGCTCGTCGCCAGCGTCGACGGTCCAGTCATGTCCTCGTCTTCCGGCAAATCATAACGGCTCTCGAGGCCGGGCTTCAACTAGCGCCGTGCGGCGTTGGCGGTTACTACGTTGGGCCATGCGCCTGCACGTCCTCGTTCGCGTCTCTCTCTCCTTCGCGTCCGTCGCCGTGGCCTCGATCGCCATGCCGGCGCCCGCGACTGCCAGCGACGTGCAGATCCCGTTCACGAAGACGACGCTCCCGAACGGCATGGTCGTCATCTTGAGCGAGGACCACGCGGTGCCCCAGGTGGTCGTCAACGTCACCTACGGGGTCGGTTCTCGAATGGAGCGCGCGGGCCGCACGGGCTTCGCGCACCTCTTCGAGCACCTCATGTTCATGGGCACCCGCCGCGCGCCGACCAAGGCGTTCGACGCGTGGATGGAGGAGGCGGGCGGTCGCAACAACGCTTGGACCGCCGAGGACCGCACGGACTACTTCGACATCGCGCCGTCCACGGCGATTCCGCTGCTCCTCTGGCTCGAGGCCGATCGCATGCGCGATCTCGGGCCCCTCATCGACCAGAGCAAGCTCGATCTCCAGCGCGACGTCGTGCGAAACGAGCGGCGGCAGAGTATCGAGAACCGTCCTTACGGTGTCGAAGAGCTCACGTTGCCGCGTTTGGTCTGGCCCGATGCCCATCCGTACCATCACCCCGTCATCGGCTCGCACGAAGACCTCGAGGCCGCCAGCGTGGCCGACGTCAAGCAGTTCTTCGCGACCTGGTACGACCCCTCGAACGCGTCGCTCACGCTGGCGGGCGACTTCGATCTGCAGCAAGCGAAGGCGCTGATCGACAGAGACTTCGGAACCGTCCCGAGCCAGGGCAAGCCCGTGGATCCGGGCGCGCCCGGCTTCGACAAAGACGTGTCGGGCGCGACGGCCGACCGCTGGCCGACGACGCTCACGAGCGTGGTGCGCGAGACCGTCGCCGACAACGTCGAGCTCACGAAGATCACGATCGCATGGCAATCTCCACGCCACTTCAGGCCGGGCGACGCCGAGCTCGATCTCCTGGCGAGCGTGCTCGGGCAGGGAAAGGCGAGCCGGCTCTACAAGTCGCTCGTCTACGATCAGAAGATCGCGCAAGAGGTGTCGGCGCGGCAGGAGTCGCGCGTCCTCGGTTCGGATTTCGTGGTCGACGCGCTCGTTCGCCCGGGGGTCGATCCCGCCAGGGTCGAGAAGGCGCTCTTCGAGCAGGTGGCCAAGGTCCGCGACAAAGAGGTCACGAGCGAGGAGCTCGATCGGGCCCGTAACACCTACGAAATGGAGTTCGTCGATCGACTGCAGAGCTTGGAAGAGCGGGCGTCGCTCCTCAACATGTACCAGGCCGAGACGGGCGATCCAGGCTTCGTGCAGCACGACCTCGATCGGTACCGCCACGCCACCGAAAAAGAGGTCCTGGCGTACGCCAAGAGGGTGCTCTTGCCGGATGCTGCGGTCGTCTTGACCATCGTTCCCAGGAAAGAAGCCAAGCGATGAAACGGTCTTTTTCGTTTGCGTCCGCCATCGCGCTCGCGACGATCGGTCTCGGGTTGCCGCTGGTCGCGTGCGGCGGAGCGGGGGCGCCGGCGCCGGCTCCAGCCGTCGCGACGCCCGGCTCGAGCGCCTGGCCGGCCGCTGCCATCCCGGTGGATCCAATGGGACCTCGTCCGGAGCCGCTGGCGCCGCCGCCGTTCATCCCTCCGTCGGCCGCGGTCTTCGCGGGAGCAAACGGACTCACCGTCTGGCTGCTCGAGCGGCATCAGGTACCACTCGTCTCCTGTAGCCTCACTGTCCCCACGGGCGCGTCGAGCGACCCGAAAGACAAGGCGGGCCTCGCGTATACGACCGCGAACATGCTCGACGAGGGCGCGGGGAAACTCGGCGCCATCGAGCTCGCGCGCGCGATCGACGACATCGGCGCGCACCTCGGCACCGACGCGAACGCCGACGCGAGCTTCGTGTCGATGACGGTACTGAAGAGCAACGTCGAGCGCGCGTTCGCGCTCTTCGGCGACGTGGTCGCGCGACCGCGTTTCGAGCCGGCCGAGTTCAAGCGCGTGAAGGACCTCTGGACCAACGAGCTCCTCGCGCGCCAGAAAGACCCCGACGCTACGGCGCGGGTCGTTTACCGGGTGGCCCTGTTCGGCGCCGAACATCCGTACGGGCACCCGTGGGATGGCACGGCGCAGAGCGCGAAGGCGATCTCGGTCGACGACGTCCGGCGATTCTATGCCGCGTCGTGGCGACCCGACCGGGCGACCCTGGTGTGCGTCGGTGACGTCACCCAAGCTGAGCTGACGCCGCTGATGACGACTGCGTTCGGAGCGTGGAAGGCGCCTGCCACTCCGGCGCCCACCCCCCTCGTTCCGCCCGCTCCCAAGGGCCCCTGGCCCCGGCTCGTCATCGTCGATCGTCCCGACGCCCCGCAGGCGGTGATCGCCGCGCTCCGGCCTGGCGTCGGCGCGTCGGATCCCGAAGAGCCCGCGCTCTGGCGCGTCAACGACGCGATCGGCGGCAGCTTCACCTCCCGCCTCAACCAAGACCTCCGCGAGGAGCACGGGTACACTTACGGCGCGCGGTCGCGCTTCTCGCGTTCGCGCGGCCCGGGTCAAGTGGTCGCGTGGGCGAACGTGGTCACCGACAAGACCGGCGACGCGATGGCCGCCATGCTCGCGGACCTCAAGAAGTTCGCCGACGGCGGGCTGACCGACGGCGAAGTCGAGCGCACGCGGTCGCAGGCGCGCGGCGAGCTCGTGAGCGTTTATCAGTCCGATGAAGGCATCGCCGGGCACCTCGCCGCCGACGCGTCGCTCGGGTTGCCTCCCGACTGGGAGGCGAAGTCGAGCGCGAAGCGCGAGGGAGCGATGAAGCCCGAGCTCGACGCGCTCGCCAAGCAGTTCTTCGATCCGTCCGATGCCATTCTCGTCGTCGTCGGGCCGCGCGCGCGCGTTCAACCGATGATCGACAAGCTCGGCCTACCGCCGGCCGAAATCCGCGACGCTGACGGCAACGTCGTCGCCAGGTGAGACCGCGACGCGTCGCGGGACAGCATCACGCGTACGACGCCGCCGAGAGCGGTCGCTGCTTGCGTCCCGCGCGCTGCGACTGCGCGAGCTGCCCGAGCATCCGCTCGCTGGTCGACCAGTCGATGCACGCGTCCGTGATGCTCTGGCCGTAGACGAGCTCCGAGGGCGACGCGTCGTCTTCGAACTTCTGTTTGCCGCCGACGAGGTTGCTCTCGATCATGACGCCGAGAAGGTGAGGGGAGCCGGCCGCCACCTGGCGGCTGACCTCGTCGATCACGTCGGGTTGCTTCAAGTGGCTCTTGCCGCTGTTGTCATGGCTGCAGTCGACGAGAAGGCGCGGCTGGACGCCGGCCCTCTCGAGCGCGGCGGCCGCCGCGACCACGTGCTCCTGGGCGTAGTTCGGACCGGCGCTGCCCCCGCGAAGGACGACGTGACCGTCGCGGTTGCCGGCCGTGCGAACGATGGCGACGCGCCCCGCGCCGTCGATGCCCAGGAAACTGTGCGGGCGCGACGCGGCCATGAGGGCGTGAATCGCCGTCGAGAGCCCGCCGTCGGTTCCGTTCTTGTAGCCGACCGGCATAGAGAGCCCGCTCGCCATCTCGCGGTGGGTCTGGCTCTCGGTCGTCCGCGCGCCGATCGCCGCCCAAGAGATGAGGTCAGCGTGGTATTGGGGCACGATCGGGTCTAGCACCTCGGTGGCCGCGGGCATGGCCATGTCGGCCAGTTTCGCCATGAGCTCGCGCGCGATGCGCAGACCAGCTGCGATGTCGTGGCTCCCGTTGAGATGAGGGTCGTTGATGAGGCCCTTCCAGCCGGTGGTCGTTCGCGGCTTCTCGAAGTAAACGCGCATCACGACGAGCAGTTCGTCTTCGTAGCGGCTCCGCAGGCCGCGGAGGCGCTCTGCGTACTCGATCGCCGCCTTCGGATCGTGAATCGAGCACGGGCCGACGATCACGAGCATGCGCGTGTCGCGCCCGCGCAAGACGCTGCGGATCTCTTCACGCGTCCGGTACACGAGCTCCGAGGCCCCAGGAGAGATTGGCACGTCGGCCTTCAGCTCGTCGGGCGTGCAAAGCGGTTCGGTGTCGATGACGTTCAGGTCGTTCGTCGGTCGCATGCGGATCTCCAGAAACGAAAAACCCCTGGTCACTCGCGGCGACCAGGGGTTCGAAACCTCAGAGACAGTTCGTACTCTTATGAGGTCGACCTCCGGCGCCGCGTCGCCGCGAGCCAATAGAAGCGGAACCCATAAAAGCGCTGCGTCGTGCCCAAGGTTTTCTAGGCTTAGCGCATCGAACGCCGGTCCGCACGTAAAAAATAGCTCAGCGGGCCGTCGGGAACGGCCCACGTGGTACCGTGCCGCCGATGAGCCTCAGAAACGCGCGCGGCGGGGGGGGTGGTCGCGCGGGCGCGGGGACGGGGAGTCGGGGTGCCTCGGCTCCCCGCGCCCGTGCGGCGCTGGGGCTCGCCATGGTGTGGCCGGCCTTCGCCGCAGTCGCGTGCGGATCGGGCGACGACTTCGAGCAAGCCCCCGCTCCGCTCGCCGACGCGGCGCCGCGCGTCGACGCGAGCCCGCAGGTCGACGCGAGCCCGCCAGGCGACGCGCTTGCGGACAGCGACGCGGCGCCCCACGTCGGAGTGATTCTCCCTACGACGAACGGGCTCCAGTCAATCTGGGGGAGCAGCAACAGTGACGTCTGGGCCGTGGGCGACATGGGCACGATCGTGCATTTCGATGGCCACACGTGGGCGCTCGTTCCGAGCGGGGTAACGGAGAACCTCACGTGCCTCACGGGCACGGGGCCGAAAGACGTGTGGGCCACGGGCGATGGCGGCAGCGTCCTTCACTGGGATGGCGCCGCGTGGAGCGTCGCGTCGAACGTACAAAATACGGCGCTCCTCGGCGTGTGGGCCGGTGCGCCGGACGACGTCTGGACCGTCGGCATCGACTTCGACGGCGCCGGTCTCGGTGGTTCCGGATACGTGCGTCGCTGGAACGGCACCCAGTGGGACGACTCGGACGTGACGGGCACCGACACTCTATGGAAGGTGTGGGGCTCGGGCGCCACCGACGTCTGGCTCGTGGGTACCGCGCAGCAGCAAGGTCTCGTCTACCGAGGCGCCAGCACCTTCGACGTCGTCGCGTTCACTGGCGAGTCCGTGCACGGAATCTGGGGAACGGGTCCGGACGACGTGTGGGTCGCACCGGCTTCGGGAGCCCTGCAGCACTGGACGGGCAGCGCGTTCGCGGCGGCGCCGCCGGCCGCGGCCGATCAGGGCCTCCATGGATTGTCGGGCACGGGCACCGACGACATCTGGGTCGTCGGAAACAACGGAATCACCGAGCACTACACGGGAGGTACCTGGTCCGTCGAGCCGACCGGTTCCCTCGAGACCCTCTTCTCGGTCTGGACGCCGTCTCCGACTGACGCGTGGCTCGTCGGCAGCGGCGCGACCTTGCTCCGGTGGGACGGGACGAGCTGGAAGTAGCGGCTAGAACGCCCCGCTGAAGAGGGGGACGCTGACCATCGGGGCGGCCAGCGCTTCGGTGCGCGCGGCTCGGAGCACGGGCAAACGTAGCGACGGACCCAGCGCGATCGAGGGGGGCCGCAAAGCGAGACCCGTGGAGGTCGCGGGAGGCGTCTGGGACACGCCCGTGTGCGCGTTCGTTGCGATAAGGACGATCCCTCCTACGAGGGCTCCGAGGCCGATGGCCGCGATGGCTCCCCCGATCTCCTCGGCGCTGCTGCCGTCTTGTCGGGTGATTCCGTTGGATGACAAGGCGCCCTCGCCCTCGCCGACCAAGACGACGAGGAGCCCGATCGTCGCGGCGAGGGCGCCGACGCTCACGCCGACGATCCCGAGCGCGAACCCCGTCTTCGAGGCTTCGTCGACATAGAGCGTGTGTCGCTTTCCGTTCTCGTCGACAAGACCGAACGGCCGCGAGTTGCGAATGCCGGCGCCGCCGATCCGGTACGAGTACTCGAGGGGTACAGCCTGATCGCAGGGCGCCGAGCACACATTCTCCCAGCGACGGTGATCGCCGGTGTCGCGCTGGAGCTGCGCCGCGTCGGAGCCTTCGATGTGCACGTAGGCCGTGGTCTCCGCGCGCGCGGCCGCCGGCAGCGGAGGGGCCGACGCGGACGGCGACGACGTCGGCGCCCCGGCGGCCCGCTCGATGTGGGCGATCTCTTGCCAGGGGACGGTCGCGACTTCGCCGGTGACGAGCTGGATGCGTGCGTGGCCATTGGGAATCGCGTCGATGAGCGTCCCGCGAAGTACGCCTCCGGTCTTGAGCTCGATGACGTCGCCGCCGACGGCGGGAGGCGTCGCGGTTGTCGCGGTTGTCGCGGTTGCCCCGGGAGCGGCCCGGGTCTGCGCGTGAGCTGTTGCCGGCGCGGCGAACCCAGAGATCCACAGGGCGTGCGCCCACGCCGCGACCGTCGCGCCCTTCGAGACGACCTTCATCGAGCGGTCCCTCCCTCTCAGTTCCAAGGTGTGTATAGAAGCCAATCGCGCCGACGAAGGCGGGCCGAAGCCACGCACCCATCCACGATCCGCTAGGATGCACCGGCCCGTAGCCGAAAGGAAGTCTCGGTCCATGCAGCCGCCCTCGCAAACGAGCCTTTTGCGGAGACTTGCGGGCGTCTGGAGAGCCCGTTCTTCCCCGCCACGGCTACCGAACGCATCGGCCACACCGGCCGTGGTGGGCGCGCCGCCCACATCCTTCGCGCCGCGCGTTACTCTCGCCGCCAGCGCCGAAGAGAACGGCCTCGCCATCATGCTCGGCGACCTCGTTCGGCAGAACCTCGAGGCCAAACCCAAGAAAAAGGTCGACTTCGCGGCGCTCGATGGCCGCGTCGCCATCGTGGCCGACGACGCCGACGTCTCGCTGACGCTCGTCTTCGAGAAGCGCGGGCCGGCGGGGGACTCGAGCTCGATGCCCGCGCCGACGCTCACGATTCACGACGGCATCGAAGGCATTCCCGACGTCACGATCCGTGGTCCGTCGGAGGCGATTCTCGCGCTCTCGAACATGCCGCTCGCGACGCCGATGGGCCTCCCGCTGCCGAGCCCCGGCGACGGCGATGGCCTGAAGACCGTTCGCGAGCTCGCGCGTCTGATGCGCGAGGGCAAGCTTCACTTCTACGGCATGCTGCTGCACATGCCCCTCGTCATGAAGCTGACGCGCGTCATGAGCGTCAATGGTTAGTTCAGCCGGGGCACGGCGGGTGGGGTCGCCGCCCGTTCCCTACGCCAAAGGCGACTTCATCGCACCTCATCGCACCCGCCGCCCCGGCCCTCGCTTGCACTTGACGAGCGCCGCATCGGCCCGTACGTTTCCGCGCCTTCAGTCCCGCAAACGATCCCAGGGTTTTCTAGATGGCCGTTCACATTCGTCTTTCTCGCATCGGCGCCAAAAAGCGACCGTTTTACCGCATAATCGTTGCGGACCACCGCAGCCCGAATGGCGGTCGGTTCCTCGAGAACATCGGCACTTACGACCCGACCGGTGAGCCGACGAAGTTTTCGATCGACACGGCCCGTCTGACCTACTGGCGGGGTCATGGGGCGCTTCCGTCGGCCACGCTCGACCGCCTGATCAAGCGCCAGGCGCGCGAAGCAGCGGTCGCTCCGGCCGAGACCAAGTGAGTCAGGACGGGGCGGACGCGTCGATGCCGCTCAAGGACCTGATCCACGCGATTGCGGTCGAGCTCGTCGACCACCCCGACCAGGTCGACGTGGTGGAGATTCCTGGCGACAACAACAGCGTGATCGAGCTCCGGGTCGCGAAAGACGACGTGGGCAAGGTGATCGGCAAAGAGGGCCGCACGGCTCAGTCGATGCGCACGATCCTGACCGCTGTCTCGACAAAGCTCGGGCGCCGCGCGCACCTCGACATCGTCGATTAGGCCGGTCCGACGTTGCTCGCGGACGACGTCTGGGTTCCCCTGGCCGAGATCGCCCGCCCTCACGGGGTGCGCGGCGAGCTCCGGCTGCGCCTTTACAACCGCGACAGCGATCTCCTGCTGGATCAAGACGAAGTCTTGATTCGATTCCCCGACGGGGGCGAGCAAGAGGTCAGCATCGATGGCGCGCGCCGGGCTGACGATGCCATCTTGATGAAGCTCCACTCGATCGACGGCCGCGATCGTGCCGAGGAGCTTCGGGGCGTGGTCGTTTGCGTGCGGCGCGGGGCGTTTCCGCCGCCCGAGCCGGGTGAGTTCTACGCCTGCGACATCGAGGGTGCGCGCGTCGTCGTCGACGAAGACGGGGTCGAGCGCGAGCTCGGTCGCGTGGCCGCTCTCCGGCCCTATCCGACAATGGACATGCTCGAGGTGGCGGCCACCGACCAGGGCGCGCCATGGGAAGTCCCCCTCGTCGACGCCGTCGTTCGCAGCGTCGACATCGAGGCCGGCCTCGTTACGCTCTTCACGATGGTAGGAGTCGAGAGAGGTTGAGCGGCTGTCGTGCGCGTCGACATCCTGACCCTGTTCCCCGAGATGTTCACGGGCTTCGTCGCGACGAGCTTCGTTGCGCGCGCCATCGCCGGCGAGCAGCTCGCCGTTCGAACGCGTAGCCCCCGGGACTTCGGGCTCGGCAAGCACCGCAGCGTCGACGACACGCCCTACGGCGGCGGCAGCGGCATGGTCATGCGCGCCGACGTCATCGTGCCGGCGATCGAGTCGTTCGACGCCGACGCGCCAGGCGGCCTGCGAGCGCACCGCGTGCTCTTGACGCCCCAGGGACGCGTCCTCGATCAGCGCAAGGTGCACGAGCTCGCCGGCCACGACGCGATCATGCTCGTGTGCGGCCGGTACGAGGGCTTCGACGAGCGCGTGCGCGCGCACGTCGCCGAAGAGATCTCGCTCGGAGATTTCGTGATGACCGGCGGCGAAGTAGCCGCCATGAGCATCATCGAGGCATGCGCGCGCCTCTTGCCTGGCGTTCTCGGCAACGAGGCGTCGGTCATCGACGAGTCGCACAGCCCGGATACCGGCGGGTTGCTCGAGTATCCGCACTACACGCGGCCCGCCGAGTTCCGCGGTGCGCGTGTGCCGGACGTCCTCGCCGGCGGCAATCACGCCGCTATCGCCAAGTGGCGCCGCGAGCAAGCCGTGGCGCGCACGCAGCAGCGGCGCCCCGATCTCTGGGAGCGCTTTGAGAACGCGACCGAGGCCACCCACAGGGCTGACCCCAGCGGCAAAGGCCGTTCGTGAGGCGGCTCGCGATCGCGCTCGTCCATCACCCCGTGCTCGACGGAACGGGCGCGATCGTCACGACGGCGGTGACCAACCTGGACGTCCACGATCTGGCCCGGAGCGCGAGGAGCTACGGGTGCACCGACTACTTCGTCGCGCACCCCATCGCAGCGCAACGCGAGCTCGTGCAGCGAATCCTCTCGCACTGGACCGAGGGCTCGAGCGGGCGGCGGATCCCCGATCGCCGCGAAGCCCTCACCGTTCTGCGAATCGTCGATTCGCTGACCGCCGCGGTCGAGGCGCTCGGCGGCCGCGAGGCCGTGGAGATCTGGGTCACGGCCGCCCGCGCGTTGGGTCCAGCGCTGGCGTTCGGCGACGCGCGCGGTCGGCTGGAAGGCGAGGGAAAGGCCGTGCTCCTGGTGTTCGGCACGGGCTGGGGCCTCGCGCCCTCCGTCCTGGCAGACGCCGACGCCCTGCTCGAACCGATCCGAGCCGCGACTACCGACTACAACCACCTCAGCGTTCGGGCCGCGTGCGCCATCGCGCTCGACCGCTTGCGCGGCGCCAGGTAGGGCCCCGTTACTCGTTCGACAGCAGCGACTGCATCTCCGGCGAGTACCCCTCGCCGTCGCGCTCGACGAGCGGTGGCATCACGAAGAGGCCGCCCGGCCGCCCGGCCTGCGCCTCGACGAGCACCACGCGGGCCGGGGCGTTCGGCGTGCCGTGCACGAAGCGCATGCGCTTGGCGTGAAGGCCCTCGTTGGCCAGCGTCTCGAGCATCGTCCCCAGCTCTTGCGCACGATAAACGAAGCACACGCGGCCTCGCTTTCCGGCGACCTGGCGCGCGCCGTGCACGAAGGCGCTAAGCTCCCCGCAGCGGGCGGTGGCCTCGGCAACGGGGACCCGGCCGCGCCCGGGCGCCGTATACGGAGGGTTGCACACGACGAGCGACGCTTCGCCGCGGCGAGACCGCGCGACGTCCCTCACGTCGCCGCGGACGACCTCGCCACGGTCGGCCCACCCGTTCACGTCGAGGTTTCGGCGAGCCAAGGCGGCGGGCTGCTCGTCGATCTCGACGAGCACGACGCGCTGGGCCGCGCCGAACCGGAGCAGCGCGAGCCCGACCGCGCCGACGCCGGCGCCCAGGTCGAACGCGGTGGCCGCGGGCATGTTCGCGCAGCGCATCGCCGGAGCCACGGCGCCCGGTTCGGATGAGACGGGCCACGGCGTGGCGGCGAACCATGCGAGCAAGAGCGCATCGACGTTGGTCCGGTAGCCCGCGCCCCGCCGCGGCTGGAAGAGCACGAGTGAGCCGCCGAAAAGGGCGTCTTGCGTGGCATCGAACGGGCTGCTTTCGCCGAGTGCGCCTCCGCTCACCGTTGCCATGGCCGCGCGCTCGACAATACTCCAACGCGCGTCCGCGATGACGCATGCTGACCGTCTCATTTTCCGATCATGACGACGACCGACGACGAGGCGCGCGCGCTGGGCGAGAAGGTCCGCAGGCACGCGCGCGAGCTTGGTTTCGATGCCGTCGGGATCGCGCGCGCTGACGTGAGTCTCGATCGAGACATTGAGCACTACGACGCCTTCGTCGACCGTGGAATGCACGGCGAAATGGCATGGCTCGCTCGCCACCGCGACGCCCGCGCGCGACTCGACAGCGATGCCATTCTCGAGGGCGCGAAGAGCGTGGTCTGTCTCGCGCGGCGTTACCAGCGTCCGCCGCGGCACAGGCCAGGCGAAGGCAGCGACCACTACGGCGACGGCGGGACGAACACGGCAGGCACCATCGCCCGCTATGCACAGGGTCGCGACTACCACGGGTTCCTTCGCCAGCGCGTGCGCCGGCTGGCGGCGTTCATTCGTACCCTCGGCACGAAGGCCACCAGCACCTCGGCGGCCCGGCCCGCCGAGGCGCGCCCTCTCTGCGACGATGCTCCGGTGCTCGAGCGGGCCTGGGCAGCCCGGGCGGGCCTCGGGTTCGTCGGCAAGAACGGCCTGCTCATCGTTCCGGGCGTCGGCTCGATGGTCTTACTCGGCGAGGTCGTCACGACGCTCCGGCTCGACCTCGACGACGCGATGGTCGAGCGCTGCGGTTCGTGCCGGCGCTGCCTCGACGGGTGCCCGACGCAGGCCTTCGCGGCTCCCTTCGTCCTCGACCCGCGCCGGTGCATCTCGTACCTCACCATCGAGCACCGGAGCTCGGTCGAGCCCGCGCTGCGCGAAGCGGTGGGGGAGCACCTCTTCGGCTGCGACGATTGCCAGACCGTATGCCCGTTCAACGCCGGTGCGACGCCGCGCGCGCCGCTCTGGGCCGATGACGGCGACCCGTTCGCGCCCCTCGAGCGCTGGTCCCGCGTCGACCTCGAACAGCTGCTCACGCTCGACGAGCCTGCCTGGGAGGCCGTTTCGCAGGGCAGCCCCGTCAAAAGGGCAGGCCGCGCCGGCATCGCCCGCAATGCCGCGATGGTCCTCGGCAACACGGGCGCTCCGTCGGCCCTCCCGGCTCTCCGTCGGGCCGCCGCCGCCCACGACGACCCAACGGCGCGCGAGGCGGCAGCCTGGGCGATCGCGCGGATCCGCGCGCGTCACGACTCTCACGATTGAGAATTGAGAGAGGAGAGGCGGGGCCGAGAGCGACGAGAGAAGCTACTCCGCGTCGGCGATGTGGGCCGTGCCGTTGCCATTCACGGCAATGGCGGGAACGCGGTTGTCGCGCTCGTGGCGCACCGGGCTGACCGCGGTCGCGCGGCGCGTGAACATCTTGCGATCGAACTTGTCGATGTTCTTGTGGGCGACGAGCTGGAAGCCCTGGCCGGTGCCCTGGGCCGCGATACGCCACGACCAGCCGAGAAACAGGTGCCAGATCCGGAACCAGCGCTCCCCGTAGGACTTGAGGACCGTCTCGCGGTGCTTCTGCCAGTTGAGGTGCCACATCCGGATGGTGTCCGAGTAGTGGATGCTGATGTTCTCGACGCTCTGGATCTGGAAGCCCGCCTTCTCGAGGGCCTTGCTCATGTCGCTGAGCGGGATCGACGCGTCGGCGCCGGGGAAGATGTACTTGCTCATGAACAGCCCCCAGACGAGGTCTTCGGGGCGGAGGCCGATGATCGGCACGCCGAGATCGCCGCCGCGGCGCAGGCCGACCCACTGCAGGAGGAAGATGCCGTCGTCCTTGAGGCGGTCGTAGACGAGGCGGCAGTACTTCGAGAGGTTCTTCACCCCGACGTGCTCGACCATCTCGAGGCTCGAGATGCGGTCGTATTGCTTGTTCGGAATGTCGCGGTAGTCGAGGCACTCGATCTGCGCGCTGCCCGAGAAGCCGGCCTTCGCGATGCGCGCGTTGCCGAACGCCGTCTGGTTCTTGCTGATCGTGATGCCGGTAGACTTGGCGCCGAAGGTCTTCGCCGCGTGGAGAGCGAGCGTTCCCCAGCCGCAGCCGATGTCGAGCATCTCGTCGCCCGGGCGCAGCATGAGCTTCCGGCAGACGAGGTTCATCTTGTTGTCTTGCGCTTGCTCGAGCGACTCGTGCTCGTCGTGGAAGATCGCGCTCGTGTAGACCATGCGATCGCCGAGAAACGCCTCGAAGAAGTCGTCGCCGCGGTCGTAGTGCTCGCGCACGATGCGCTTGTCTTGCGACTTCGAGTGGATGGCGACCTCCGGGATCATCCGCGTGAAGAAGAACTCGAAGTGCTTCTTCGTCAGCGAGAAATCGACCAGATCGCGCCGTGCATCGAGGAACGCGTCCATGTTGGGGACGTCGACCGCGCCGTCGAGATAGGCCTCGAGGAGCGTCGCCATCGGGATCTTGCCGGCCGCGTAACGAGCGGCGAGCTGCTTGTCATTGAAGACGATGAGATCGGTCAACTTGGTCACGGGACCCTCGTAGGAGCTATTCGCTGTGTGGCAGAAAGGGACCACAACCCGCTCGCATGTTCAACCGGAACAGCGCGGACGAGCCTGAAATACAGGCCTGTGCTACAACGTTTCCTCATGGGAGCTGCGAAGCGCGCGACGATGTGCGTGCCTTTTTACGCAGCCACTCCAGCCCGGGCGATTTGCCAAGGGACGCAAGGCAATACGCCAAGGCGATAATCCAGTCCGTCGGTTTGGTCGCACCGAACGAGCTTTTTGGACAGTTCGAACATGAGGTTTTCTCGACTTTCGGTGCTCGTGCGCGCGGCGTATGCGGCCATGCTGGCGATCGCGATCGCGGCGGGGGGCGCGACCTGCAGGTCCGCGGCGGCGCAAGAGTCCAAGCTCGACGATTGTCGCTTGACGTCGAGAGCGAACCCTGGCGATCCGGCCGCCGCCCTCGCCTGTGGTCGCGCGCTCCGGCGCGCCGGGCATCCGACGGAGGCGCTCGCCGAGCTCCGGAGGGGCGTCGCCGTCGGTGGCGCTCGGCCCGACGTCGTCGCGGAGCTGCACTGGGAGGCCGCGCGGACGTACGGCGACCGCCACGATCTCCCGCGCGCCATGGCCTCGTGCAAGGAGCTCGAACCGCGTCGCGGAGCAGGCCCGGACGCGCTCCCCACGCCGGCGAGCCACGCCTGCGTCGCGATGGCCTATCTGAGCTGGCAGCGTGCCACCGAGGCGCTGTCCGAAGCCTCCGCTTCGCTCGCGAAGGAGCCTGGCAACTACGAGGCCAGGCTCGCCGAGGGGCGCGCCCACGAGCTCGAACTGAAACCGGTCGACGCGGAGGTCTCGCTCCGTGCGGCCACGGCGCTTCGGCCCTCGGCCCTCGACGGGGAAGAAGCGCACGTCGCCCTCGGTCGCGTCCTCTGGAAGGAGGGGAAGAGAGACGAAGGCGTCGCGGAGCTGCGCAAGGCTCTGCAGCTCGATCCGAGCGACCCCGACGCGCTCTTCGAGCTCGGCTCGGCTCTCGCGGCCGCGGCGCCGTCGGCCGCCGAGAGCTCGCGCGAGAGCCAGGGCCTCTTCGAGCGGGCGACGCGCGAACGCCCGTCGTTCGCCGAAGCGTGGCTCGCCCTCGGTTCTCTGCGCCTGGCCGCCGGCGATCTGAACGGGGGCAAGGCAGCCGCCGACGCGGCGGTGAAGAGCGACCATGCCAGCGTGGGCGCGCTGGTCTTGTCGGGAAAGATCGCCCTCGCGACCGATCATCCCGACGACGCGCTCCGAGCCGGGCAAGCGGCGCTCAAGATCGTCGCGAACAACGCGGCGGCGGTGCTGCTCGTGGCCGACGCCAACGCCCGCAAGGGCGAGATCGACGCGGCGCTCGAGGCGTATCAAACGGCGTGGGGTCTCGACCACGCCGATCCCGCACCCCTGGTCCACGCGAGCCAGGCCTGTCACGCGGCGGGGCGGGACACGAGCGCCCGCGCCTTCGGCGCCAAGGCCGCCCAGGAGTTCCCGAACTTCGCCCCGGGCTGGGCTGCCCTCGGCGATGCGCTCGTCGGTCAGAAGGAGATCAAGGCCGCCCGCGACGCCTACCGCAAGGCGCTCGGGGTCTCCGAGGGGGCCATCGATCGCGCCGCCGTCGCGCAGAGGCTCGCTGCCCTGCAATGACCCGCGGGCGTGAGCCGCCGGCGATCACCGTGACGTCCGTCGAGGAGCTCGTCGAGCGCGTCCTCAAGGGCGAAGCGCGCGCGATCGGCCGCGCGATGCGCCTCGTCGACGACGGCGCCCCCGATGGCTACGAAGCCCTGAAGGCCCTCTGGCCCCATACCGGCAAGGCGTGGGTGCTCGGCGTGACGGGGAACCCCGGCGCCGGCAAGTCGACCCTCTGCGACGGGCTTGTCGCCGCGTACCGGGCGCGCGGGCACCGCGTCGGAGTCGTGGCCGTCGATCCCTCGAGCCCCTACACGGGCGGCGCCATCCTCGGCGATCGGATCCGCATGCAGCGCCACGCGACCGACCCCGGCGTGTTCATCCGCTCGCTCGCGACGCGCGGACACCTCGGCGGCCTGACACGAAGCGCGCGCGACGTCGTGCGCGTGCTCGACGCCGCCGGTCACGACGTCGTGATCGTCGAGACCGTCGGCGTGGGACAAGACGAGCTCGAGATTACCCACACCGCGCACTCGACGCTCGTCGTGATGGCGCCCGGAATGGGCGACGAAGTCCAGGCCATCAAGGCCGGCCTCCTGGAGTGCGCCGATGTCTTCGCCGTGAACAAGGCCGACCGCGAAGGCGCCGATTCGGCCGTGCGCGATCTCGAGCTCATGATCTCCCTTGGCAACGAGTCGATCCGCGCTCTCTCGAAGACGCGCGGGCACGCGACGCACGCGGTCGCGGACGGGTTCGTTCCCGCCCTCGTTCCCGCTCGGAGCTCCGCGACGGCCGGACCGCTCCCCGAGCGCTGGACGCCGTCGATCACGAAGTGCGTCGCGTCGCGCGGCGAGGGCATCGCCGAGCTCGTCGTCGCGATCGACCGGCATCGCGCCTGGGTCGAGGGGACCGAGACCGGTCGCGCGCGCCGACGCTCACGCCTCGCCGAGCAGCTGCGCGAGTCACTCCGCGAGGCGCTCATCGCGGCGGCCGTGCACGACCTCGGCGCCGGCATCGACGACGCCGTGCTCGCCATCGAGGCGCGTGCGGTCGATCCGTACACGGCGACAGAGCGCCTCGTCGCGGCGTTCCGCGCTAGGTGACGCGAACGACCTCGTCGACGGTCGTGATCCCGGCCTGCACTTTGAGCATGCCCGCCCAGCGCAGGCTCGGGATCTTGCGACGCGCGTAGATCTCGCGGTATTCGCGCGCCGGCGCCTTCGCCTTCACGAGCTCGCGCAGCTCGTCGTCGAGCTCGACGACCTCGAAGATGCCCGTGCGACCGCGGTACCCGGTGCGCATGCATGCGTCGCATCCCGCGGGGCGAACGACCTCGGTTCCGGCGGTCAGGAGCACCTGGTCGCCGTCCCACACGTCGCGTTCGAGCTTCACCTGGCGCTGGCAGTTCGGGCAGACGATCCGCACCAGGCGCTGGGCCAGCACGGCTGACAGCGCGTTGGCCACGATCCAGGGTTCGATCCCGAGGTCCACCAGCCGGACGATCGTCTCGACCGTGTCCGAGGTGTGGAGTGTCGAGAGGACCAGGTGACCGGTGAGCGCCGCCTGCATCGCGATACCCGCGGTCTCGGCGTCGCGCATCTCGCCGACGAGGATGATGTCCGGGTCTTGCCGGAGAATCGCGCGGAGCCCGCTCGCGAACGTGAAGCCGGTGCGCACGTTCACCTGCCCCTGGGTCACGCCGTACAGCTCGACCTCGATCGGGTCTTCCAGCGTCACGACGTTGACCGCCTTGGGGTCGATGAGCTGGAGGAGCGCGTACAGCGTCGACGTCTTGCCCGCCCCGGTGGGCCCGCTCGTCACCACGAAGCCCTGGGGCCGGCCGACGACCTCGCGCAGCGTCACCTGCGCCTCACGTTCGATCCCCAGTCGCTCGAACGACGTGAGCTGCTGGCCCGAGAGGATCCGGAGGACGAGCTTCTCCCCCTGCGACGCCGGGAACGTGGAGGCCCGGAGGTGTATGCGCTTGCCCGGCTCGAGATCGAGCGCGATCTGGCCGTCTTGGGGCATGCGCCGCTCGGAGATGTCCATCTTGGCGAGGACCTTCACGCGCGAGACGACGTTGGTCGCGACCGTGAGCGCGATCGGCTGCACGTCGACGAGCGCGCCGTCGACGCGGAGGCGCACCTGCATGAGGTCGTGCTTCGGCTCGAGGTGGATGTCGCTCGCGCGCTGGGCCACCGCGAGGCGAACGAGCTCGTTGACGAGGAGGACCGGGTCGCCGGTGATCGGTTCGAGGCGCGGGTTGGGGCGGGAAACGGGCATCGAGACGCGCGGGGCTCCCGTCAGGCGGATTGTCCGGCGACGACAACGATACCTCCTGGCGTCGCCGCTGGCATTCGGCCGCGCGGGCGGTGCACTTCACGTGGCGGATCGCGTGGCGCGTGGCCATTGAACCGATGGGCGGAGGATGGCGATCTTTGGGGAAATCGGGCCTGGACGCGAGTGGCGACCGCGATGACATGCCGTAGACGACGCCATGCGCGCCGGTCGCGATCGCCACGAAGGGCCAACCCGGCGCGATGGGGCCTGGCGACGATCGCGACGACCGCCACCCACGCGCGGGGCGCGCGTCCGTGACGACCGTGACGAGCCCGCGTCACGCACGCCATGCGCGCCCGTGGCGCGCCGAAGGACGGAGATCGCGTGCGCGGCAGGCCCCCGTGACGGCCGCCATGAGCCCGGAGGGCGATGGCCCCGGGCGCCCGTGACGACGGCGACGCGCGGGGATCGCGCACGGCAAGCCCGTCAACGTCGCGCGTCACGTGTGCCGATTGCGCTCCGAGCCGTCGGGTCCCTAGCTCTTGGGTGTCCTCGGCGACGCCGTTGGCCGTCGAGCACCCGCGCGCTCCGGCGCCCGCCCACCTTGCTTCGGGCCCTCCTTGCGCGTGCGCGCCCGTTCCTGGTCGCCTTTGCGGCCGGCCTTCGTCGGCGGCGCCGTGGAGCCCGCGCGCGATCGCGTCGTCTTCGACGTCTTTGCGCCCGCTTTCTTGGCCGCGCGGGCCTTCAGGTCCCCGGGAAGGCTCTTGCGGCCGACGTGCTCCGCTTCGAACGCCGCGGGGCACACGTCGTTGACGCGGCATTCGGGACACGCTGGCTTCCGTGCAAAGCAGACACGGCGGCCGTGAAAGATGAGCACGTGCGCGGCGTGGTCCCACTCGGGGCGGGGGAGGATCGCGCACAGGTCGCGCTCGATCTTCTCCGGGTCGCGGTTCTTCGTCCACCCGAGTCGCTGACTCAACCGGATGACGTGCGTGTCGACCACGACCCCTTCAGGCTCATTCCAGAGGACGCCGAGCACGACGTTCGCCGTCTTCCGCCCGACGCCGGCGAGCTTCACGAGCTCGGCCATCGTCTGCGGCACTTCGCCGCCGTGCTTCTCCACGAGCGCGCGGGCGAGGCCCACGATCGCCTTGGCCTTCATCCGAAAGAAGCCGAGCGTCGCGACGTAGGGCTCGATCTCGATCGGCTCGGCGGCGGCGAGGGCCGCAGCGTCGGGGTACTTCGCGAAGAGCCTGGGGGTGGCCTTGTTCACGCCGACGTCGGTGGTCTGCGCGCTCAAGACGACCGAGACCACGAGCTCGAACGGCGAGCGGTAATCGAGCTCGGTCTTGGCGTTCGGATGCTGCTTGGCGAGGCGCGCGAGCGTCTTCGGCGCGATCGAGGGCGCTCGCCTCAGGCGCTCGCGTCGGTCGGCGCGGCCGATGACGGGGATCGCGGCGGGCTCGCTCAATTGAGCTCGCTCGGAGGCGGCGGCGGGACGCTCCCTCCGTCTGACGAGGGCGGCGGCGCGATCGAGCCGCCGTCGTCGACGACTTCGCTCTCGGCGAGCCGCTCGACGGCGACGATTCGTTCCCCGTCGGCCAGGGTCATGAGGCGGACGCCCTGGGCGTTGCGGCTCGTCTCGCGGATCTCGTCGACGCACATGCGGATGGTCTGCCCGCGATCGGTGATGAGCATGACCTCGTCGCCGTCTTTGACGAGCTTCACGCCCACGACGGGGCCGTTTCGGTCGCTGGCGTCGATGAGGATGATCCCCTTGCCGCCGCGGTTCTGGGTCCGGAACTCGTCGATGTGCGTGCGCTTGCCGTAGCCGTTCGCGCACGTGGCCAGCACGTAGGATCGGAGCGGGTCGCTCACCTCGAGGCCGACGACCTCGTCGCCCTCGGCGAGGTCGATGCCCTTCACGCCGTGCGTCGCGCGGCCCATCGGACGGGTTTGCTCCTCGGGAAAGCGAATGCTCTGGCCGCCCTTGGTCGCGATGAGGAGCTCGCTCGTCCCGTCGGTGACGGCGGCGGAGAGGAGCTCGTCGCCGTCGTCGACCTTGACGCCGATGATGCCCTTCTCGCGGAAGTTCTCGTACTCGTCGACCTCGGTCTTCTTGATCTGGCCGTTCTTCGTGATGGTCACGATGAACTTGCCCTTCTCGATCTTGGTCACGAGGGCGATCGCCTGGATCTTCTCGCCGCTCTCGATCCCGATGAAGTTCACGATCGCCCGCCCCTTGCTCGTGCGGGCCGCCAGCGGGATCTCGTACACCTTCTTGACGTAGACCTTGCCCTTGTCGCTGAAGAAGAAGACGTACCCGTGCGTCGACGACGCGAAGAGCTGCGTGACCCAGTCTTCTTCGCGCGCTTCCATCCCGATACGGCCCTTGCCGCCGCGCTTTTGCGCGCGGTAGTCCTTGGGGCTGGTGCGCTTGATGTACCCGGCGTGGGAGATCGTGACGACCATCTCTTCTTCTTGAATGAGATCTTCGTCGAGGATCTCGCCCTCGTCGGCGACGATCTCGGTGCGGCGCTTGTCGGCGTACTTCGTCTTGCTCTCCTCGAGCTCCATGACGATGACGTCGTCGAGCAGTTTCGGGCTCGCCAGGATCGCGCGGTACCGCGCGATGGCGTCGCAGAGCTCGGAGTACTCCTTCGCGAGCTTCTCCTGCTCGAGGCCCGTCAGCCGGGAGAGGCGCATCTCGAGGATGGCCTTGGCCTGCCGCTCGGAGAGCGTGTACGGGGTCTTGAGCTTGGCTTCGTCGATCTCGCGCTGCGGGCGGCCGGCGCGGCGCACGAAGGCCTCGAGCCCGGCGAGCGGCAGCGCCATCAGCGCGATGCGCGCGGCCTCGGCGTCGGCCGCGGCGCGGATCGTCTTCACGACCAGATCGACGTCGGCCACGGCGACGCCCAGGCCCTCGACGACCTCGCGCTGCGCCTCGGCCTTGTTGAGCTCGTAGCGCGTGCGTCGCGTGACGACGTCGCGCCGGTGCGCGATGAACGCCTCGAGCGTCTCTTTGAGGTTCAGGACCTCGGGGCGGCCGTGCGAGATGGCGAGGTTGATGACGCCGTAGCTCGTCTGCAGATCGGTCTGCCGGTGGAGCTGGTTCATGACCACCTGCGGGATCACGTCTTTCTTCAGCTCGACGACGAGCCGGATGCCGTCGCGGTCGCTCTCGTCGCGCACCTCGGAAATGCCATCGATCTTCTTCTCGCGAACGAGCTCGGAGATGCGCGCGGCGACGCGGGCCTTGTTGACCTGGTAGGGCATCTCCGTGACGATGATCTGCTCTTTTTCGCCGCGTCCCGGAGACTTCTCGACGTTCATGCGCGCGCGCATGATGATCGACCCGCGGCCAGTCCGGTACGCCGACTCGATACCCGAGCGCCCGAAGATGAGCCCGGCCGTCGGGAAGTCGGGGCCGGGAATGAAGCGAATGAGGTCGTCGACGCTGGCCTCGGGCGATCGCATCAGATGCACGGTCGCGTCGATGACTTCGCCCAGGTTGTGCGGCGGAATGTTCGTCGCCATGCCGACGGCGATGCCGTTGGTGCCGTTGACGAGCAGGTTGGGGACGCGGGCCGGGAGGACCGTGGGCTCTTGCAGGCGGTCGTCGAAGTTCGCGACGAAATCGACGCACTCCTTGTCGATGTCCTCGAGGAGCTCCATTGCGACCTTCGACAGCCGCGCCTCGGTGTACCGGTACGCGGCGGCCGGATCGCCGTCGATCGAGCCATAGTTGCCCTGCCCGTCGATGAGCGGGTAGCGCATCGAGAAGTTTTGAGCGAGGCGGACCATGGCGTCGTAGACCGACTGGTCGCCGTGCGGGTGGTACTTGCCGAGCACGTCGCCGACGATGGTCGCGCTCTTCCGGTATCCCGCCGTGGGGACGAGGCCCTGCTCGTACGCGCTGTAAAGAATGCGCCGGTGCACGGGCTTGAGCCCGTCGCGCACGTCGGGGATCGCGCGGCCGATGATGACGCTCATCGCGTAGTCGAGGTACGATGTGCGCATCTCGTCTTGGATCGAGACGGGGACCTTCTGCGACGGCGTCGGCGGCGTCGGCGGAGTGGCGGGAGTTTCGGCCATCTTGGGCCTGCTGTTTTAGTCCCTCGACGCCCCCGGGTCGAGCGCTGGCAGCGGCGCGATCTTCGGGGGAGAAACCGCGAAGACGCTGAGGCACGAAGGACCGATTGCGTCGAGAGGGGCCTCGCGTCGGGGCAGGCGGCTCCCCCCCTTGAACCACCCCTTGAACCACCCCTTGAACCTCCCCTTGAACCACCCCTTGAACCACCCCTTGAACCACCCCTTGAACCACCCCTTGAACACTACGCGCCTCAGCGCCTTTGCGGTTTCCCCCCGCTCAGAAGAAGTTGCCGATGGTGAACTCGAAGTCGCTGTGGTTCTCGTACGACAGGGGAGCGAGCGGGAAGCCCCACTCGAAGCGCAGGGGGCCGAGGGGCGAGAACCAGCGAATGCCGAAGCCGGTCGAGGTGCGCAGGTAGCCGAGGCTGCCGGGGAAGGTGAAGCAAGGCTGGACGACCTTGTCGAACTGCGGCGCCGGCGTGGTGCGGCAGAACTGGTCTTCGGTGTTCCACGCGTTGCCCGCGTCGAAGAAGACGACGCCGCGAATGCCGACCTTGTCGATGATCGGGAACTCGAGTTCGAGGTTCTCGTATGCCTGCAGGTTGCCGCCGATGTTCGCGCCGTTGGCGATCGGCGGGGCGTTCGGATCGAGCGTCGACGTGAGCGGAAGCCGCGGGCCGATGCTCCGCAGGAAGAAGCCGCGGACGTCGAGGATGCCGCCGAGGAAATAGCGCTGGAAGATGGGGACGCCCTGCGGGTCGGGGCTCGTGATGAGGCCCATCTCGGTGTTTAGCTTGAGCACGAAGCCCGAGCCGGGCTGTCCGGTGCCGCCGCCGAGCGGGTAGTAGAAGCGCGCCGTCAGCTTGTGGCGCAGGTAGTTGAACTCGCTGCCGAACCCTTCGGACGCGAGCTCCGTCGACGCCTGGACGTACATGCCCGACGTCGGAAAGAGCCGGTTGTCGCGCGTGTCGTACGTGATCGTCGGCCGGAGGGAGAAGACGCGGCCCGAGTTGAAGAGGTTCGCGAGCGGGAGCTGCTGGAAGACGCTGGCGAACCCGGGCGTGCTGGTGCCGAAGAGCGTCGTCGTCGACGACGTGTCGACCGAGTCCCACTCCGTGGTCGCCGTCACCGACAGGCGCAGCCAGGGTTGGATGAGCGCGTAGCCGAACGTGAGCGACCCGCCGACGGACCGCCGCGCGAAGTTCGGGAACACGTAGAGCGTGTCGTAGAGCTCGATGCTCGAGTTCCAGTCGCTGTCGAGGAAGTACGGCTCGAAGAACCGGAGCGTCACGAGCTGGCGGAGCGCCGAAACCTGGGCCTGGAGCGCGAGCGACTGCCCGTTGCCGAACAAGTTCGCCTGCTGCACCTGCGCGGTGGCGATGAAGCTCTCGATCGAGCTGAAGCCGGCGCCGACCTGGAACGTGCCGGTCGGCTTCTCGGCCACCTCGATGTTGACCAGGAGCTTGTCGGGCGACGAGCCCTGTTCGGTCGATACGTCGACCCGGTCGAAGTAGCCCAGCGCCGTGATGCGCCGCTTGCTGTTCTCGAGGCCCGTCTCGCTGTAGAGCTGGCCCTCGGCGATCTCCATCTCGCGGCGAACCACCTTGTCGCGGGTCTTGGTGTTGCCCTTGATCTCGATCCGCTCGATGTGCACCGGCGGTCCGCGCTTTATCGGGATGATGATGTCGACCTGCTCGTGCACCGGGTCGAGGTCCGTGGCCGGCTCGGCCTCGACGTTGGCGTAGCCCGCGTCGTGATAGAGCGTGCGCACGGCCTGCAGGTCCTTGATGAGCTGCGCGCGGTTGAAGTAGTCGCCCGACTCGGCGTGGAGCAGCTGTCGCAGGGCCCGCCGCCCGCCGAGCGGCTCGACCTCGCGGTCTTCGTTGTCGTGCTCGTAGATGCGAAGCTGCCGGATCTTGAAGCGCGGTCCCTCGTGGATGACGATCGCGATGTCGATGCCCTGGCGGTCGGGCGTGAGCATCACGCGCGGCGTGCCGATCTGCACGCTCAGATAGCCCTTGTCGTAGTAGAGGGCACTGAGCATCAAGACGTCGCGCTCGAAGACGTCTTGCCGGTACGGTCCGCCCGACCCGAACGAGAAGAAGCCGCCGCTGCCGGTCTGGATCTGGTCGCGAAGCTCGGCGTCCGACACGTGGTCGTTGCCGATGAACGTGACGCGGCGCACGGTGACCGGCTGGTGCTCGACGATCTTGAACTTGACGACGACCTCGTTCTCGCGCGCGCTCACCACGTCGTAGCTGACGTCGGCGAGGAAGAAGCCCTTCTCGCCGTAGGCGTCCTTGATCTTCTGCACGCTCCGGCGCACGGCGGGCACGCTCAGGATCGTGTTCGGCTTGATCTCGATGGCCTCGTTGAGCTTGTCGTTCTCGATCTCGTCGTTGCCCTCGAACGTGATCTCTTTGATGTTCGGGCGCTCGCGCACGACGAACCGGAGCACGACGCCGCGGTCGTTGGTGGTCAGATCGACCTGGACGTCTTCGAAGAAGCCCGAGTCCCAGACGGCGTGCACGTCGCTCGTGAGGTTCGCGACCTTGAAGAGCTGCGTCGGCTTCTCGCGCAGATAGGAGAGGACGTCGTCGCGCGATACGCGGCGGTTGCCGACGACGTCGACGGCGACGATCGGGAGCCCTTCGGCCTGATCGGCGACGGTGGGCGGCAGGACGATCGTCGGCTCAGCCGTAGCGGCGGTCGTGGTCGCGGGGGGGGCACCCGCGTCGGCCGCCGGGGCGGCGGAGGCGTCAGCACCGGGACTGCCCGCCGCGGCCGGAGCGGGGGTCGCTGCGGCCGTC
>CALFNG010000485.1 GCA_937902985.1 uncultured Myxococcales bacterium
CCTGAACAAGAACTCGCTCTACATCCATTACGCTCACTTCCTCAAGGATGGACTGCCGATTGCTACGGGTGTCATCGAGGGTGCCTGTCGGTACCTCGTTCAGGACCGCATGGGCATCACCGGCGCGCGTTGGGGGCTGGACGGCGCTGAAGCCGTGCTCAAGCTGCGAGCCATCCGCACCAGCGGCGACTGGGACGAATACTGGCGCTTTCACCTCAAGAGAGAACACGTGCGTAACTACCCCAAGGCACGCGCTGCTTGATCAGGTCGGCCCTACAAGAGCCGCACCCGCTCTACGGTTGGCTTTGAGTCGCGGTCCTTCGATAGAGCTTGTCAGATCGGCCACTTCGCATACCTCCTTTCGGTGCATCACGGGCGGCTACGTTGACGACCTCGCGATCGAAAGCTATCGCCAGCGCCACGGATGCCTTGACCGATGCCCGAGCGCAGTGCTGCCCCTCCCGACGCGGTGACGACCTACCTCCGCGCAGGACACGGGGTCGCGAGCGAATCGTCGCAGGGGCCGTGGACCGTTGCCTCGAGGCTGGCCTACGCGCGCCCATAGGCAGGTTGGGTAAACATGGTCGCCGACGTCGACGCGGACGAAGCGTTTCCCACGGTCCCCCAGGAGACCCACGTCCTGTCCCTGCGCCGGGGCCGCATCGAGGTCGTAGGCGAAGCCGCCAGTGTTCCGGTCGACATGGAGCGTCTGCACATCGGGCGCTCCCCGCGCTGCGCGCTCGTTCTCGATGATCCCACGGTGAGCAAGGTGCATGCGGAAGTGCAGGCGACTCCCAGGGGCGTCCGCGTTGTCGATCTGAACTCGCGCAACGGCACGTTCGTCGCGGAGGCCTCGATCGTCGAGGCGTACCTGACGGGCCCCTGCGAGTTTCGCTGCGGTGCAAAGCGACTCCGTTTTGTTCAGGAGCCGGTGCACGAGGTTCAGATCGAGGCGCCCGAGCGCTTCGGGGAACTCGTCGGGACGACGCCCGAGATGATCCAGCTCTTTGCCAAGCTCCAGCGCTACGCGCCGACTTCGATGTCGATGGTCATCCAGGGCGAGACCGGAACGGGCAAGGAGCGCGTCGCGCAGGCGATTCACGCCGCGAGCCCCAGGCGCGACAAGCACTTTGTCGCCGTCAACTGCGCTGCGATCGCCGAACCCCTGCTGGAAAGCGAGCTGTTCGGTCACGTACGAGGCGCGTTCACGGGAGCGGACCGTGCCCACGACGGCGTCTTCGTCGAGGCCGATTGCGGGACGCTGCTGTTCGACGAAGTCGGCGAAATGAGCTCGGCGATGCAGGCGAAGCTGCTGCGCGTGCTCGAGAACCAGGAGGTTCGGCCTGTGGGAACGGGCCGCTGCCGCAAGGTGAACGTGCGCACGCTGTTCGCCACGCACGTGGATCTTCGCCACGCGGTCAACCGAGGCACCTTTCGAGAAGACCTCTATTTTCGCATGGCGCAGGTGACCGTCGAGATCCCTCCGCTGCGCAAGCGAATGGACGACCTGCCAGCGTTGATCGAGGACATCCTGCAGCAGCTCGAACGCCCGCACATGAAGGTGGACCAGGCGGGCATGTCGGCGCTGCTGTCGCACAGCTGGCCGGGCAACGTTCGCCAGCTCCGAACGATCGTTCAAGCCGCGCTGGTGGAATCCGACGGCGACCGTCTGATGCTCGACCGGGCGCTGGACGGGATGGCGACCCACGGCGAGCCGGAGCGCACGTCGGGCATGTACGACGAAGCGAAGAGAGACTTTGATCGTCGCTTCTATACGGCGCTCCACGTTCGCTTCAAAGGCAACCTCTCGCAGATCGCGAAGGCCGCGGGCAAGCAGCGCGTGACGGTGAGGGCGGCACTGCGCGCGCTCGGCCTGTACGACGATACCGGGTCCACGAGCAAAGGGACGTGAGCGCGGTCGCTGGCCGCAGCCTCAAGGCTTGCCATCGCGCTGCGACCGACTGCCCTCGAGGCCCGGCAGGTCATGGACGAAGCGGTGACCGCGGCGGAAGTGATCGGCGACCGCCGCGGCGAGCCGCTTGTAGAAGGCTTCCCCGGTGGCACGCTGCTGGGAGAGCGTTTCGGCGCCCTCGGGCGTGTCGGGGTGCGTGAACGTCGGGGCGTGCACGATCATCCAGAGCCGCAGGAATCGCCCGAAGGCCTCGGACAAGACCTCGAGGTCGCGGTGCTGGCGCTCGCGCAGCCGCCGGTCGTCGTCGATCGCCTGAGCGAGGCGGTCGAGAGGACCCGAGGTCGAGGGATCCTTGGTCGGGTTTGCCAGGTAGCGCGCGATGGCGTCCTCGATGACCGCGCGCTCCGAGCGTCCCGTCGCCGCGCAGTACGCGAGCAGATGCTTTCGAAGCGCATGGCTGAGGCGCGTGTAGACGCGCACGCGCCTGACCTTCGGGACAGCGGGTATCGGCGACGGTGTGGGGCTCATGATCGAACTCGCTCCGCTCTGGAGGTCGGGGTGGGGCAGTGGCTTGGGAGGCATCGGAGAAGCACCGGTCAGCGTCCGCGGTCGGGGCTCGGTGACTGAAGGGCCACGAAGCGTCCGTGTGCATCGCGCACCACCTCGACGAGCTGCCCTGTCCGTGAGCGCGCCTCCGGCGCATCCGGGACCAGGACAAAGCGCACCCCGTCGGTAACCGCGAGGTAGGGGGAGCCTTCAGGCCCTCGCTGGAGCCGACCTCGAAAGCGAGTCGGGGTGCTCTCGAGGAACTCCTGGCCGCTCTGCCGGGCGATGTCCCTTCCTACCGTCCGCCTCTCCAGGCCGCGGATCTTGGCATCGCGCTGGGGATCGTCCGGGGCGATGCCAAGCTCCCGAAGCACTTCGCGACGGCGCTCCAAGGCAGCCAGGACCTCGGCACCAAACCCCTTGGTCGCCAGACGCCCCGCATCGAGAGTGTCGAGCCAGACGGGCCCCCGCCATCCGACCTGCGCGTCGAGCGCGAGCGGCATCGCGTCAAGGGAAACTCGGTAGCGCGCGGGCGCCTCGCGGTGTCGCTTCTGGAGCTGGTCGAGCAAGTCAGAAGGAACGACCCATCGTCCTGGCTCCGGGGAGGACACCAGGCCGACGCGCTCGAGCTCGCGCAGGCGGCGAGCCGCGAACCGAGCGTCCTGCCCCTCGGCGTTGCCGGCGAGCTCGTAGACGCCGCCGTGGGCGGCGGCGACGTCGGCGAGGTGGCGATCGACCGGCTGCACAGCCGGCTCGCGCTTCGTCCCGAACGAGACCAGGTCTCCGACGCGCAGAGCGTCGGCCACGCGGGCGGCGACCGTCAGGTGGTAGGCATCGCCCGTGGACGTCTCGATCACGGCGTAAAACGTCCGTCCGTTGAGCTCGTCGCCCAGGCCCTTGCGGACGACGCGCCCGACGACAGTCCGCTCCTCGACGCCGCCCCGGCCGTCGGGGAGCGCCTGACCGGGGCGTACAACATGGAAGCGCTCGGGGTCGCCACCGTGCAAGGCACGGTGCATCTGCTTGAGGATGTCGCCCCGCTCCCCGAGCTCGCGCAAGCGCCGTTGCCAGTCTTCGGCCAGCCCCCAGCCGCTCGGCGCGACCCTGTCGGCAAGGCCAAGACCCTCGAGCTGCCTGAGACGCCGGACCAACAGCGCCGCCTCCGGGCCCCCGCGCCGCTCTGCGAGCGACTTGGCATCGACGCGGCGTTCGGTCGCCGCCTGCTCGATCTCGCGGTCGAGCGAGGTGAAGCGCTCCTGGGTCACCTCTCGCTCGCGCGTCCGTCGAATCTCGACCTCGAGCCGCGGCCCCAAGCGCTCGGTCGCGAGCTCCTGGGCGGTCCAGCGAAGGCCCCGGGCGATGTAGGCGCGATCCATTCGCAGTTGCCGGCCCTCGCGGCAGACGCCGCGGACGACGACGTGCGCATGCGGGTGGTCGGTGTCGTGGTGGTTGACCGCGGCCCACTCGAGGGACCGTCCGAGGTCGACCTCGACGCGCTTCATCAGCTCCCGGACGTAGTCGGTGAGGTCGAGATCGCGGGCGTCTTCCGGCGACACGATGAACCGGAACTGGTGGCGCTCGCTGAGGCGAGGCTGCTCGAAGGTCTCGCGGGCCGCGGGGCCCTCGGGGCCGTAGAGCACGCCCCGCGAGCCGTCCTTCTCGACGCCGTCGCGCTCGATGTACCGTAGGTGCCGGGCGGCCGCCTGGGCGCCGTGCCCTCCGAGCTTGTGCACGTGCGCTTTGACGACGACCCGGCGGGCGCTCTGCCGAGGACCGAAGCCGGCGGTCGGCGGGAGCCTCGCCGTCGGCTTACCGCCAAGGCGTCCGTGACCTCGGCGCACGAGCGTCGCGACGCGAACGGGGCTCGAGGCGACCCGTTCGCGGGCGCGATCGGTCCGGCCGATCCGGGGTCGGAAGTCGTCGAGTTCGTCGTCGGAATTGCCGCGGTTGCCCATCGGAAGACCCTCCCCATCCGGCCCCTCGGCGGCGCAGCTCAGCCAGTCCGCGCCGAGACTTCAAAGGGGCCGATAATCTCTTCTTATTTCCAATCGATAATTCAAATGAGGGGCTTCCCCTTTATCTTGCCCTCCGTCTTCGACTCCGGGTTCCGACCTTCCCGATGCTCGCGAAAGATGCCGCGTGGATCAAACCGAGGACGTCGCCGTGATGCCCCGATGAATACGGCCGATACACGAGCGCGGATGATCCGAAGGCGGTCCCGAAGGTGCCCGGAGAGCACGTCGTCATCGGCATCCGACGCGCGAGGTGAATGAATCGTTGCAGCCGCGCGGATGATCCGAAGGCGGTCCCGAAGGTGCCCGGAGAGCACGTCGGCATCGGTACCGGACGCGCGAGGTGAATGAGTCGTTGCAGCCGCGTGGATGGAGCGGAGGACGTCCAGGAGGCGGCCCGTGAGCAACGTCCTCGACACCCACCGTACGCGCGAGCTGCGCAGGTCGGTGCAACCGGGTGGATGGAACGGAGGATGCCGCGCGGATCAAACGGAGGCAGTCGCGGTGACCACCGATGAACGAGTCGTCGCACCCGCGTGGCTGGTCCGAGGATGTCCCGGGGGCAGCCGGTGAGCACGTCCTCGATGGATACCGGACCCCCGAGGTGAACAAGTCGTCGCTCCCGCGTGGCTGGTCCGAGGATGTCCCGAGGGCAGCCGGTGAGCGCGTCCTCGATGGATACCGGACGCCCGAGGTGAACAAGTCGTCGCTCCCGCGTGGCCGGTCCGAGGATGTCCCGAGGGCAGCCGGTGAGCGCGTCCTCGATGAACACCAGACGCCCGAGGTGAACGAGTCGTCGCTCCCGCGTGGCTGGTCCGAGGATGTCCTGAGGGCAGCCGGTGAGCGCGTCCTCGATGGACACCAACGCCCGAGGTGAACAAGTCGTCGCTCCCGCGTGCCTGGTCCGAGGATGTCCCGGGGGCAGCCGGTGAGCGCGTTCTCGATGAACACCAGATGCGCGAGGTGAACGAGTCGTCGCGGCTGCGTGGATGGTCCCGAGGATCCCCCCGAGCGGCCGGAGAGCGCGCACCTGCGTGAGCGCGTAGTACCCGGGCGAGACAGACCGCGACGCCCGGCGAGCCGTCGTCTTGGGTCGCTGGCCGCGTCTCCCGGAAGCGCATCGACGCACGGCCGAAGCATGCTCACGACATCCCATGTGCCGCCGCTCCGGCACCGGCTGCATTCGTCGCTCGTTGGGGGGAGCCATTCACGTCGGTCGCACGGCGAAACCTGGTTCGACCCGGTTCCTGCTCACGCTCGGGTCCCGGGCACCGTCCGGTGTTGCGCTGCGACGGCCGACGCGGCAGCGCCGCCGGGCTGTGGCGGTTTCCTTGCCAGCGGCGTCTCGCTGCTCGGCGATGGCGAGGGCTCGATCGGGGGCGGTCGCTCTGGCTGACGAGTGTCTGCTCGGCCGTCTCGCAAACGCTTCGCCCCGGTCCGTGGGGCTTCGTTTGCGGCTTCTTCGCGAACCCGCCGCAAGTACGTTCGCAGGGCCGCCACCGAAACTGGCACACCCCGCTCCGAGAGCATCGCCGCGACGGCCGTCCAGCCGTATCCCTTCGCTCGAAGAGCAAGGATCTGGGGCGACAGCGCGCGGACAGCCTGCTGCTTGCTCAACTCGGTCGCCTGGTATGGCGCAACCTCGTCGAGCGATTGCTGTAGCTTCCGAACCGTCTCCGCCGCGAATTTGTTCTTGGGGTCCATCGCTTCTCCTTTTGTCTTCATGAACGCTCCGTTTGGCCGCCGTGCTTTTCTGCGGCGACGCCCGCAGACGCTTGTCGAGTCCACGCGATCGCGGACAATCGCAACGCGCGTGCCGGCTCGGATCGCGCCGCGTCGCGGCGGTCTGGGCGCCCGTCAGGAACACGGCAGGACGTGCGCGCGGGCGCCCAGAGGCGCACCATTCGTCTCTCTTTTCGGATGCCCCGTGTCCGTTGCGTACGGCCGCGATCCGATGCCACTTTCGTGGCTCTCAGGACGGCGGGCAGCAACGCGAGGCAGCGCCCGGCGCGCGCCACGATCCGTGGCGCCGACAGTCTCACGGGCGAGGCGAGCGTCGGGCGCAGGCTACGAGCCGGGTGGTCAACGTTTGTCGCTCACCCCTGGTCATTAATTAATGACCACCGGCCCGCCCTGGATCGCGCCTGATACGGTTTCTGGCGCCATTTCGTAGGTCCGCGCGCGTCGAGGGTTCGGGGCCGCGCGGCATCGCGCTTGCGCAAGAGCCTCCGCATGGACGAACGAAACGTTCGCGGACAGCAGCAACACCCTGGTGAGGCATCGTGCAAGACGGCGCGGAGTCCCTGGTTCGACGCCTACGATGAGCTCGCGGCGACCCTCCCCGGGGTCCGTCCGCCGGTCCAAGCGTTTCTCCCGCTCCGGACCGCGCGGGACATCCGACGCGCTCGAGGTCTCGTCGCGGACGTCGCCCGTGCGGAGCGAGACCCGTCGACTCTTTCTGACGCGTCCTCCGTTCGCCTCGGCATCGCCCCCCGGGGCGAGACTCCGGTCTTCCAAGGTCCTGCTCATGGTTCTCGGCTCGTGCCCTCCGCCGAGCGACCTGCAATGAACCGCAAGGCGTACCCGCCGTTCGTGACCACGGCCATGGCGGCCGAGTACTGCGGCTACAAGGATGCGAGCGCCATCCGCAAGGCGCATCGCGAGGGCCGGCTGCGTCCGGTGGGACGGCGCGGCGGGACGGGCCCGTGGATGTGGGCGCTCGAAGCTCTCGACCGATACCTGCGAGGGGAGCCACCGGCGGCTGATACAATCGCGCCGGACCGCCTGAGTGCGCCTCTCGACGAAGGAGACGCGCATGAAGGACAAGAAGCAGTGGTTGTACCGATGGAAGAACTGGCTCATGCCCAGCGCCGTACCGGGCGTCTGGCGGAGGAAGGAGGGCGGACACGTCGTCCGGACCCGGGTCATCGACCCGACGACGGGACGGATGAAAGAAATCAAGAAGGTGATGCCCGAAGCGGATCTCGGGACGGCATTCAAGTGGCTCCAGGACGAACGGGCTCGCGTTCAAGCCGGCGCCGTCTTGGCCCCGCCTCCGCAGCATCGCTTCGGGGACTACGCGAACTCGTTGCTCGAGCGAAAAATGAACACAGGTGAGGTTCGGAGCGCAAAGGGACGTGAGAAGTGGCGGCACGTCCTCGAGCACCTCATCGGCGGCACGGAGGGCAAAACAAGCGGCCTCTTCGTGCCGGGGTTCGGCGAGTGCTTCATCGACAAGCTCGATGTCCCCCACGTCGAAGCGTGGCGTGAGGGCATGGGGACGCTCATCCGCGGGGGCGACTACTCGCCCACGACCGTCAACGGCTGGCTGGCCGTGTTGCGGGTCATTATGAAGGCGGCGAAACGCGAGTTCCGTCTCGCGCATCTCGCCACCGAGGACGTCAAGAACTTCGACACGTCCGAAGTCGAGACGTACAGCGAGGAAGAACCGAACACGCTCCTTCCGGAAGAAGTGCCGGTGTTCCTCGACGCGATGCGCAGGCTGTACCCGCAGCACTACGCGATGGTCTACCTCGGTCTCATCACGGGCCTGCGCCCCTCGTCGCTCCGGCCGCTGCGCCGGGCCGGCGCCGAGTCCGACGTGCTCTGGGACAGCAGCCGCCTGCTCGTTCGTCGGTCGCAAACCATGGGCGACGAGGTGATGAAGACGACCAAGCAGAAGAAGCGCTACGGCATCGACCTGCCGAAGGAGGCGATCGACGTCCTTCGATGGCACGTCGAGACGCAGCTCACGACCCCGGAGCAGCGGGACTCCGAGCTGCTCTTCCCATCGGTGAACGGCGGGTATCGTTCACCGTCCGTGCTCAACAAGCCCTTCTCGGACGTGGTCGAGGAGATGGGCTTGGGCAAACGCTTCACGCAGCGCGGTCTTCGCCGGACCTTCAACGACCTCGCGCGCACGGCGCGGGTCGACGCGCTCGTGACCCGCAGCATCAGCGGTCACCTCACCGAGAGGATGCAGCATCACTACTCGACGGTGAACTCGGACGAGCAGCGGCAAGGCATCGCCAAGGTCATCGAGTTGACCAAGGCGCGTGCGAAGCGACAGGCGGAGGCGTCGGTTGCCGACGGCGCCTCAAGTGGTGCTCCCGGTGGTGCTCCGGGGGCTTCAGATGGTGCTCTTTGAACCCTTCGTTCTCACGAAAGGGCTTGTTTTCTTGAGCGGGAGAAGAGATTCGAACTCTCGACGTCCACCTTGGCAAGGTGGCACTCTA
>CALFNG010000486.1 GCA_937902985.1 uncultured Myxococcales bacterium
CTGCCCGCGGTTCCCGCGGAGCCGGCGCTGCACGCGTGGCACGCGTTCGTCGTGCGCTGCGACCGCCGCGGCGCCCTGGCAGCTGCGCTCCGCGACGGCGGGATCGAGGCGCGCGTCTACTACCCGGTGCCCTTGCATCGCCAGGCGTGCTTCGAGGCTCTTCGCGAGCCGCCGCTGCCCGTCACCGAGGCGATCTGCCGGACGGCGCTCGCGCTGCCCCTGTTCACCGCGATGCGCGACGACCAGCAGGGGCGGGTGATCGACGCGATCCGCGCGTTCTTCGCGTCGTAATTCCGAGGGCGCTCGCGCGCTTCCCGAGGCGCGCGTCAGCTCTTCACGCCGAGGTGCTCGCGCGCGACGTCGGCCCACGTTCCGGTCGGCTCGAGCTCGAGGTACTTCTTCCAGTGCGGTCTGGCGCGCGCCCGCTCCTTTTGCTGCTCGAGCGCCATCGCCAGGTTGAAGTGCGCGTCGGCAAACCGCGGATCGCCTTCGATCGCGCGCTCGAAATACTGCGAGGCGCCGGCGGCGTCGCCGCGCTCGAGCATCACGTAGCCGAGGTTGTAGTGGGCCTCGGGCTGCCGGGGATCGACCGCGATGGCGCGGCGATAGAGCTCTTCGGCGGCGGTCTCGTCGCCGCGGCGAAAGCGAATGTTGCCGAGGTTCGTGTACGCGATGGCCAGCGAGGGATCGAGGCGGATGGCGCGCGCGTAGAGCTCCTCGGCCTGGCTGTAGGTGGCGGGGTCTTCGTCGAGCGCGCTCGCCTGCACGTAGGTGTCGTACGCGCTTCTCGCGCGGGACGCGTCGGTCTCGGGCCGCAGCAAGCGGACGACGTCGTCCCGCAGCGACTGCACCTGGAAGTCGAGCACCATCTGGCCCGTCACCGGCTCGAAGTTGCCTGCGTCGGACTTCACGATGACGCGGCGCCCGTCGCCCACGATGCGGAGCTCCTGGAGCGGCCGCGTGACCTTCGGGAGCGTCTCGCGCAAGGCGCCGATGGCGCGGGCGACGTCGCGAAGGCGCACCTGCTGCGCGAGGAGCTCGCGCGTCGCCCGGAGCGCGATGAGATCCTGGAAGGTGTATGCGCGTTGCTTTCCGCGCTGGCCAGAGGGCGAGACGATCTCCGCCCTGTCGAGCGACCGCAGGCGGGGCTCGGACACTCCGAGGAGCTTGGCGACCTCGCGGCGGGTGAAGAGATCGGTGACCGGCTCGCGCCCGTCGGGCGGCGGCGGCGCGGTGGGGGTCGCGCTCGCGACGCCCGAGGGTTCGGTGATCCGGCCGCCGCGGTCGCCGAAGACGACGTGAATGACGTCTCCGCCCTTGCGTCGCCGCTTCTTTCGGCCGCCTGCACCGGCGCCTCCGTTGGTCGTGCTGGGCATGTTGGGCAGGTCAGTCACGTGTTTGGTCGGGCCGTCATTCGCCTCTCAATCAACGGCGCCTGGACGTCGACGTCAATCCTCACCCCGCACCGGTCGGCGACGATGCGGACTTCGCACGACAGCTGCCCCAGGCGCCCGGGCGCGCGCGACGACGCTTCGCGGTGCGCCGCGCGAAGCGCCCGCAGGCGCACGTGAATGTCTCGGCTCGCCACGGCAGCATAGAACGGCGCGTCGCTGGCGGCTGCTGGCAAGATGAGGCTCGTCGAACCGTACCAGAACCGGCCCTGCGCTTCGGTCCGCACGCTGCCCTCGCTCACCACATCGGCGTCATCGAACATGTCGCGCCACCGGGCCACGGAAGCCCGAACGACGACCATTGGTTGCGCGATGACCACCGGTTCCGCGCGGGCTTTGACAATCCCAGGTCCGATCACGAGGGCGATCGTCGCAAACCCGAGGATGTGCGATCCACTTTCCTGTGCGGTGCGCCGGTACGTGTGATGCTGGCGGTCGAGGCGAGAAGCGCTGTTCGCGTCACGGACGCGCCTCTTCCAGGGCCGCACCCCCGAGGGGGACCACGATCGATTCTACCTGCACGCCGCGCGGCGTCGACTCGATCCAGGTGGCGTGTGCGATCCGCGCACCGGCTCCGGGCGCCTCGCCCACGCTCCCCACGTTCACGATACGGACGCCCGCGACCATGCGATCGAAGGGAACGTGGCTTGCTCCGCAGACGACGACGTCGGCCGGGTCGTCGCCCAGGAGCGCGTTGATCTCGTCGTCGCTCATGTCGTGCGTGAGCGCCTCGGCAGGGTCGACCGGCGAGCCGTGAACCAGCAGGAGCTCGCCGCCGTCTTCGAGCGGGATGCGCGTGTGCGTCGGCAAGCGACGGATGCGCTGCAGGATCAACTCGCCCAGCGCGTCGCGGGTGGCACGCATGCGCTCGATCCGCTCGCGTTCGTGGTCGCTGCGAGGGTGCAGGCCCGCCGGGTCGAGCGTCGCGAGCGCGCGATCGGTGAGGCCCTGGACCATGACGGCGCCGGCCCCGGAGAGGCGCCGCCAGGTCTCGACCGGCTCTGGGCCCGGGAACACGATGTCGCCCGCGACGAGGAGCTTGTGAAAGCTCCGCCGCTCGGCGGTGGCGAGCACGGCCCGGAGGGCGTCGAGCTGGCCGTGAATGTCGGAAAGGCAGAGGAGGAGCATGGCGGCGAGAGGCCCACGATAGCGCGGCGGAGCCGCTTACGCTTCGTCGACGCCGGCCCTGAGGTCACGGATCAGCCTCTCGACCGCGCTTCGCCGGTCGGCCGGGGTCGCGCCCAGTTCGATCGTGCGCACGAGCGCCGTGCCGACGACGACGCCCGCGGCCTGTCGCGCGGCGTCGCGGGCCTTTTCGCGCGAATCGATGCCGAAGCCGACCACCACGGGACGGCCCATCGCCGTGGCCAGAGCCCCCGCTCGCGCTCCCGCAGACGCAGCCTGGAGCGCGTTGCTGCCGGTGACGCCCATCACGGAGACGTAGTAGACGAACGGCGCCGGCGCGTGCGCCATCGAGAAGCGCGCCGCGGCGACGCGGTCGGCGCTGCTCGTCGGCGCCAGGAGCGGCACGATCCCCAGGCCTCGCACGGACGCGGCCGCTCGCAGCGAATCGCCCTCCTCTGCCGGGAGATCGACCACGAGGAGCGCATCGATGCCGGCCTCGGCGGCCTCTCCGACCGCGCGCGACTCGCCGCGCGCGAGCAGCGGATTGTAATAGCCGAAGAGCACGAGCCCGACGTCGGGCGCGGCGGCGCGGATGACGCGCGCCGCACGCAAGGTGGCCTGAAGGCCCCCGCCGGCGGCGATGGATCGCTGGCTGGCCCGCGCGATGACCGGGCCGTCGGCGATCGGGTCGCTGAACGGAACGCCGAGCTCGAGGACGTCGGCGCCCGCGCGAACACACGCCTGCGCGAGGTCGATGCTCTCTTCGATGCTGGGATCTCCCATGCACAGATAGGCGACGAGGACCTTGCGCTCGCCGCCGAAGATGCGATCGAGCCGGTTCACGAGGCGCCTCGTGAGGCGGCGCCGAGGGACCCGTCGGGGAGGATCCGCGCGAGCAGCGTGGACAGGTCCTTGTCGCCCCGGCCCGAGAGCCCGAAGACGATCGACGCCGGCCGCCCCTGGGCCGCCGCGATCTGGCGAGCCACGTCCCCGATGCGCGCAAAAGCGTGGGCCGTCTCGAGCGCGACGAGGATCCCTTCGGTTCGCGCCACCAGCGAGACGGCCGCGAGGGCCTCGTCATCGGTGGCTGACAGGTACCTCGCGCGACCACTGTCTTTCAGAAACGAGTGCTCGGGACCGACGCCCGGGTAGTCGAGCCCCGCGCTGATCGAATGGGCCTCCATGATCTGACCGCCCTCGTCGAATAGGACGTAGCTCTTGGACCCGTGAAGGACGCCGACGCGGCCCATCGTGAGCGTCGCCGCATGACGTTCGGTGTTCACGCCTTCACCGGCCGCCTCGACGCCGACCAGGGCGACGCCGTCGTCTTTCATGAAGCCGCGAAAGAGGCCGATGGCGTTCGATCCGCCGCCGACGCACGCCATGGCCGCGTCGGGCAGCGAGCCCTGCGCGGCGAGGACCTGGGCCCGCGCCTCTTCGCCGATGACCGACTGAAACGACGCGACGAGCTCTGGGTAGGGATACGGGCCCGCGGCGCTCCCGATGCAGTAGTGCGTCGTCTGCACCTGGGTGACCCAGTCGCGGAGCGCCTCGTTCATCGCGTCTTTGAGCGTCCGCGAGCCGCTCTCGACGGGGACCACCCTGGCCCCGAGAAGGGCCATGCGGCCGACGTTCGGCGCCTGGCGCCTCACGTCTTCGGCACCCATGTAGACTTCGCAAGGGAGGTCGAAGAGGGCGCAGGCAGTGGCCGTGGCCACGCCGTGCTGGCCCGCGCCGGTCTCCGCAATGACGCGGGTCTTGCCCATCTTCTTGGCGAGCAAGACCTGCCCGAGGGCGTTGTTGATCTTGTGCGAGCCCGTGTGGCAAAGGTCTTCGCGCTTGAGCCAGAGCCTATCGAGCGAACGGCCCTCGGGGTCGAGCGCGCGCGCCAGGCGCTTCGCCTCTCCGAGAGGGGTCGGCCGGCCGACGTAGCTGTCGAGCAGGCCTCGCCACTCGCGCTGGAAGGCGTCGCTGCGAACGATGGTTTCGCAGGCGTGGGTGAGCTCGTCGAGCGCAGGCACGAGCGTTTCGGGAACGAAACGGCCGCCGAAGGGGCCGTAGTATCCGGCGCGAGGGGCAGGGGACGGCATGGCGGGTCTGTCTAGCAGGTTCACGCCACGGCGCGCGGGCTGGCGCGGTGTCGCCGTCGGCCCGGGAGTTCGACGTCCGGAGCTCGCGCAGGTCCCCGCCGGAGACGAACGTCACTCCCGCCCCCGTGAGGACGATCGCGCGGAGGGTTTGCTCCCGCTCCGCCCCGGCGATGGCCGCGGAGAGAGCGTCCAGGGTATGGAAATCGAAGGCATTGCGCACTTCGGGGCGGTCGATGATCCAGACCGCCACGTCGCCCTCCCGCTCGATTCGCAGGCGTTCGCGCAGGCTCGAGGAGGTTCTCGAGGAGGCCATCGAGCAGGGGTTGGAGGGCCTTTTCAAGCGATCGACCCGCGCGACGGCTCAACCGCCGTTCAGGGCTGCGCGGCGTCGCGCCGTGACGGGCAGCGGGCTGATGGAGCGCAGGCGCGAAAGACGGCGCTCATCGTCGAGGGTCATCTTGCTCTTGCGGTGTCGGCGGCGCAGGAGGTGTCGCTCGGCGTGCATGACGATCGCGACGGCGACGTCGATGCCGCTGGCGCGCTCGATCCCCTCGAGCCCGGGCGAGCTGTTGATTTCGAGGATCTTCGGCCCTTCCCGCGTCTCGAGCATGTCGACGCCGGCGACCTCGAGACCCATGACGCGCGTGGCGGCCACGGCCGCGCGGCGGTATTTGTCGTGAAGGACGGCCTTCACGCCGAGCCCCCCGCGGTGCAGGTTCGACCGGAACTCGCCCGCCTTGGCTTGCCTGCGCATCGCCGCAATCACGCGTCCCCCGACGACGATGGCCCGGAGGTCGCGGCCCTTCGCCTCGGCGATGTACTGCTGGAGGATGATGTCTTGCCCCATCGCCCAGAGAGTTTCCAGGAGCGACGTCACGGCCTGAGGGGTCTCGGCGATCATGGTGCCGATGCCCTGCGCGCCTTGCTGGAGCTTGAGGATGCAGGGCGCGCCGCCCACGAGCGACAGGGCCGGCTCGATCGACCCCGGGGTTCGCATACAGACGGTGACGGGCACGTCGATGTCGCGCTTGGTGAGCAGCTGCATCGTTCGGAGCTTGTCGCGCGAGCGGGCGATGGCGAGCGCGGTGTTGAGGACCGGGACGCCCATCAGATCGAACTGACGCACCACGGCCAGGCCATAGTTGGTGATCGATGCACCGATGCGCGGCAGGACCAGGTCGGCGTGAGGAGCCGGCCGGTCGCCGAGGTGCAGGGACGGCCGCCCGCGCGAGATCACGATGCGGAAGTCGAGCGGGTCGGCAACGGAGACGTCGTGCCCGCGCGCGCGGGCTGCGAGAACGATACGACGGGTCGAGTACAGAGCAGCGTTCCGGGAGAGTACGAGCAGGCGCATGGGTCGGCGGGGCCACCGGAGGCTACGCGCCGTGCGGGCGGATGCAAACAGTCCGCAGATTCGGTGTCGCTTGCGCCACGCGGCGCAGTTTCAGCGCGTTTCCGCTGCCGTCTCGATCGGGCCTGACGTCGCGGCCTGCGCCGAGCTCCAAAGCTTGGGGCCGAACTCGGCGGCGAGAATCAACGCGAGACCAACGATGCGAATCCAGAAATGAGAGCGCTGCGACATGGGAACAGCTCGGAAGCCGGGGGTCGAATATTCCGGTATCGATAGCTTCCCAAGCACAGTGTGTGCCGCGCTCGCGAACGGCTGCCGCGCGTGATCGGCCGCAGAGTCGAGGGCGTTTTCGCCTCTTCACTCCATGACACCGGCGTCGCGATTCACACAGTCCGTCGCTGCGGCGACACATCGTGGCGCGACACCACGGCCTCGCATTGCCGCGCGCCCGCGAGACAGGGCGCGCGCGTCGCGCGCTCGGCCTCCGTGGCTCGCGACGCGTTCGACCTCCGTGGCTCGCGACGCGTTCGACCGAGTGCTGTCGGGCGGGCTGACGCGGCGCCGCGACCTACTTCTTCTGGCCGGCGACTTCTTTGCGAATCAGGTCTTCGAGCGAGTCGCTCCCGCCACCGGCAGGGGCTTTCGCCGGAGTGGGCTTCGCGAGACCAGGAGACGCTGCGGGCTTCGGCGCGGCGACGGCATCGCCACCCGACGGAGGCGCGGCGTTCGACGCGGCGGCAGGCTTCGGCGCAGGCGCGGCAGGCGCCGTTTTCGGTGCGACGTGCTTGTGAACTAGAGCGGCGGCGGGAGTCGCCGCGACCGACGCGGGGCTCTTGACGGGAACGGCGGGCGCGAGGTCGACCGCGCGCGGCGGCGAAGGCGCTGCGGCCGCAACGGGCGGGTCGGCCACGGGCGGGTCGGCCACG
>CALFNG010000487.1 GCA_937902985.1 uncultured Myxococcales bacterium
TACGCGCCCCCGAGGTCTCGTCTCGCTGAGGCGGCATCTATCCTGACGCAGGGGGCCTGATGCTGGTCGAAGCGCTCGATTCGTCCGTCCAGGCCGACGTTCGATTGGGACTGCTCGCGCCGCGGGCGGCGATCCTCGTCGGCGCGTTGCCGCGTGGCAACCAGCCGTCGGCCTCCGCCGTCGTCATCCGTCGCGGGCTCACGGTGCGTCAGACGGCCGTGCTCGTGCGCGAGGTCGCGGACGCCCCGGAGTCGGGACGCGAGCCGGTCCTGGCGCGCTGGCGCGACGGGCGTCAACCCGAGCGCCGCAGCAGCCTGCGCACGGCGAGGAGCGTCGCCGAGACGATTGCGCTCGACGCGGCGACGATTCGACGGAGCGCTGGGCGGCTTCAGGCCTGTCTGACCGCCACGCCGCTCGCCGCGTTGGGGCCTGCCGCCGACGTCGTCGGGAAAGGCCTCGGCGATCTCCAGGGTGTCCTGGGCGGGCTGATGAAAACGATCGCGGGCGCGGTCGAGAGAGCGAGCGTGTCATGACGGCGTACTGGCGTTCTCGCGAAGAGTTGGTCCACCAGGTCGTCATGTTGACGGCGCAGGGGATGAGCCGGCGAGCCATCACGCGAGCGCTCAAGGTCAGTCGGAACACGATCAAGAAGATCCTTCGGATGCACGCCCGCGACCGAGACGCGGGGCACTCCGCGCTGGCGGCCCCGCCCGTGCGCGCGCCGCGCTCATGGAAGATCGACGCGTACCGCAACCGGGTGGCCGAGCTACTCGCGCGCTATCCGGACATTACCTCTCAGCGCGTGCTGGAGATCCTCAAGGACGAGGGATTCCAGGGCGGCTACACCGGCGTCAAGAAGTACATGCGGCGCGTGCGGCCGGCGCCCACGCCGACGCCGAGCCTCGAGGCGCCGATATTCGGGCCGGGCGAGATGGCCGAAAACGACTGGTCGCCGTACACGCTGATGTACACGACCGGTCTCTCCGAGACCGTGCAGCTGTTCTCGTACGTCCTGGTCTATTCGACACGCAAGTCCTTCGATGTCTTCGGCTCGGCGGACTTGTTCGCGCTGATGGACGGCCACGAGCGCGCCTTCGCGCGCTTCGGCGGCTGCGCCGCCGGCTGCAAGTACGACAGCCAGAAACCCGTGGTGCTGCGGTGGGAAGGCAATCAGGCCATCTACAATCCTCGGTATCTCGCCTTCGCCGCGCACTACGGCATTCGGCCCGCCGCCGTGCGCGGCAAACCCAACGCAAAACCGCGCGTCGAGCGCAGCTTCTGGGAGCACGAGCGGTCGTTCCTCAACGGACGCTCCTTTCGCGATCGTGACGACTTCGCCGCGCAGCTCGCCGACTGGCTCGATCGCGTCGTCGACCCGCGAAAGCGCCACGGGCAATCCGCCCTCGATCGCTTTCGCGACGAGGCGCCCCACCTGCTGCCGCTGCCCAAGCACCCCTACGACACCGCTCGGGTCACCTATCGCCTCTGCAGCATCGACGGCTACGTCGAGTGGCTCGGTAACCGCTACGCCGTGCCGTACGACCACGTGACCGACTTCCTCCCGCTGCGCATCACGCAGACGGAGCTCTTCGTCTACGGGCCCAATCTCGAGCGCGTGGCGTGCTACGCGCTCCGCCCGCGCGGACGCGGCGAGAAGATCGACCCGCACGGACTGCATCCTCGCCCCCAGGGCCGGTCCCCCATCGACGTCGACAAGCTGCGCGCCACCTTCGAGCAGATGGGCGAGGGCGCCGCCGCGTTCCTGCCGCAGCTCTCCGCCGCCCACCCAACGCGCGTCTGGACGCACCACGCCCGGCAGATCTTGCTCTTGCGTGCCCGCTACGACAGCGCCGACGTCGACGCCGCCCTCGCGCACGCCGTGCGATTCGGCGCCATGGACGCGTCGTCGGTGGAACGCATCCTCGCGGGACGCGCGTCGCCGCGGTCCCTCGACGAGTACGTCGCCGAAGATACCGCCAAGCGTATCGACGACGCGCTCGGGCTCGTCGTCACACGTCCTCGCGATCTGGCCGAGTACGACGCTCTGCCGCTCGCTGCACGCCGACCCGTGGAGCCCGACGATGGCCAAGACGAAAACGGATAAATTGGACTTGAATGCCCACCCGATGGGAGCCGCCTCCGACGACGCCGTCGTGATGACCGAGCGTCTGCGCCGGCACCTCGGCTACTTGGGCCTCACCCAGACGCTCTCGACGCTCGACGACTTGCTTGCGTGGGCCACCCGCGAGCGACCGGGACACACCGCCCTGCTCGAGCACGTCCTGGGCGCCGAGGTCGATCACAAATCCGCCGCGCGCCTCGACCGTCGAATCCGGGTGAGTGGCCTCGTCGAGCGAAAGACGCTCGAAGCCTTCAACTGGGACTTTCAACCGTCGCTCGACAAGAGCCTCGTGCTGGAGCTCGCCCGCCTCGACTTCGTCGGGCGTCACGACGACTTGGTCATCACGGGCAAGAGCGGCACCGGCAAGAGTCACGTCCTCAAGGCGCTCGGGCTCCGCGCTTGCGTGCAAGGCATCTCGCTGCGCTACGCGCGCTGCGTCGATCTCCTCGCCGACCTGCACGCCGGACTCGCCGACGGCACCTACGCGCGACGACTCAAGGCCTGGGCGCGCCCCGATTTCCTGGTCATCGACGACGTCGGCCTGGGCCAGGTACGCCAGCGCGACGATGAGCCCACCGCCGCCCATACCCTCTTCAACCTCGTCGATCGCAGGCACGGCAAGCTCTCGACTGCGGTCACTTCCAATATCGACTTGCGTCAGTGGGGCCGCTACCTCGGCGACGCCACCGTCGCCGCCGCCATTCTCGATCGGCTGGCCATGCACGCCATCCGCATCGACATCGATGGACCGAGCTACCGCCAGCACGTTGCCGCGGAGCGCGCCGGCAAGGCGCCCGCCTCGGACGCGCCGGCTGCGTGAGACGCCCGCGCCGGGTCCCCCCCTCTCCGCCAGCACCGCCGACCGTCCCGGACTTGGTGGACGCTCCGGAGCTCGCTGCACTCATGGTGCTCGAGCACGCGCTCGCTGTCGCGATAGACGCCCTGCTCGCCGAGCACCCGACGCTCGGGGACGACTTCCAACGGCCCCGCGAGCAGGGTCCCGTCGTCTTCCTCGCACACGCGATCTGCCATCAACAGGCCGTTCTCCGCGAGACCCTCTGGCGCTACCGGCGCGCTGTGCGTGATGCCGTGACTCCAGCTTCGGGCCCCGACTCGGACGACGACTTGTTCTGAACGACTCGGCGAAGAGTCCTGAGCTCTGATCGGACTGTCGTGCGCTGCCTCCGGCGGTACCGGCCGCTGCACGCCGGCCCGCCGACCGGCCACTTTCCGACCTGACCCCCCACCGTCGCGAGGGGCCCGGGTGGATCACGATCCCGCCCGGGGCGCGGGCCCTCGTGGCGTCTCGCGTGGATCATCACGACGCCCCGAGTGGATCACGGCGATCGCGCCGTCGAAGCACGTACCCACCGGTACGTGACAATCTGCGGACCTTGCTGAGCATGCCCTTGTCGTGGGCCGCTGAAGTTTCCGGGGCCGCATCACCATGCGGACCACCCCCTTCGGCGAGCTGCCGAGATCGTTTGCGGCATCACGCGGTTCGACATCACTCCGTCGACCTCACGGCCATGAGTTGAAACGTGGAGCGAGAACGCCTGAAGGCTGCGCTGTTAGCGATCGGCCAGTGCGCGAGGACAGCAGTAGAACAAGAGCCCTGAATCGGTGATCCCTCCCGGTGCCACGGCGCAGCCGTCCGGCGGATCGGCGTACACGTACGAGACGCGGGGCGCCGCGTCATCCCCCGCCGGAGGCAGGGGCCGCGGAGGTCCGCCGCATCCCATGGCCATCTGGTCCGAAGCGCAGCGGTTGGTGCAGCTGGCGTCGGCGCATGGGTCCTCGCACCCAGCGGCGTCACAGAACGAATTGCAGGTGGACACGTCCGACAGGCATTCGCATTCCCCACCCCCCGGGAGGGTGCAGGTGAGGAAGGCATTGCCAACAGAGCACGGGATGATCACGACGGCTGCGTCTAGGGCTTCTGCGCTCGGCCCGCCGTCCGTGGCTGTTGCATCCGTGCTAGCGGCATCGGACTCGATCGACGACGGGCTCTCGTGGTCGGCAGTAGCGTCGGCTTGACCCGCGTCGCCGACCACCATCGCGGTGGATCCGCACGCGCCTATCACGGCGGCCGCGCCGCCCACGACGAACCAGCTCAAAGGCTCCCAAGAATTCCGCATGCCCCCGAGCGTGACACCGGCCACCACTCGAGCAAGCGCAATCGGAACACGCTCGCTCGGCGCTACCTTTGCGCGCCAATGCTCGAAGCCGTGCTCGTGCTCGCCGCCGCCGTGGCGGATGTCTTTCGCCCGCGCTGGTCGCTGGTGTGTAGCTGGTCGTAGGCCCTTTCGCCGATCAAGCCGTGCCGCAGGGCCCGAGGCTGTCACGTACCCACCGGTACGTGACAACCTGCGGACCTTGCTGACCAATTCCAAGGCGCACCTGGGCTGCCGCGCGCCGTCCGCGCCGGTCTTTCTGCCCGCGCCCCCGCGTCAGCTGCCCCGCGCCCCTTACGGGAGGCCGAGGGCGAGCTGCGCCGGCGCGTCGTCGTCGCCGACGTCGTCTGTCGGGTCGCGTGCTCGGGCCACGGGCGGAGCGTCCGTCGGCATGCCCAGGTGCGCGAGGATGCGGCGCACGGGCGCGCGCTCAGTGATGACAGCGACGACCCGGAGCCGGCCGTGGCACCTCGGGCATTCGAGAACGTCGACGGAGAGACTTCGGCGGAGCAGCGTCGCCCAGTCCACGCGCGGCTGCACGGCGTAGAGCACGCCCCCGAGCAGGCGATCCCAGTGCTTTACCGAGATGATTCGGCGCGAGCTGGATGACGTCGCCGGGAAGCGGCGCACCAAGGGCGGCCGCGCTCGTCGCGACGTCGTTTGCGCGCGTGGTGGGCCGCGTGGTCCCGGCGCTGCCGGGGCCGTCCTTCGGCGAGGAAGCGAGCGCGGCGGATCGGCCGCGCTCGTCGCGTGCCTTGGCGCCGTTGGCGCTCGCCTTGCGCTGGTCGGCCTTGTCTGCGGCTGGCGCGGGCTGCTCGGTGCGTGTCGGGGCGCACGCATTACGTCGCTCGCGTGGCTTCGGTACGACCTCGCAGCGCCAGGCGCTGCGCGGTGCCAGCACCCCCGCGAACCTCGTCAAAGGGTACCGTGGGGGGCACGTGATCGCCGCCAGGCGGGCGAGAAACTCGACGCCCGCCATCACGCGGTACTTGCCGCGCTGTCCGCGGGCGACGTACTTGAGCCGGTACGCCACGCGCCCGCCGGGCAGCCGCCGGAGCCGTTCGAGCGACAGCGGGGGGCGAGCTGCGTACCGCAGGAGTCGCTCGCGACCCAGATCGTCACCCGCCTCGATGTGGACGCCGGCGTGCAGATTGAAGCCGTCGCGTTCGACGACGAGCGCGGGCGTGTCGGGGCGCTCTTCGTGCCCGCCATGCCCATCGTCGTCCTGCTCCGTGCCGTCACGTGGCATGGTCGCCACGTTGCCGCGCCCCATGGCGATGGCCGCGCAGGCGTCAAGCGCCGTCTGCGCGGCGGGCTCGTTCGAGCGCGCTTCGAGCGGCTGCTCATCGAGGTAGCCGTGCCTGCGCAGCCAGGTGATCACCCGTCGCGCAGAGCGCACGACGATCGCGTCCAGATCCTCGGGCGTCGGCTCCGGGGCCGGGTGAAAGAGAAGCTCGCCCCCGGCGTCGCGCGCGAACACGCCGTCGAGAGCGACCAGGTGATAATGGACGTGGAGGTTCAAGGAACCGAACCGCTGAACGAAGTTGACCGCGCCGCACTGCGGAGCCTTAACGCCGTTGCGCTTCGCGCGCGTGCGGTAGCTCGCGAACACGCTCTCGACGAAGAGACGGGCGACCGCGGTGAGCACGTCGGCCTTGAACGCGACGAGCTTGCGAAGTTCGTAGGGTAGCGTCAGCACGTACTGTCTCACCGGAACGTCCGGGACGACTCGATCGACCAGAAACACGGCGGTGTTCGCCATGCGCCTGCCCGTGCAGCTAGGGCAGATGCTTCGGCTGCCGCAGGAGAAGGTGCGCCATGGAGGACCGGCCCGCGGACGCGCCGCCCAAGCCCGAGCGCAAGCGGCTGCGCCCGCGTCAGCGCCGTGCGCCTGCACCCTTCGACGTCAACTGGCGTATGGGATACGTCGGCACCGTGAG
>CALFNG010000488.1 GCA_937902985.1 uncultured Myxococcales bacterium
ACGAAGCCGTCGTCCGAGGACGACGGAGAGAGCATCTTCGCTTCGTTGATCTCCTTCGTGTGCTTCGGGCTTCAACGAAGCCGTCGTCCGAGGACGACGGAGAGAGAAGAAGCCGGGGTAGTTGGCGAGCCCCGCCTCCCGGCTTCAACGAAGCCGTCGTCCGAGGACGACGGAGAGGCGGCGCCGAACCCGTTTCTCGGGCGGCCGGCGGGCCCGCTTCAACGAAGCCGTCGTCCGAGGACGACGGAGAGTCCGCGCGCGTCACGGTCGCTGCGGCGTTCATCCGCCGGCTTCAACGAAGCCGTCGTCCGAGGACGACGGAGAGTGCACGCCGGCGGGGCATCAGGAGCGGCGTCGGGGGCGGCTTCAACGAAGCCGTCGTCCGAGGACGACGGAGAGGGGTCACGCAGAACCGATGAGAAATCATCGGCTTGGCGCCCGGTTTGCGAGAGCCTCCCCCCTAGGCTTTGAACGACGCGTGCCGCCAACGGGCGTCTCGACGGCACGCGCCGCGTAACTCGTGACAAGGATTCAAGGATCGTGGCATGCGAGCGATCCGGGGGGTTCGCGCACCATTCCGGCGTTCGCACGAGCCCATTGTACCGCACCGGAGCCGGGCGGGGCGCAAGAAGTCAGACGACGAGCGCGATGTCGACGGGGGGCACGTACGCCTTCCCGAGCGCCCGCACCGAAAGGCGAGCACGCCCCTCGGTGGGGCCCACGTCGATGAAGAGCACCTGATCTTGTTCGTGGTGGATCACCTGGCCGAGCCGTCCTCGCACTTCGATGAGCGTGCGGGCGTCGAGCTCGCAGCGGAACACGGAGAGCTGGATGTGATCGCCGTAGCCCTTCATCAACCGGAACACCTTGCGGAGGCGCTTCGGATCGCACACGTCGTACGTCACGATGTAGGTTTGCCGCATCTCGGCTCACCGGGTCCGAAAGTTGGGGTACCGAGGCAACTCCCCCAGCAGGACCCGTCCCAGCAGCCGTGCTTGGACCTCGAGGGTTCGACGCCAGCTGATGGCATATCCGAACAACGGATGCGCGATTTCCGTGCTGAGCCTCCGTTCGTACGCCGATATGACGCGACGCCGTGCCGGCGGCGTCAACGCAACGCCGCCGGCCCGAACGACGAAGTCGTCTGCCGCCACCACCCCAGTGCTTATGACGTGCAGGACGACCGAGTCGCCAAGAAGCGGGCGCAGCTCCTCCATGATATCCAGCGCGAGCGCCGGTCGCCCGAAACGAGGCTGATGATAAAACCCGAGCAGTGGGTCGAGGCCCGCTGAGGTGAGCGCGAGCGCAACATCCTTGGCCAGCAGACCGTACGTAAACGACAGGAGTGCGTTGATCCGATCCTTCGGCGGCCGTCGATTGCGCCCATCGAGGTCGAAGGCGCCGAGCCTTTCGTCGTCACCTTTGAGCATCCCTGTAAACGCCCCGAAGTACGCCCTGGCCCCCGTGCCTTCGAGGCCCAGCAGCGATTCGATTCGATCGCATTGTTCTGCCTTGGTGGCCAGCTGTTCGAGATGCGCCAGGAGCGTGGGATCCGGCGCCGTATGGTTTCGCCGAAGGAGCGTGCGCGCGTTCCGCAACTTGGCCGCGACGAGTGCCCTCGCGAAGCCTACGCAGAAGTCCTCGTCGGCCGCCGCACGATGTTGGGCGATACGAAGATCGATGTTCTTGCTGTCGTGACCGACAAGACGCCCGGTGAACCAGCCGCCGTATGTGAAAAAGAAGAGAGGAATTCCGCGCTCGAGCAGGACCCGGATAGCTTGCGTGCTCACCTGCACGTTGCCGTAAATCGCCACCTGCGACGTGTTCGATAGCCGCGCCTCGGTCGGGGACGTCTTGCTCTTCACCAGCAGCCGCTCGCCCTCGACACCGACGCGCGCGCCCTGCTCCTGCACGTAGAGCGGTAATCGCTCGTCCCTGCTGGCGTGCAAACGTCGAAGGGCCCTCGGCGATGGATCGGTGCTCTCCACGGCCACGTCCGCAATCGCGCCGTCCTCGCCCGCATGGAGGAGGATCTCGCTATCCCCGCGAAGCGCGTTCGTTTCGTCCGGCAAGCAGATCCCGACGAGCGAACATCCGTCGCACTTCGGGCTGTTCTGGAGCGGCGGCGGCGGCTTCGTTACTTCGCACAAGGCGCGAGCACGGGCGATCGCGGCAAGCGTCGTCTCGATCAGCGCGTCGTCGATCACGATCGCCACGCGTCGCTTACTCGCCGCAAAGTAGAGCGCGCCTTCGTCGCAACGAAAGCCATGTTCGCGAAGCAGGAGCACTTGTGCGCAGAGCTGTGCGCGTTCGGGGAGGTACGCGCCCTCGGGCACATCGGGCGCCGCACCCCGCTTGTATTCGATCGGAACGGCGACGCCATCCGCGGACTCGACCACGTCCATCTTTGCCGTCAGTCCGAGTCTCTCGGACGTGAGCCACACGGACCGCGCGACGTACGGGCGCCCGTCCTCCTGCTCGGCTGAGTCGACCGGCGCAAGCTGACCGGATCCTTCATCCGCGCGGCGGTGCACCCACCGTCCCTCGTCCGTGTATTCGTTGTCGGCCCACTCCCCTTGCGCCCACTCAAGGAACGCCAGCCGCTCGCAGTAGAGGACCTCATTCACGATGCGTGCGGGGACGGCGTCCGGCGCGCCGCTCGTCACCGGCAGTCGGCGCGGCAGGATCTTCGGCCGCGCCGCGTCCCCCAGCGTGCGAGACGGAGGCGCTTGGGACGCTTTCCTCATTCTGTGAGGATCGGGGATCGGATGCACAAGTCAAGTACAGGTTCTAACGGGCGGGACGGGGCTCATGACGTCAAGCGCGAGACGTCGCGCAATCGGTTCATTTCATCCGCGGTCCACGGCGATCGGCTCGACGTCACCCGAGGCGGCGCGCCGGTCGAAATACGCCATAGCCTTGGCCAAATTCGTGCCGTGTACTCTCGTAGACGGCGGCGATACCCTCACGGAGCGGTCGACGGCGGCCCGGAATTCCGACCACCTCGGCGGAGGCGAGTAGAACGCCGAGAGCGTCGATGCTCACTGGTCGTCCCGGAACAGGCCAGCGGAACTGATTGGTGCGCTTCTCTTCGACCCACCCAACCGTCCGCACCACCCGCGCGACAGAGAAGCTCGGAAAGAGCGGTAGCGACTCGAACCCGAGCCAGACTGCACCGCCCACACACGCGGGCTTCTTGTCAGCCGAGGGAGCCTTGTGACGGAGAGCGTGCAGGCGTTCCGTGCCGGGGTCCCACCCCGCACTCGATTCCGGCGTCGAGTATCGCCATGGACCGAAAAGAGCCTCGGACCAAGCCTCTCTTTTGCGAACGTGGTTGCGGATCCGCCTCATCGTGTCGAGGAAGCTTTGCTGTCCCGACGCCATGTAGAATGGCGACGGCTTCACCAAGTGTTTCGTATTGTCCTCCGCACCGTCCGCGGCAATTGCTACGAGAAACGATGCCAGGTCCCCATCTGGTGTCGCTCCTGCCAACGCGTCACGAATCATATCGTGAAATCGCGAGGGAGCGACGCGGACGTCATCGTCGCCGAACGCTCGGAGAACCTCGGGCACGGCACTCTCTGTCCATGTGCCCAAAAATTCGAGGAGATCGTCGTTGGTGACGAAGCTCGAATCGAGCGCACAAATCCAGTCATCTCGCTCGACGAAACAAAGCCGTGCGTTCGGATCGGTGCGCGACACGACACGTAGCAAGCCGAACGAAGCCAACGCCCCGAGGGGATGACTGCCGATCAACCCAGTCAACTCGATCCGGCTCATTCGTCTGCTCCTCGATGGGTGTCACGTTTGTCGTATTCCTCGACCTCTAGCTCGGACCGTCGGTGGTCGGCGAGGCGCAGGATCGACTCGAGGTACGCCAGCATCCACGGCCCGTACTTGCGATTCTGCGCGACAAATAGATCGACCCACCCCGAATCTACGGCGTGTAGGGCGGGCCTACCGTCATAGGTCAGCTCTTGCTCCTCATAGGCAACCTTGAAGCAGACCCCGGAGTCCTCGGTGATGGGATGCATCCCGCGACCCATGCCGTGGTGCGATCCGACGAGATACCGGATCAGGTCGCGATGCTCTTCCACGCCTGCGAAGATCGCTGGGTACTTATCGAGGACGGCAACGGAATACACTTCGTGGCGTTCGCCGCGAGGGACGCTTCGATCGTAGGTCTTGCTCTTCGCGAGGAGTTGCCCTTCCGGCGCACCGAGGCGTCTTTGAAACCGTGGATCCGCTTTGCCGAGGTCGTGCGTCGCTCCGGCCACGCGGAGCGCGGCGACCAGCGATTCTGTGAGGCCGACCCCACGGGCGAACGTTTCGGCGAGTGCGCCCACGGTGCGCAGGTGCTCGTCGAGCGCAACAGGGACGGTTCTCTGTAGCTCTCGCCCTTCCACCAGATCTTCTCCGGTAACCCGGCCGTCGCGAAGGACCAGACCGAATTGCTCATCCCCAGCCTCGAGCCACTCCGGGGTCCTCGTCGTGAGTCCGGAGAACGTCGCACGTACGTCCTGAGGAAGCGCCGCCTCGTTCTCGGTGAGCCACGAGTGGAGCCGCTCGCCTGCGTCCGCAAGGGTCGCTTCCGGGTCGGCGAGTACGTCCAGAAGTGGACGCATGCTCTCGTCCGCCCCAGCGCCCACCCACGCGCGAGCAATCTCCGGCGTCCAAACGAGCACGAGCTCGCGTCGCCGCGCCGAGCGAGCGCCGGGATCCTTACTGGGATCCCCGACGAGCCCGGGATTGCGTGCCGCGAGCGCAAGGTCCGAAACGGGCGCCGTGTCCTCGGGCTTCCATCCATAGTCGTCGGCGCCCCCACGTGCAGCAGGCACGACGATCTGAGCGCCAGGACGCACCTGATCCGCCGCGATCCACTGGACCCGATTCCCCGTGACGAGTAGCACCTTGCCGGAGATCTTCTCGCGTGCGTCCTCGTCGCGATCGGAGACATCGCCCTCCAGATCGCCGCTGTCGACGATCTTGCGGGCCGTTCCCCCATCCCATCGGGCCGCCCACTGCCTGAACGCCGAGTACGGGAGGCTCATCGCCTCGGCGCTCAGGGGCGGCAGAACGGCGAGAATTTCGCGCGCTCGCGCCTCATCGAGCAAGCCGGAGCCGTCCGTCAGACCTTCACGCCAGACGACGGAAACGTCCGGGACCTGGGTCGCGAAGCCGTGAAGGTACTCGGCGACATCGGGTTCCACGGCAGGCAACGGGTTCGTTTGTACGAGCAGAGAGAGCAGCGACGGCGAGAGCTCCGGAGTCACTGGCTTGCGAACCGCCGTTTCGTTCGTCGGCGCGGGTGCGTGGTCGATCCCGAGATCCACGACGCCGTCCCGGGCGTGGCGTTCGAGAAGAGTCCACGTTGCGTCGATTGTCGCCCCATAAAGAGCGTCGGCCTTCGAGTCAGCGCGAACGAGCACGATGGCCCCGCGTGCTGCTTTGCGAACACCGAGCCGGTTCAGCCGGCCGACGCGCTGCTTGACTGCCGCATAGCTGGCCGCTTCGACGAATAGCGAATGGAAGTCGAAGTCCGCACCGACCTCGATCGTCTGGGTCGCGACCACCACGATGGGTCTCGATCCATTCCGTGGCTGATCACTCGACTTGAGCTTCGGCGTCAATGCGAAAAGTTTCCGATCGCGGTCGAGCGGGCGAACACGCCCGATCAGGAGTTCAACTTCCGCCGTGTCTTTGAAGCCCTTCCGCAACGCGTCGTAAAGCGCTCTCGCCGTTGCAACGCGATTGACCACGATCCCGATACGCGGCTCTTCCTCGGTGCTCAGCCGGGGCAACGCCAGCTCGGCCTTCACGAGGTCGACCAGCTTAGCAGGAAGATCCTCGCGCTTCGCCACCTCGACGAGCTGCATGGGTTTTGAGGCGACGAGCCGTGGCCGGAGAACCGGGTGGAGGCGATCCTCTTCCGATAGCGAGAAGACGCGGGCCTGTCGCTGCTCTTCGCTCGGCGTGGCGGAAAGTTGGGCCCACCGGAGGGGCTTTGGTCCGAGGGTGCCCGCCTCCGCACGCGCCTGCTCGCGAACCACCCCTTCTAGCGTTTGCTTGAACGGCTCCGCGATGTGGGCTTCGTCGAGCAAGAGCAGCGTGTCCGTGCCGAAGATGCCGGCGTGCAGCGATCGCATTCCACCACGCACGCCATATCCCCGAAACAGGAGCCGTGAGCCGACTTGGTCGACGGTCGAGAGGACGACCGTGACGCGCAGCGGATCGCGAACGAGGTTTCGCTCGCGGGCGACGCCACCGCGCAGTGCAAAGACGCCGATGGTGGCGTCTCCCGCGCTCTCCGCCAGGACTCGTCTGGCCTCTCCGAGTACGCCGGCGGTGGCGTCGGCGATCGCCTTGCCGATCTTTCTCGCGCGCTCCGTCGCCTCGTCGACGATGATGCGACGATCCACGACGAACGCGATGCGTCGCGCCGCCTTGGAGGGGCTTCCTCGGCTTGCACTGACCAGCCAGTGAAAGAGGGCGATGTCGATGCACGCGGTCTTGCCGGACCCGGTAGGCAAATCGAGCACGTCGGGCCAGGCGTTCGTCGCGCAAAGCTCCTCCGCCAGTCGTGACTGCCAAGGGAAAGGGTCTTTTTCGTGCATTGCCTTAAAAAATTCATCGAACTCGGAGGCCCTCACGACAGTTCCTCCTTGGGCAAGAGCAGTCCGAAGCCAGCGTGAGCCCCCGCGCCGACCACGAGTGGGCCAGCGATCCGGTCGGCGAAGCGAATGACAGCGTGTCGAAGGCGCCGACCCACGAGCGCACGGACGTTGCCCCGGTGAAACGTTCGCGCCGGCGGCGCTCCCCACAGATCCGACACGTCGCGCAATCGAATCGCGATCGGCTCCGGCAATCCGAGCTCTTTCAGATGACGAACGACGATGTCCTCCTCGGTAAGACCTTTCGCTGGCTTCGGATGAAGCCCGAGCACGATCGGCGTGACGGTGACCCACGTCGTGGCGCTCTTCGAGTAGCGCCTGGTGTCCAGCGAATGGAGGTGTCCTTTTGTCGCCTGTCCCACCCAGTCGGTCTCGCGGCGCGCGCGAACGTGCACGGCGCCGCGCTGGCCGAATACCAATTGCTCGATGCTCGCCAGCGCCGTGTCGAGGAGGATGAGCGCGTCCTTACTCAAGTCACGAGGGAGGAGCACCGCGAGCCCTTTGATCGAGCCCTTGGCAAATTTTCCTTCCGTCAGAGCGACGTTGGCGAGGGGAGCGAAGGCGAGGTGAGGTCGCGTCGAGGGCTTCCCGTCGGGCCCGTGGCCCGAGAGACTTTCGGGTGTCGCGCGGCCGTCCGGAAGCTTCGCGAGCAATGCGGCGCGAAAGCGTGCGGTGACCCATGCCATTTCTTCAAGCCCGAAGGAGGTGCCGTCGAAAGCCATCACGCGCATCGCACCGTGCGGTCCGTGAACGGCAGCCTCTTCTCCAATCCTCGCGTACGGAACCTCCCGGCCCCTCGGGGGTTGCGCGTAGGTGTCAGTCTTGCGAAGGTCATGAATCGCGTTCAGTCGGTCGAGGCGTCCCGGTCCAGGAACGCGCAGCAGGTAGTCCCCGACAAGCGCAGGCCCGATCGTACGTGCGGGCGCCTCGCGGGCACACGATACGCGCACGAGCGAGCTCGAATGCCCGAGGTATGGCACGCGCTCCGCGAGTTCGGACAGAGCCATCACGTGCTCTGCGAGCGGTTCACTCTTTGGCCAGGCAAAAACGACGCGGGGATCTCCGGGGACCACCGCGGGAAAGTACCGCTCCTGCCGGGTGCGCAGCTCTGTGAGAGGCGCCGCCCGCGAGTTCTTTGGGTCCGCTGTTTCGTCGTTGATGGGAACGAAGTGCTTCACCACGGTGCGAAAACTCGTGTCTTCGTCGAGGCTCGCGGCGATTTCGGGCGGCGGCTCCCCTTCGATCCAACGGAGCGCGGATTCTGCGCGTGCTCGAGCGCCCACGTCGGACACGTCGCCGAGCGCGTCCACAAGCGCGGAGAACAGGCGTGTCGGATGCGGTGGCCACTCGGCCCGATCGCGCTGACTGGGATCCGTAGCGACCGAACGTCCCATCAAGTATTCGACTTCGATGGCGAACATCGCTTACTCCACGCCTGCCTCGCGGCTCAACGACACGAGCTTGGCGAGCTTGGGCTGCGGCTTCATCAGTTTCGGCGCGGGCTCCCACGGCAGACCAGCCTTCTTGGCCTCGGCAACGGCCTCCTTGTACAGACCGATGGCCCTCCTGGAGTCGATCTCGTGCTCTTTGGACGACCCGTCCTGATTGAGGACCTCGAACGGCGCGATTCCGTCGGCGACGAGGTCGCACCTCGAACGAAGCGCGTAGCCGCGCTCTCGCGCTGCCGTCAATGCGACCAACCCGAGGGCCGCGAGCACGGCGCGTGCCGCGTCGTCGACTCGAGGGTCCCGCTTTCCGTTGACGGGGAACCGCAAGCGACGAAGGCCCGCGAGCGTGATGACGCTCTGTTGAAGCGCGTAGTCGCAGGTGATGCCTCCTTTGAGCGAGTGGCCGGGATCGCCGCGATCGGGTTCACCCTTAAATAGTATATTTCCGTGGTTAACTTCCGAGGGTCGAGTGCCTTTCCCTCGGTCGTCTTTTTTGCCGGCTTTGTCGAGAAGTCCCTTCGGCTTCCAATCCTTGTTCTTATCGATCTCGATCTCCACGTGGCTGCTGATCGCGAGGGGGTCCTGTCGGATACCGCCTCGCGTTTCACCACGTTCCACATGCACGCCGATGAGCTCCGTGACGATGGCGCGCGCAAACTTGTTGCCCATGCCGCCGGCTGACCCGGTCGAATCCCAAGCGCCGAAGAGGAGCGCAGTCGGCGCGTGCGCAAGGAGAGGCGTCGCGTTTTGCGCGTTTGCACGCGACAGCTCTGCGTAGAGGGGATGCTTCGGGAAGGCTTTTCCGTCGAGCTCCGAGTCGCGGAAGATCGCATCGAACGCTCGGTGCGGCGCGTTGAGCGTCGTCACCTCACCTACCTCCGGAAACTCGGAGAAGTCGGTCCGAAAATGCGGAACCTCTATGAGCCCCCGTGCAATCAGATCCGACAGGGCCTCCTCCTGACGGTTGGCGCTCGACGCGACGCCGTCGAGGAGTACGCATGGAACGCCCGCTCCTCCGATACGCCGAGTCTCGTAGCAGTAAACGCCTCCCTCGAAGGTCGGCGGGAAAATCTTCGAGCCGTCCCCAGCCGACGACTTCAGTCGCTGGGTGAGACGAATGGCGGCGTGCGGCCCGGCGAAAAGTTCAGCGAGGTTCATAGTTAGCTTTCCTTCGTTGGTGGTCGATCTGAGTTAGCAGTGAGGAGCGGCCGCCGTCAGCGCAGCTCCCGCGAACGAATTCCGACGTCAAATTGGTTCCGAAACATTCATCGAGGGAGTCCCATCCACCTGAGAGCGACGGCACGCTGCTTCCGCCGTCCCACAGTCTTAGTCCCATGCCCCTCTCACAAATCCCCCCTGTCGATAGGCGGCACTGCGCCGCCGTTCACCTTCCCGCCGCGGGGGTCTTCAGGCGCTTCGCTCGACCCTCCTGAACCTGTCTTTCCCCTCCCGATTCGAGCGCCCCCCTCGCCAGCTCCCGTACACGAAGTGCGAGCTCCGGAGTCTCGGCGTGCGCCGCACTGCCAAGACCAACCACGAATCTCGCCACGCGAACAACGGCGGGCGTCGTGCAGCGCACGCGAATGCCGCCAGCAACGTCCTCGTCGGCATCGACGTGCATCCCCGAGAGCAAGTTCCGCGCGACCCAGCGCGCCTCGGGATCGCGAACGAAGAACGCACATTCGACCTGCGAGCCCTCCCCAAGGTAGCCATCGATGCTCTCTCGCATGAGGGCTGCTACGGCGTTCGGCGGTGCCTGGCGGTAAGGGATGCCCGAGTCGAGTCGAGCCAATGCGATCCCTTCGACGCGGAAGCGCTTCAGGGTCCCCGATCGGTGGCAGATCGCGAGAAATCGCGACGGCGGTCCCACCTCGACGTGCTGCACGGAGACGTGTCGCCATTCGACTGCGCCACGCCGGGTGCCCGTGTATCTCATGCCGAGCGTCGTTCCCTTGGCGGCGTCTTCCACAACGGAGAGCCATGACTCTTCGATCTCCGTCAGTCGCGGCGCCTCTACACGTGAGCCTTGATCGAGGACACGCGCCGATTTCGAGGCGTGGGCAAGGAGAGCGTCGCGCTCGCGACTGCGTGGCGCGCGCGCGAGAGTACGCAAGAGCGCCGGCGTGTCCTGACCGGAGAAGAGTACGCCGCTTGGAGCCCAATCCTTCGGTACGCGCCACCAAATTTGAGGCTTGTCTGAGTCGTCGCGGATGAGTGGCATCCCCCCGGCGCTGAGAATGCGGAGTGTGCGGGTGACCGTTTCGACGCTCACTCCAAGCTCACGCGCGAGGTCGGCCTGAGTCCACTGACGTCGACGGAAGAACGCCAGTAATACCCCGGCCGGCGTTTCGGAAGCGCCTAGTCTCCCCATGAGGTCCGCACCCTTACGGTCGTTCTAGCGAACACCTTGGACGAAAGTCGCTGACTTCGTGCGCCGGCTCCGTCGTCGGTGCCTGTCGCGATCATGATGACGTCCGGCGGGGGCAGCGACACCAGGCAGTACCTCTCAGTGCGCGGCGCGTGCCGCCGACAAGTCATCCGCCTGAGGAAGCCACAGCGACCGCGCGGATCGAGTGGGCATCCAGCAGCACCACGTATAGGAGGAGCAGGTTGGTGCCAGGGACCACCCGGGCCCGCACCGGCAAACATGGCGGAAGAAGATACGACTGGTCTGTTGCCAGAGGGCCGTCCAGCAGCGACGTGAGAGCCACCCGCAACGCGGCTGCGGCCTCCGTGCCCGGCGGCGCCCGGATACGCGCCGAGAAATGGAAACTGTCCGTACAGTTGAAGCGCCACGGCACGAGAGGTGACTAGCAGGGGCGGACAGTTCATGCAAGTCCCCTCGGCTCCCCCTAATAGTATGAACTTGGTCCGTAGGCACGGGCCCAGGCACCGACGATCGGTGTATGGTGTACCTGGGTTCGCTGACTCGCCCCGCCGCCCTTGGCGGCTCCGTTGAAGCATCCTCTTTGGAGGGGCCTGCCGTTTCGCCTCTCATCGCCCACGGGTCAGCGAACCCTCTCTGCTCTTAGCAACGGGCAAATCCAACACGCGGTGCTCACCCCCCCACCCCCATCCCCCAGCACCACCTCCACCATTCCGCCGCCGACGGGAAGATGCACCCAGGCGGCAGCCACCTTCTTCTCCC
>CALFNG010000489.1 GCA_937902985.1 uncultured Myxococcales bacterium
GCGGGCAAGGCGCCGCATTCGACGACGCTGCGACGCCCGCCCCCGGCGGCCGCTCGTACGGGAATCCGACGCTCGTGCCGCTGATCGGCGGCTCCGCGGGCGGCAACTATGGCGACTACGCCGACGGCGGCGAAGGAGGCGGCGCCATCCAGATCAGCGCAGGTGCGTCCATCACTGTGGGAACCCTCGGCGTCCTCAACGTCCCTGGCTACGGCGGCGCGAACATCGGCGGCGGCGGCGGCGGCAGCGGAGGCGGGATCCTCCTCGAGGCGCCCCAGGTGACTATCGACGGCATCGTCGCCGCCAACGGAGGCGGCGCGGGCCTTGCGACTCCCAATTCGGGCGGTAGCGGACAGACCGGCCAACCGAGCGCGCAGCCCGCAGCTGGGGGCGCCGTGACCGAGGGCGCCGGCGCGGCGGGAACGACGATCCGCGGGGCCGACGGTCACGCAGGCGGCGGACGCGCCGGGAGCGGCGGAGGCGCCGCAGGACGCATCCGCATCAACACGACCAGCGCCGCGGCGACGATCGGCACGAGCGCAATCGTGACGCCGGCCGTGACCACGGCATGCACCAGTCAGGGCATGCTCGCGAGGTGACGCCGCGCGTTCATAGAGTCCGTCGTCGTCGACTACGCATGCCGTACAGCGCAGAGCCCTCTGTCAGATTCAGAGCGCCTCGGCGTAACAAGGGGGTCGGTGTGTTACAAATCGCCGTCCCAATTGAGCGGGAGATCTCGGCTGGAGATTGCCAGCATCGCAGCCAATCAAACGGACCGATTGAACCGGGACCGCCGGCACTGCGGGCCTCAACGTGACCCTGGATGCAGCGCAAGTCAGCGCCGCAAAGGAAGACGTCGGGGCGCCGTAGCGCTGGACGGACCAGGACGCCGCGGCGCCCTTGCGGCGCGGGCCCCGAGGCCCCGACGGATCGAGCGTGTCTTGCCGCGGGGTGCGCGGTCGGATATCCGTGACGCGTCTTGCCGCTCTTCGAGTTCGAGTTGTTTCCGATCGAAGACATCACGCCGTGGGGAACCCCCGAAGCGCCGACATTGAGCTGGTTCGCGCTCAGCGAGGGTGTGTTTCGGATCCCCGTCGGCGACGAAGTTCTCTTCCGCTACTCGCCTGCCATCCTTTCGCACTGGCGAGTCGAAGGCGATTCGCTGCGAAGGGACGCCGATTACCAGGTCGCCGCGTTCGCCCGGGACACGCTGGGCAGCGTGGCCGCCGCAACGGCCCGATTGCCGCCGCTCTTCGAGCACATCGCGATCGATGCCGACCTACGGGGACGACTCCGGCGTCGGTCGGCGGAGTGGAGCGCCCGATCCGACGAGGACGCCGATCGCAGCTACACGGCGTGGCGTTGGCTCGGCGAACGATCGCCGTGGATGGGGTACCTCTCCGCCTGCCCCGACTTCTCGTTCACGCGGGTCGGCGACGACGTGCACATCGCGTGGGACAACACGCAATCAGTCCTCGACGGGCTGCGCGTGTGGTCGGCAGACGTCGGCCTGCACACGCTGGCCCTCGACGCCTTTCTTGCGGAGTGCCGGAGCTTCGCCGAGCGCCTTCTCGCGGGTATGGAGGCGCGCCTGACGGCGATCGAGAGCGGCGCGTCGAGGCCGCGCATTCCGGTGAGCATCGTCGACCTGCGAGAGCAGCACGGAACCTGGAACCGGGAGCTCGCGTCCCACTTTCGCGAACACCATCCGGACGTGGCATGGTCGGATGCCGAAGCCGCGCTGCGGGAAATCGCGCGCGAGGCCGGGATCGCGCTGCCCGCGGCTCGTCGCACGTCGGGCAATTGAACCGTAACCCCGGTGCTCTCATGATCATGGCCCTGCCATCCAACGCGCTCGTCGACGAGGTCACATACCTCATCGTGGCGTACGTCGAACGGAGGCGCCGCCCGTGAGCGCGCACGCTTCGCGGTTCTCGGTCGCGGCACGTAGGTAGACCCGCGGGGCTGTGAGCCGAACCCGGGCCTCGCTCTACGGCTTCCCGACGAACGTCGTCACGCTCTGAGCGACCAGCGTGGTCGAGAAGCGGGCACCCGTCAGCGAGACCGCCGTCTGCGCGACGAGGTTGTCGTCGTTCGACGTGAGCCAGGGCGTGACCTGGCCCGGCCACGAGGTGCCCGACACGAAGAGCGGCAGCGCGGTCGAGCTCGTGTTGGCGTTGATGGCCACGATGGCGATGGTGTCGTCGGCGGGGTTCTGGAACGCGATGACCGACACGCCCGAGGGCACCGCGCCCGACACGTCGATCCGGTTGAACCCGGGCCGCACGAACCGGCTGAAGTTGCCCATCACCCAGAGGCGCTTGGTCGGCACCTTCGTCGCAGAGTCCCACAGCGCGCCGTTGTCGGTGGTCGACGGGTAAAACCACCAGTAGTGCAATTAGGTCGGCCGCTTGTCACATACCGAGGGGCTCGTGACAGCTTGGGGCCTCGGCAATGCGCTTGGTCCGCCGGATCGGCTACGGCTTCCTCCAAGGACCAGCTGCTCGCTTTCTTCCATCAGCTTCCTCACCTGCGCGTCCGTCGTCCTCACCGCCGCATCGTCCGCTCTTGCGGACGATGTCGGCAATCGATCGGCGCGCCTCAGGATGGGGCGATGTAACTGTCGTCCATGGGGAGGTGTAACTGTCGCTCAGCAGGCGGGCGCACGGCCGGCGTCCGACGGACTCGCTCCGCGATCCATCGTGTCGGCAGAGGAGTATCTCGAACAGCTGCATCAACCCCATCGCCTCGAGCCTCGCTACCGTCGACGACGTCCCTGGGCACCACCCATCCACCGGGCGCGCGCGCTACGCCCCCCGTCCCGCGAACCCCGGCGCCGAGTCCAACCCCGCTACCGCCTTCGCTTCATAGATTTCGCGACCCCGCTGTCTCATTCGCGTTGACACGTTCCGGCGGCGTATGTGTTCACGAACAATGCCAATACGTGGTCGCAGGGCCAAGTGCTTCAGGCCTCAGATCGGGGCGCACAGGGCTAGTTCGGGTTCTCGGTAGCGCTCGGCGGCAGCGTCGCGCTGGTCGGTGCAAACGGGTCCGGTGCTCGCGGGGGTACGGGGGCCGCGTACGTGTTCGCGAGTCCAGCTGGTACGTGGTCGCAGCAGCAAGAGCTCATCTCGACAAATGGAGCCGTTGGCGACGCCTTTGGCGGGTCAGTCGCTCTCGCGGGCACGACAGCCCTGGTGGGGGCTCCAAATGTCGGTCAGACGGGCGCAACCTACCTCTTCGCGGGCGGCGGAACGTCGTGGGCTCAGCAGCAGGAGGTTGTGCCGACGGACGCACCCGCGGCCTTCGGGACTTCCGTGGCACTCAGTGCGAATACCGCCGTCGTTGGCGCCAACGATGCGGCATACATCTACAGTATCGTCCCCGTGACCGCCGCTCCGTCCTTGGGTCCGCGTAGCGTGCTTGTCCTGGCGGCGCTGCTCTTGGGGTGCGGGCTCGTCGCTCTGAGCCGGGCGCGCGAAATACCAACAACGAAGTCCGTCCGCACCTGAATCTGGTCGGCGGGACCCGCCTCGGGCAAACTCGATCGGCGTTCTCGACGAGGGGACCGGAATGGTGCGTATTCCGGCCCACCTGGGCGCTCGTTCCAGTGCACCGTATCCCATCGGCCAACGACGTGCTGGGCGGGGACCGGTTTCCGTGGCAGGCCGGCTACCGCTCCGCGGCGGTTGGCGGGGCGACGGCAATCTGGTCGCGCAGCGCGCTCCCGGCAGGGACCACCTGCATGGCGAGCTCCTGCGGGGGACTCTGCGGGTTCTCCGTGGCGTGCCGGGACGGCGTCTGGAGCTGGCTCGAGGACTGCACGTGCCACGGCCACGTTTGCGCGTCTCCCGACACGCCTATCGCGACGCCCTACGGCGAACGGCCCATCGCCGACCTCCGCATCGGCGACGTGGTGTACTCCGTCGATCACGACTCGATCCGTGGCGTCCCGATCGCCGCCATCCGTCGCCAGCGGGTGGAGGACCATCGCGTCGTGCGGATGTCGACCTCTGACGGACGCACGCTGGAGATCAGCGCTCCCCATCCCACCGCGGACGGACGCGTGTTCGGCGACCTGCAGGCCGGCGATTCGCTCGACGGGCGCGCGATCGAGTCCGTCGAGGTCATCACCTATTCGCACGACTTCACGTACGACATCCTCCCGGGCTCCGACACGGGAACGTACTTCGCCGCGGGAATGCAGATTGGCAGCACCCTCTCCGGTGACGCGGCGCGATCCCGACCTCGCGCCGGACGCGTCAGGACTTGTTCCGCCGGATCCCATGCTTCGCCATCAAGCGAGTGAGCGCGTGCCGGCTTGAAAATCCGAGCACGCGCCACGTTCGCTCGATGCTCTCGTCGTTCGCGACGAGAGCTGCCTGGAGCATGTCCGCTGTAACGTGCCGGGCGCCATTCTGCGCGGGGGCCACCGTCGCTTTCGCGGCGGCGACCTCCGGCGGCTGCGGAGCCATCGTGGTCCGTGCGCTCGGCGCTCGATCGAGCACGCGGTCGGGCCCCTGGGCAAGCGCCTCCCAGACGACTCGTTCGAGCTCGCGCACGTTGGCCTTGTACTGGCGTCTTACCAGCATGTCCATGAAGTCCAACGCGACACGCGGTTCTTCGTCCGAGTGTGCGCTGGCGAAGATCCGGGCCGCTACATCGGGATTGGAGTGCGCGATGGTCCGGAGCAAATGCACGACGAGCAGCGGAACGTCCTCGGGCCGCTCGTTCAAGCTAGGAACTCGGAGGGACAACTTGAGGCGAGCGACCAACTCGTCACGAATGCGCTCGGGGCGGTTGGTCGCCGCGATGAGGCGGAAGTCGGAGATGCGTGTGGTGCTCTCGCCGAGGCGCTGGTATTCGCCCGCGTCGAGCACGCGCAAAAGGTGCGTCTGGAGAGCCGGCGGTAGCTCCGCGAGCTCATCGAGAAAGAGCGTTCCCCCCGCGGCCTGGCCCACGAGCCCCGGCCGTTCCGGCATGGCGGAGCTCGGATAATTGCGTGCGTGGCCGAAGAGTTCGGCGTCGACGAGACCCTCGGGAAGCGTCGCCGCGCTGCGGGCAACGAGCGGTGATTGCGCCCGCTGCGAAAGCGCATGCAGGGCGCGCGCGACGAGTTCCTTTCCTGTCCCGCTCTCGCCCAGGACGAGCACGTGCTCGTGCCGTGGCGCCGCGAAGGCGATGTGACGGCGAAGTTCCCAGGCCGCGGACGATTCGCCGACGAAGCCATGGGGATCCGCGCGCCCAAAAGGCATCGGGGAGGCATCCTGTCCGAGAGAGCGAGACCACGCCTGTCGGCGCACGCAAAAGAGCAGCAACTCTTGGCCGAGGCTCAGCGTCTCCCCCGGTACGACCTGGACCTCCCTCGACTGGACGGCAACGCCGTTGTGCCGCAAGGGGCAGCGGCCGACGTTACGCACGGTAAGCGAGTCCGCGCCGTTGGGACGAACCCAGAGCTGCACGCGCGAGAGCCGCGGTGACGCGAGCGGCGGTCGACTCTCGAAGACCCCCGGTCGATCGCGTACGAAGCCCAGGCGGGGGTGGGGGTCACTTGCCGTCTGCGGGCCGCGGCCGAGGACGAACGTGGCGCCGCGACGCGTTGGAGGAACGACGCAGATCTCGCCCAGTCGCCCGGGCTCCGAGGGGCTCCAGCCGATGACCAAGGCGAGTGTCTCTGGCGTGGACCTGGTCGACGAGACGCCCTGGTCGTCGCCGGTTACGGTCGTGGCCTGCCTCTCCCTTTCAACCACTGTCTGGTCCATGATGCCGTCAAATGCGCCGTTTCGTCAGGCTAGAATAGGATAGAAGGCTGCACTCCGCGTACCTTCGCGAAGGGCGCGGGGCGCGCGGGGCAAATACAGCAGGAAAGCGGCGATCCGGACGGGCTGCTGGCCCCGGACTGCCACGAGCTGTGCCCGAGTGTCAAAAGTGGCACGCCACTTCCGGCGCTCGCCCCTCCCCATCTGCGAGCTCGGAGCCCACCAGGACCTTTTCCCGCCGTTGACCACTTGCCAGTAGGGTCTTCGCGGGCCCACACTGCCGACCATGGCCGCGTGGGGAACGTCCGAGGTCGCGGACAAGAACCTCGTCGGACAGGTTCTTTGTGGCCGTTGGCGTGTCGTACGCGTCCTGGGCCGCGGAGGAATGTCGACGGTTTACGAAGCCGTTCACCGGAACGGCGCGCGCGTGGCCATCAAGGTTCTGCACCCGGACCTTGCGACTAGCTCACGAGCACGCGAGCGATTTCTTCGAGAGGGAAGCCTGGCCAACGCGGTGGGCCATCCGAACGCGGTGCGTGTCCTTGACGACCAGGAGGCGGCCGACGGTAGCGTCCTCCTGGTGATGGATCTGCTCGAGGGTCAGACGCTGCGCCAGAGGTGCGAGAGAGCCGGTGGGACGCTCGATGCTGCCGAAGTGCTCGCGGTGGCCGATCAGGTGCTCGATGTCCTGGGATCGGCGCACGCGCACGGCATCTTCCACCGCGATATCAAGCCGGCGAACGTTTTTTTGACACGCGACGGCGCGGTCAAGGTACTCGACTTCGGGGTGGCCGCATGGCGGAACGAGGCGCTCCAGGACGCCGCTCTCAGCCAGAGCGGGGCCGTACTGGGGACGCCCGCATTCATGGCACCGGAGCAGGCGCGGGGACGTCAGGCTCACGTGGATGCGCGCACGGACCTGTGGGCGCTGGGGGCGACGATGTTCTGGTGCTTGACGGGCCGGTATGTGCACGAAGATGCGGAGACGCCCAACGAGGCACTCATCTTTGCGGCCACGCAGAGAGCGCCCCCCGTGGCGAAGTCTCGCCCGGACCTCGATGCCGACGCGGCACACGTCGTCGACCGCGCCCTCGAGATCGCGCCCCAGGATCGGTGGCCGTGCGCGGTGGCCATGCGTGACGCCATCGCGATCGCGCTGCGGACACCGGGGCCCCGCAAGCGCCTCTCGTCGATTCCGAGCGCGCTGACCGCCGCCACGCTCGACGACGTTCGCGGGGGACACGATGTGCTGGTTCCTCGCTGGCCTGCGATGTGGCCGGTACTGGGCGCGCTCGCGGCATGCGCCGTCGCGGGGAGCGCTGCGACGCGCGTCGGCGTGGCGTCCCTCGCCGCCTCGACGGACCCGCCGGCTTCCGTACAGGTCGCTGTCTCTGCGGGAACGACGTCTCCGACGCTGGCAATGCCTCCCACCGCACCGCCGCCAGCCGCCACCGAAGCCACCGGTCTCGCTGTTGCCCTGCCGCACCCGAGAGTGGTGCCCAGCAACAAGAACCGGCGTACACGTCCCATGCAGGCCTCGGCGCCGCCGCCCAGCGATCCCGCAAGGATTCCGGACGCCGTCCTCGACCGGCGCAAATGACCTCGCGGGCATTGGCGCTGCTTCTGTCCGTGCCCTTGTGCGCGCTTGCGCCCCGCCTGGTCAGTGCGGACACGTCGGCGGGTATCGGCGTGGCGGAGGCGCTCTTTCAGCAGGCCCGCGAGGAGATGCGACGAGGAGACTACGATGCGGCTCGGCCAAAGCTCAGCGAGAGCGAACGTATCGACCCTTCCACCGGCACGCTCCTCAATCTGGTGCTTTGCGAGGAGCGGCTCGGGTTCGTTGCGAGCGCCTGGATGCACGCGCGCGAGCTCTCGGATCGGCTGCCGGCGAGCGACGATCGCAAGGCCGTCGCCGAGCGAGAGCTCGCGGCGCTGACGAAGCGCGTCCCCCGGCTGACCGTGCGTCTCTCGGTCAACGCACCGCCCGACACGCGGGTGATGCTCGACGACGTCGCGCTCGGTCCATCGAGCCTGGGGCTCCCGCTGCCGATCGATCCCGGGGTGCACCGCCTCGTCGCCGAGGCCACCGGGCGCACCACTCAGGCTTCGGCGCTGGCCATCGAAGAAGCCCAAGGTTACGAGTGGGTGGCCGACCCGGCAGCCGAGCCGGGGGACGCCCAGAGGAAGGCGGACGCGCCGCTCACCGCCACGCAAGTCGCCGCAGGGCGGGAAGAACCGAGCGCAGGACGCCGGGTGCCCAGGTTGGAACGGTCAGGAGGACCCCGCTGGGTCGGATGGACGGCGGCAGGCGTTGGCCTCGCAGCGCTGACGGCAGGCAGCGTCATGGCTCTCATGACGCTCGATCGGCAAAGGACCGTCTCCGAAAATTGTCCCAACAAGGTGTGCGGCAGCGCGGCAGACCTCGACGTCGCCGCCGATGGCAGACGGCTCTTCATCGGGACTCTTGCCGCATTCGGCGCAGGAGCAGCTGGTCTTGGCGTCGGAGTCTACGTCCTCTCTCGAGGTGACACGGCGGGGAGATCGGCGTTCTCGCGATCCGGAGACGCCATGCCCCTCGGCGCGATCGTCTCGGTCGGGGGACGGCTGTGACGGACGCTCCGCGCCGTAGGTCAGTGCAGCGTGTTGCAGTGGTCATTCGCGGGCGACGTCTCGGGTGGACACAGCGGCACGGGCGTGGTTCCCGTCGTGACGACGCCGAGCTTTGCCGGGTCCGCTCGGAATTGCCACGCCCACGAGGCGGCGTCGCAAGGAGCGCCCCGTTTGTCCGATCCCTCGAAGTTGATGTCGGCGACGCCGCACGCCAGCCGCTTCAGCTCCGGGTAGGTGGGAGCATCCGTGCACGTGGTGCCGCTCATGAGAACGTCGTCGATGCGCAACCGCCCCGCGATGGTCGCGTTCTCCAGCGACCACGCATCGCCGCTTGGAACGACGCGCGCCTGCATCATCGCTCCCTGCAAATGATCGCCCGCGCCGACGACCAGTGAGTCCCATCGCGCCACCAGGACTCCGTCGTTCACATAGGCATGATCGTCGACGAACGCAGGTTGCATCGCATCGTAGACCGGGCCCCCGTCGCTGCCCGCAGTGACCCGGACCCAAGGCTCGAGCACGTCCCACACGTCGGTTCCGTCCCAGCGTGGTCGCGAAGCAGCCAAATCCGGCCCCCTTGGTCGCGTCGCGGCGTAGAGCGAGACCTCCAGGCGGTCGTCGGTTCCCAGGCCATTGTATCCTCGTACGCGAAGCAAGGTGGTAATGGTTCCACTGTCGATCTGGCCGTTCAACGCCGGAGTCGCTGGCCCGTAGTTCATCTGGCGCAGACGGTACAGGAGCGCGCCAATTGCGTTGTCGCGCCCGTCGGTGCCATCCGCATGGTTCGCGCTCGCCCAGGGCGGTTCGGCGCAGCTTGCAGGTCCGTTCGAACCCGTACAGGTGTCGTCGAGATCGAACCCCATCCGGGCGAATCCGTTGGCTCCTGCGTCGTCGTCGGAGTCTCCCAGGTCGTACGCCCGCACGGCGACCACGAACTCGGTGTCTCCGGAAGCGACCACGAGCAGCGGTGCGGGGGGGACGCCGGCACTTGCGCACTTCGTCTGCGAGTCCTGTCGCAAACTGAGCCCTTCGAACGACGAGCAGGCCGCTCCGGTCCACGGCAACGTGGAAAGCGTGGCGATGACGAGCTTCCGCCGCCCCCCGCGTGTGACATCGCGGCTCCGAGTCCGCGAGCATCTGACTCGGTGATTCGCGTGGGCCCCGTGCACGTGCGATGGTGCTTCTCTAGTACACGAGCGGGGGATGCCGCAACCGTGCGGACCCGAGCGAGTTCCTCGACCGGATCCACGTCTGAGCGAAAATTCGAGGTGCGACGCTCAGGGCTCCGAGGGGAGCGTCCTGGCGCCGCACCTCAAACCGGCGCGACCCATGAGCGACGGCTCGCTAAGGTACGAGCGGCACCGCGTTGGACCAGGTCGAAGTCGAGATGGTGTACTGGGCTTCGAGCAGGTAGAGATTGCCCAGCGTGAAGAAGTCGATCAGGTTGCTTCCCTGAGTCGTGGCACTGGTGCTAGCGCCCGCGACTGCCACGCCGTTGGCGGTGAGCGTCGCCGGCCCGTTCCAGGCGCCCTGCCCGACGACCCAGAGCAAATTGGACGCGCCCGCATTGTTCACGGCAAAGAGGCCGAGCAGGTTCGTCCCTACCTGGACCGTCGACAGGTTGCCCGTGGCTGGCATGAACCCGTTGGAGGTCAACGCGATGGGGCCGAACGGCAAGCTCCCATTGACGAACCACACGCCGTGAATGGCGCCATCGGTGGCTCCTGTGTAGAAGATATCGAGCTGCGTGGTGCCCTGCATCCCCGTGGCGAGCGGGGCGCCGGGGGAAGCCACATTCGCCGCTGTGATCGATACGGGGAGGGTGAAGGCGCCCAGTCCCAGGGCCCAGGTGCTCGTCACGCTGCCGTTGGTCCCGATCGCGTACACGTCGAACTGATTTGCGCCGGGATGGTTCGCAGTGGCCAGCCCTGCGCCGCTAGGCGCAAAGCCGTTGGCGAGCGGAATGTTGCCAGACCAGTTCCCGAGAGCCTGCTTGCCGAATCCCTGCAACGTTCCGTTCTTGTCGACGATGACGACGTCGAGCTGGACACCCGACTGTATGCCCGTGGCGATATGCGCGCCCGCCACCGCGAAGTTGGCAGCGCTGAGGGGCGCCGCGACCTGCCACGCCCCGTCGTTCGTCTCGAACGCACGCTGGACCGTACCGTGGGTGTCGACGACGAAGACGTCCAGCTCGTTCGCGCCCGGGGGCTGGCCGACGGCAAGCGGCGCGCCGGGCGGCGCGAAATTCGCTCCGGTGATCGCCGACGGCCCCTGCCACGTGCCCGTCGTCGTCGAGTACCAGCGTCGGTAGAGCGCGCCATCACTGCCGACCGTGAAGACGGCCGTGATCGCCGTGCTCTGGCGCGCTGCGACGATGTTCCCGCTCGGCGGCGGAAGCGTCGGATCGTACGGAATCGCCGCCTCCCAGACGTGCTCGGACAGGTCCGGATTGCAGGTGGTGCCCGTCTGCTGACGCGAGTACGTGTAGATGAAGTTGGGCTGGCTCTTGTTGTAAGCGATCCCCTGGTAGTCGCCGCTTGGGTCGCAGCTCGTGGTGGTGCCCGGGAGCTGGCTCGACGTGTTCGCGATGATGGAAAGAGGGCTCGATTGGTACGTGCCGCTGACCTCGGAGAGAGACTGGTAGCCGACGGAGAGGTACCCGTCGGCGTTGTAGCTCGTGAGGTACGCCACCTTCCAGTGCCCGTCGCCAAACGCGATCTGCGGGAAGACCTCGTCGTGCAGGTAGCTCGGGTTGGCCGGGTTCGAGTAGTTCACCGTGTTCCACGCGGTGGCCGCCGTGCAGCTGGGCGTCGACACATTCGGCCACGTCGAGCAGTCTGCGAACCGGACGTGGTAGTGCCCGTCCGACTCCTTGTAGCTGTACGCGAACCGAAGCACGTTGACACCCGCCGAGTTGGTTCCGAGCGCCATCGAGTAGCTCGGCGCGGGAAGGCTCATGCTGGCGAAGTTACCGGTGCTCGGGAGCTTCGTCAGCGAGCAATGCGAAGGACAACCGTCCGCCACAATCCCCGGGGTCGAGGCGACGAGCACGGGGGTCTGGAAGCCAGAGGTCGACGAGTAGTTGAACTCGAGCAGAGATACGGGGGGACCCCCGTCCACGACCGTCGCCGCATAGAGGATCGAGTGCGGATCATCGGCGATGAGGCGGGGGTGAGACTGCGCGTCCCGTCCGCTGAACGGAAACCCGTACGGGGACTGCGCCAGATGAAAGTCGGTCGTCGCGCTGCACGTGGTGCCGTTACTCGGGTTGGTGCACGACGCCCAGAGCTCGATGTGCCGGTGCGAGTCGTTCGAGTTCGCATCGGCGAGGGTCGCGAAGAACCCCGCGCCGTTTGCCCCCCCGGCGGTGATCGCAGTCCCGTCGATGCCATGGCCGGCCGCAGTTTCGAGCTGGTAGCACTTGAGGTTTGGGCTGTTGAACGTCGATGTATTGGTGCGATCGAAGCGCGCAACGCATACCGAATCCATGCATTTGCAGGCCGGACAGTCAGCCGACGCACATGAGGCCGCGTTGGTGGTCATGCCCATGTTGGTCATGTACGTGTAACGGTTGGACGAGTAAGGGTTCACCGCGATGCCCGGGTCGCCCCAGATGAGGCCGAACCCCGAGGGTGGGCCCAACTTGTGATTGACCCAACCGCTATTGTGCATCGGATCGTTGTACGACCACCCGAACAAGTTGAGCGGGTTGTCCCCATTGTCCACGTGTGACTTGTCGTTGTAGGTTACGAACTGGATGGAGTCGGTCGAGCTCGCATAGCTGAACGCCACCTGGGTCTCGCCCTGACCGTAGCTTTGAGAGGCCGTTGTCAGCCCGGTGACCTGAGCCGAGGAGCCGAAAAGCTCGCTCTCGACCTGTCCGATGCGCGACTCTATCGACGTACCGCCCGCGTCTTGACCGGAGCAGCCGAGACTGCCGGCCCCCACCATGAAACCGAGCAGGCACGGGGTGCCTACGGTCTTCAGGTACCGCCAAACAAAGGTGTCTTGGTTCGTCTTCATGCTTGGATCACTCCCCTGATGTGTTTCACACGCGGACACGCCGCAGCCGCCGACGCCACGACGAGGCCCGCCAACGCGGCGAACGGCTATATAACTTTGCTCCCGGCCTTCATCACTGAACCACTTTCCACGTTTGAGTTCTACCGGTGCGTGCGGCGCGAGCTGCATCGGCCCACCCCGCTCGGTGCCGCCGCCCCCTACGCAAAGAGCAGACCAACCTGGCGCCAGGTTCGATGTCGGCGGCGCGTCCATGTGCGCAGAATGCCCAAGAGCATTAATGCTCTTGGATCTCGATGTGTTGGGGATGGAAGTCCCGGTGCCTCCCTCCATGTCCACCCTCGGCGGGTGGCTTGTGAGGGAGCCACCCGTAGCTGGATTCTTGTTGCGCGCGCATGCGCGCGCATGACGTTCGATGACGAGGTACTCGCGTCGTTCAGCGAACCCCGTCACATGGCGAAAGCGGGTAGTGTCTTTGCGACAAGCCCTGGTTTCTCTTTGCGACAAGACCACTGAAGACTAGAGTGCGCGGACGCTTCGACGTCATCGATAG
>CALFNG010000490.1 GCA_937902985.1 uncultured Myxococcales bacterium
CGGGCTCCGGCCTTGGCGTGGCTCGATCCGCTACCCCCACCTTCGACGAAGAGCGACTTTTCGTCGCATCGGAGTCCTCGGTTTTTCGGGCGCGTTTGGCGATTCGCCGAGGAAACAAGGACTCCGACCTTTTTATTTCCATCGCCCCCTGCGAAATTTATCAATGAAGGTACGCAGTTAGCCATCTGGGACGAGAACTAGTCTAGTTACCGTGGTCGCCGCGGGAGGCCTGCGGAAGTGGAGTTACCCATGGGTGTTGGGGCGCCGCCGGCGGATGAAACGCGGGTTTTTCCCTAGTCTCGACTAACTCGCGGCGCGCTCGCTAGAGGGAGATTCACCGCAGAGGCGCAGAGCGGCGCTCAGTACATCTCCTTGGGCTCCGTCTTGCTGGTAATGCGGACCTTGGGGAGGACCTCGGCGGCGAAGCGATCGCGTACGGCCTTGGCGCGTTCGAGCTCGTCGCGGGCGGGGATCGCGATGCCCAGGACGAGACAGGCGCCCGGCCACGCGGGATAGGTGGCGTACGAGGCGACGTACTGGTCGTGCTCTCCGAGGGTGGCCGTGGTGGCGACGAGGGAGTCGATGTCCACGATCTTGCCGTTCCAGGAAATGGCCTGCGGGGCGTCGTGCTCGATCTCGACCTCGAAGGCGTCCACATACGGTTGAGCCCACGCTTCGAAGGCCTTGCCGCACGCGCCCGGGGCGTTCTCGTCGGGCACGTGCACGACGAAGCCGCCGACAATCGCGTGGTGATCCTTGCCGTAGCGAAATCCGACCAGGCTCTTGACTCCCCAGAACTTCACCCGGAGCCACGTGGGCGCGTCCGGCAAGAGCACGCGAAGGCTGTTCTGCCGGTCGCTACGCCAGTCGAAGCCGGCAGCCTTGAGCTGCTCGAGGGCCGCGGCATGCTCGTGGCCGCCCTGCCCCCCCTGGGCGGGTTTGCCGTCGTCTTTCGGGGGCGGTGCCGCGGCCACCGGGGCGGCGTGAACGGCCGGGGCCGACGCGGCCGACGCGCATCCCGCGCCGGCGAGCGCAACGAGAATAGCGAGAGCAACCGGAGCAAGTGGAGCCACGAGAGCAAGCGGAGCCACGGCGCCGAGCATGGCCGCTTCGGCGCCGAGGGCGGCTATTGGTGCTGCCGCGGCCGCTCGCGTCCGCCCATCAAGCCAAAGCCAATGCCACTGCGAATGCACCGAGACCTTCATGAATCGCCCTTCACTCTACCAGCGCGCGCCGTTTCGTGACGCCGTGCGGGTGGCCCGGTGGGCCCGGTGGGCAGGTGCTGTCAGAGCGCATCCGAGGCGCGTCGCCTGAAGGCCTATGTTAATTTTGCACGCTTGCGGCGGGCCAGTAGGTGCACGTACGTGTGAATGGAGGTAGAGGCAACGGTAGATTATTGCTCTCGTGAGCCCGAAGGAGCCGAACACGATGCAGACGCCGACTGATGCCGCGGGAAAGCCATTGACCAAGAACCAGCACCTTCTCGATTGGGTCGATGAGATGGCCCGCCTCACCAAGCCGGACCACGTCGTGTGGTGCGACGGCTCGGATGAGGAGAAGCATCGGCTGACCGAGGAGACCGTGGCGAAGGGCATCCTCACGCCGCTGAGCTCGACCAAGCTCCCCAACTGCTTCATCCACCGGAGCAACCCGAACGACGTCGCGCGCGTCGAGCAGCTCACGTTCATCTGCACGCCCACCCAAGATGAGGCCGGCCCGACCAACAACTGGATGGCGCCCGCCGACGCTTACAAGAAGCTCACGGTCCTGTTCGACGGCTCCATGAAGGGCCGCACGATGTACGTCATTCCGTACGTCATGGGGCCGGTCGGCTCGGTCCACTCGAAGGTCGGGCTCGAGCTCACCGACAGCCCGTACGTCGTGCTCAACATGCGGATCATGACCCGCATGGGGCGCCCGGCGCTCAACATGCTCGGCGCCTCGAACGACTTCAACCGCGGCCTTCACTCGATGCTCGACGTGAACCCCGAGCGCCGCTTCATCTGCCACTTCCCGCAAGACAACACCATCTGGAGCGTCGGCAGCGGGTACGGCGGCAACGTCCTCCTCGGAAAGAAGTGTCTGGCGCTTCGCGTCGGGAGCTACCTCGGCCTTCGCGAAGGCTGGCTCGCCGAGCACATGCTGATCCTCGGCGTCGAGTCGCCCGAGGGCGAGATGACCTACGTCGCGGCGGCGTTCCCGAGCGCCTGCGGCAAGACGAACTTCGCGATGATGATCCCGCCCAAGCGCTTCAAGGGCTGGAAGATCTGGACCGTGGGCGACGACATCGCCTGGATGCGCGTCAGCGCCGACGGCCGCCTCTACGCGGTGAACCCGGAGAACGGCTACTTCGGCGTCGCCCCGGGCACCAACGCGACCACCAACCCGAACGCCATGGCGACCGTGTCGCACGACACGATCTTCACCAACGTCGCGACCACGAAAGACGGCAACGTCTGGTGGGAGGGCATGGATGGCGAGGTCCCCGACGAGCTGACCGACTGGACGGGCAAGCCGTGGAAGAAAGGCTCCCCCGATAAAGCCGCGCACCCGAACTCTCGCTTCACGTCGCCGTCCACCAACAACCCGGCGCTCAGCAAGTTCACCGACGATCCCGAGGGCGTTCCCATCAGCGCCATCGTCTTCGGCGGCCGCCGGGCGACGACGATCCCGCTCGTCATGCAGGCGTTCAACTGGATGAACGGCATCTTCTTCGGCGCGACCCTCGGCAGCGAGACCACCGCGGCCGCCACGGGCAAGGTCGGCGTCGTCCGTCGGGACCCCTTCGCGATGCTGCCCTTCTGCGGGTACAACATGGGCACGTACTTCGGTCACTGGCTCTCCATGCAGGCCAAGATGGTGAACCCGCCGAAGATGTTCCTCGTGAACTGGTTCCGCAAGGGCGAAGACGGCAAGTTCCTCTGGCCGGGTTACGGCGAGAACATGCGCGTCCTCAAGTGGATCGTCGACCGCGCGCGCCTCCGCGTCGGGGGCCAGGAGACGCCCTTCGGCTGGGTCCCCAAGGCAGGCGATCTCGATCTCTCGGGCCTCGACATCCCGCACGAGCAGGTCGACCAGGCGACGCACGTCGACCTCGAAGAGTGGACGACCGAGCTCACATCGATCAGCGAGTTCTTCAAGACACTCGGGCCGAGCCTTCCGAGGGTGCTCGATCTGCACCGCGAACTCTCCGAAGAGCGTCTCAAGATCATGAAGACGGCGAACGCCCAGGCCAAGGCGTGAAGTTTGCGGTAGCGATCGTGTGCGCCGCACTCTCCTGGAGCCTCGCGGCGTGCACGTTCGGACCGACGGTGACCGACGGCGGGACGACATCTGCGACACCGAGAACGCTCGGCGAGCAGTGCGACGACGTCGACTCCGCATACTGCCAGCAGGGGACGCGCTGCAACATCGCCGTCGCGCTCGCAGAATGCATCGGTAACCTCCGGCCGCTGTGCTGCTCGGGCACGGGATGCACGACGACGTCGACCCACAGTGAGTCCACGGTCTCGTCGTGCACGCAGATGATCGAAGTTCTCGATTGCGGCGTGATTTCTACGACGCAGACTTTCCCTCACGACTGCTTGACGTCGTCGTGAGCGACTCGAGAGGTCCCACGCCATGAGCCCCGATGCATTCCTGGCCGAGCTCGACGCCCAGAACGCGAGCGCGCTCGACCGCATCGCGATCGCCGCGGCGCGAGAGCCCGCGGCCGATCTGACCGTCGCGCGCCTCTTGTTCCTGGCGCTGAAGAACGAGCTCGAAGCCACCGAGTGCGCGGCCGGCTGGATCGCGACGACGCGCGCAGTCGACGTGAAGCTCGCGCTCGCGCGCCAGGCCGGCGACGAGGCCAAGCACTTCCGACTCATCGAGAAGCGCCTCGCCGAGCTCGGGGTCGACACGAGCACCTACGATCCCGGCCCGCGCTCGCCGCTCCTTCAGTACCTCGGCGGCCTCGAGTCGACGGTCGAGCGCGTCGCCGCCGGCCAGTTCACGCGCGAGGCTCTCGCGGTCGTGCGCAACGACGAGTTCATTCGCTTCTGCGTGGCACGCGGCGACGAGACCACCGCCGCGCTCTACCGCGACGTCATCCAGCCCGACGAACAACACCATCACGAGCTGGGGCGAACGCTGCTCGCCAAGTTCGCGATCTCCGACGGGGATCGCGAAGCCGCCCGGCGCGCCTCTGCGGGAACCCTCGACCTCGCCGAAGAGCTGCAAGAGGTCGCGCGCCTCAAGCTCGGCATATCGCGCGCGCCAGGCTGTTAGACGCGCGATTGGTCTGCGCGGTGCTCGTCGTCGAGCGTTCGGCTTCGCCTACCGCTCGCCGCCCTAGCCCATGGACGAGAAAAGGGCCGAGCCGGCTTCGGGCTCGCCCCTTCGATGTCGCCGGCGCCGGCGGGCTAGAGCTTCGGCCCTCGCCCCTTGCGGGCGCCCCAAATGACGTGGACGACGACGCTCTGGATGGCCTCGTCGACCGAGTAGTAAACGTGCCGCTCGGTCTTGGGCATCAGCACGCGACGCATGACACGGCCTCGGACCGTTTCGTAGACCGGCGGTAGCTCGGGATGGTGTTCGAGCTGCCGCTTGGCCGCCTCCAGTTCGCGCTCGAAGAGGTCAGGAGCCAAGGGCCGATTCGCCCTCCACCACTTCGTCATGGCGAGGGCCGCGCGTCGGCCCAGGGGAGTGAACCGGACCTTTACCGTGCAGCTCGAAGCTCGGCGAGCACGTCATCGGCGTCGATGAGCTGCCCTGCGTCGGCTTCGGCGACGGACTCCTCCAACGCGCGATGCAGCTCGGCACCCTCCTCGTCGTCGAGGTAGTCGCCGCCCTAGCCCCCTCAGACGCACCCAGGATCGTGAGGACCGCGATCGTTCCTAACGCTAACAGCCCGGTCACTATCTCCGCGTCCCCTTCATGACTCATCCGCTGGGCGACATGCTTCCAGGCGAAGACCGTTGCGACGACAAGAACCGTGGCCAGCCCCTGAGCACCGAAGCATGACCGTCGTCGGCGCAGTGCTCGAACGCGCACGCGCGGCGCTTTCCGCCGACGACGACGCCTGCCTGCAGGGCCTCGTGCACACCCTCGTCGAGCTCTCGAAGCTCGTGCGTGAGCGCGGCACCACCCTCGCTCGGCTCCGTCGACTGTTCGGACTCTCGGCCAGCGTGAGCGCCAACGCCGAGCGACGCACCCCCCGGGCGCGCGCGTTGATTTCGAGCCCCGGCTGCGCCACCGTTGCCGTTGATGAATGGCGCAAGGATCACCAGAACGCGACGCATCGACAGCGGCGAACCGCTCATCCTCTGGGATCCTCCCGAGGCGGATGGCGTCGCCGGCTATGCCGTCATCCCTGCGATCTGCACCAACCCACAGTGCCCGTGCACCGACATCGGCTTCACGATCCACCACGTCAAGCAACTCGGCGATGGAAGTTCTGAGATCCAGCAACCGGCTCTCGCCGGTGAGGTGTCCTCTTCCCCTACGACTTCGATCTCACCGTCGTCCACGAGCGGCGCCTCTACCTCGCAGACGATCAGTACTGTCTGAAACCTGCGTGTACCTGCGACGAGTTCGCCACCCACTTCCTTGATGTATCCAACCAGAGCCCTCGCGCTCAGACCATCGGCTACGCGAGGACTTCGGTTCGCCATCTCCAAGCTCCCTTCGTCCATGGGCCCTCACGGGTCCAGCGCCTCTGGCGCGAGCTGCTCGACTCGCACGGCGCCGATCGACTCCGCCATCGGTTCCAACGAATGCGGTCCGTCGCGCGAGCGCGCGCAGCCGCCAGCAACCGCGCCCGCAGAAGCGAGCGCGATTGCCGGGCGGGGTACTAGGCTAGGCTAGGCTAGGCGATGGTCGGAAAGCCGTGCTTCTTCACGCGGATCGCTGCGGCGCCGAGTGCCAGGAGCGCCAGCCCCAAGCACGCCGTGCCGCCGCGGGGGATCGCCGGCACTGGGGGCGGGGTGAAGGTCCCCGGGACGCGCTGAACGCCCCGGAACACCTGACCAAACGGAGCGGTCTGGAGCGTCGTGAACGACTCGCCGCTCGCGGCAGCGGCCGTCATGAAAGACAGATTGTCAGTGATCGTCACGAGCCTGTTCGAGTCGGCGCCTTGGTCGCCCGACGCGCTGACCGTGGAGGTGACTGCGTACAACGTGACGGTGCCGTCCGTGTTGACGTTACCGCTGAGCGTGCGCAGGCCGTCCGTGGCGGGGTTGAGGGAGGAGGGCAGGCCGGAGACACTGTATTGCGTGCCGAGGTTCAGTCCGTTTTGCAGCGTATACACGTTGGTCCACGTCCCGGACTGGAGAACCCATTTCTGCAACCCGGCATTCACGTCCGTCGCGGCATCGGCGACCTTGCCGTCGCCTTCGTCGGCCATGTACAACGTGGTCGCGTTCGCAAACCAGATTGCGAACGGGAAGATGGCCCCGGCGCTTCTTGCGAGCGTGGCCGGGAAACCCGGCAGGATACTGATGGCCGTGGTTGACGCATCCGTCGTGGTGGGCAGCGTTCCAGCCGTTCCCACCTGGTATACGGTGTTGACTCCGTTGCTGCCGCTCCCTTTCGTGACGTAGAGCGTATTGCCAAAGATCGCGAGGCCTCGGAAGTTGTCGTCTTTCCCGGACTTGTCCGCCGCGAACCCGTTCTGCACGACTGAGTAGCCGAACTGGAATCCGTTTGCAGCGCCGGCAACGCCCTGCTGAACTCCGACTACGGTCGTCTCTGGCAGAGCCGCGCTGCCGATTGGCGCAAGTTGCACGCCGGTATTGTTTACTATGCCAACGGGCTCCGGGCTGCCGCCGTTGCCTGCGTTACCGACCAAGATGTACTGATTGTTGGTAGCGTCGTAGATTGCGGCACGTCCGTTGTTTCCGCTGTACGTATTGACGGGAGTAACCTGAAAGTTGCCTTGGAGGTCGACCTGGCCGACGGCTCGCTGAAATGACAGGGCGACAGGGTTTGTCGGGTCGTTGTGGTTCGGCGTGTTGGAGTTGGAGACGTCGAGTGTATTGACCGTGGCGACGTAACCAATGAAAGTCACGAACTTGCTATCGGTCGAGAGATTGAGCCCGAGCTCCGATTTGGACGAGAAGCTCGTGACCATCTGTGCCGGTGGCACGGGCACCGTGCCAAGCGTGACGCCCGTCGGCGAGAGGTCGTCGAGAAAAATCGGCGATGTCACGCCAAAACTGGGGTCTGGAACCTCGTTGTTCCAGACGTTGGGGAGGGTCCCGTCCGCGACGGCGGTGGGGGCAGGGACGCCGGCGTCAGGCGAAACCGCGCCCGGCAGGGCCTGCCCTACGACGACGGTGCTCGCGGTTCCTTGGTATTGGCTCCGAGACAGGATTAGGGTCCCGGGCGGAAACCCAGCAGCATGGGCGGCGGAGGCTCCGAGGGTTGACGTCAAAAAAGCGGCAATGGCGGCATTTCGTATTCGTTGTGAGCGCATGAGCTTAGCCGTGTAGGCGATCTGGTTCTTAGAGGGCGCAACGTTTCGGCGACATCTTGGAGAACGAACGAGCAACTCTAATCGAATGGGCCGGTCACAAACGCCCCACCGATTATCGGAATGCCCGCGAAGGATTCGCCGCGCCGAGGGCGGGATGGCCCCCGAGTGGGCCTTGAGAAAGGTCTTCCAGCTGCGACCAGGCAATGCTGGTCCGAAAGGAGTAGCTGACCGGCCTTGGCTTGCGCGATGCTCCGCCGCAGCGACTCGTGCAACCGAGCGCGCTCGGCCCCGGAGCCAGCGAACTTGAACCTTCGTCAAAGTCAGAGCAGAGGGTGGGTGGCGGTGACAAGGTCGAGCAGAACGACGTCCGAGCGCCCGCGTCCGACGTGGTGCCGACGTCGGATGTGTGTCCCGGCGTCCGAGCCGCCGCTCTCCGTACCGCCGTCGCCCGAAGCGGCTCCACTTCCGCCGCCGCAGGCGCTGAGCGCCTGAATCGCGATGATCGGCACCAAGGATGTCGCCCCGGCAAGGCACGAGATCCGCACTCACAGGATGGTACCACACGACCTGACCACACGCCGAGCGGCGCTCTAGGTGCCAGCACTTCGGGACTGTCCGCGTAGCTCGCGAACCTTCCCCGGGCCGATGGTGACCGACGATGTCACCTGGCCCACCGCAGGGCTGAGCCTGGCGCCGCCTGCTCGGCCGGCCCCTCGACGCAGCTGGGACGTCGCGCCCCCCAATCCCGCGGCATCGCGCGCAGAGTTGGTTCGTCAAAAGGCTACTTCGAAGCGCAATGCGCGAGCGAAGCGGCGGTTTATCCGGATATCGACGGCCGGCGCGAAGCTGGTTCGGGGCTTGCTTTGGTGGCGGTCATGCGGCTCGCCGTCGCCATCGCATCGGCGACCCTCGCCGCGTGCAGCGAGACTCCGGCCATCCTTCCTTTGATTCACACCGCCGGCGCTCCGGCCGTGACCACGCCTTCCCCGTCGACTCCCCTCGAAGTCGTGAGTCGCAGCACCGCGGTGCCGGATCCGCTGCCCGTGCGCGGTTCGAACGTCGCATACGCCGAGGTCGAGGCCGCTCTCGGGGCGGCCGTCGCGACCGCGACGTCGTCGTGGAGTGAGGCGCATCGAGACCACGCGCTGACGCGCGATGGCGGATGGGCGGTGCTCGTCGAGCTCACGGGCGCCGACGCGCAGCTCGACGGGGGCGGCCGCCTGGTCGTGGGTCTCGACGCGCGCGCCACCCTGCGTACACGCAAGGGCAACGATTACCTGGGACAAACGCAGCTCGCTTGCCGCGAAGGGGGGCTCGTCTTCGCGGCCGACCGCGGCGCGCCTGTCGTCTACCGGTGCGTCGCCCCCATCGGACGCGACCTCGCCGGATGGCTCGACGCCGTGCCCCTCGATCCGCCTCCGTCCCAGAGCAAGTGACCGCGCCGCGGTGCGCGATCCCGATATCGCGTGATCGCATGAGGCACGACCCAAGAAGGAGTACACGCCATGTCCAGGAGAACGACGTACGCCGCGCTCGTCGCGGCGGCGCTGGCGAACGCCGGCTGCAGCGCCACGACCATCGAACCCGGCCACCGCGGCCTCTACTTCGCGCCAAACGCGGGCGGATTGCGGCACGAGATCCTCCCCCCGGGAACCTATCGTCTCGGGTTCTGCTTCATCGCGTGCACGTCGAACCGGATCGACGACTTCGACGTCACGTTCTCGACGCACACCGAGTCGATCCAGACGAAGAGCGCCGAGGGCCTCGATCTCGACCTGAAGCTCAGCGTCATCTACCGGCCAATCGTCTCGGAGCTCTACCCCGCTCGACACCGAGATCGGGGCCAATTACTACGACGAGGTCATCGCGCCCGAATTCAAGAGCGCTTGCCGCGGCGTCTTCGCTCGCCATTCGTATACCGAGCTCCAGGCGCGCAACGAGGCCATCGAAGACGAAGTCGAGGCCGAGGTGCGCCGGCGTACCGCAGGGCGGCACGTCGAGATCTCGAGCGTGACCCTCGAGACGGTGAACTACGCGCCGGAGATCGCCGACAAGATCCGGCAGAAGATCGCCGGCGAGCAGGAAGCCGTGCGCGCCCAGGCCGCCATTGCCTGGGAGGCGGAGAGAAAGAAGCAGCTTGTCATGGTGCAGTCGGCGCAGAAGAAGCTCGAACTCGAGAAAGACGCCGAGACGCAGAAGATGGAACTCGAGAAGGAGGCGGACACCGCGTGCTTCAAGGCCAATCAGGATCTCGCGGCCATCGAGACCGAGCGCAAGGTGACCAAGGCCCAGGGCGAAATCGAGCGCCTTCAGGCCGAGAACGACGCCGCGAAGAAGATCATCGACGCCAAGGCCGACGCCGAGGTGGCGATCCGCCTGGCCCACGCCCACGCCGAAGACCGCAAGGCGGAGACCGCCGGCGTGACCCCGATGGAGGTGATGCTGCACGCGTACGACGCCCTCGCGCACCTGGGCGGCACCGGCACCACGATCGTCCTCGGCGATTGGGCGCACGTGCCAGGGTTTCTCTTCCCGCATGTGCCGTCGCTGCAGAATGCGTTCAGCCTGCCCTTCGTACCGCTCGAAGGACTGCAGCGTCCGGCCCCGCCTGGGGT
>CALFNG010000491.1 GCA_937902985.1 uncultured Myxococcales bacterium
GCGCCTCTACGTCCGCAAGGAGCGCAAGGTCGCCCAGGCCGAGGTCGAGAGGGTGCAGTTGTGACGGGATGCCTATGAAATACGAGATTCCAATCCGGAAGCCCGATGGCCAGGACGTTACGCTCACGGTCGAAGCAGGCCGCTCGATCGTCATCGTCGGCGCGAACGGCTCCGGCAAGACGCGCCTGGGCGTACACGTGGAGGCGACGATCCCGGCGAAGAGCGTGCACCGCATCGCCGCCCAGAAATCGCTCACCCTGAACAACGCCGTGCAACTCATGTCACTGGAGCGCGCGGAAACGATGCTTCGGTTCGGGGTTGCGGACGGTGCCGAGGCGCACAAGTCCGGCAGCCGCTGGGGAAATAGGCCCGCTGTCTTCCTTCTCAACGACTTCGATGCCCTGCTGCTGCGCCTGTTCGCGGAGAACAATCGTGTCGCGCTTACGGATCGAGAGGCGCGAAAGAAAGACCCGACGGTCTCGTTCACCGCGAGCAAGCTCGAACAACTGAAGGAACTATGGGACGCGCTATTGCCGCATCGCGCTCTGAGGCTGCTGGAGGCGAGCATCGAGGTGGTGACGCAGAAGGCAGGCGAGCTGCCGTATGCGGGCTCCGACATGAGCGACGGGGAGCGCGCGATCTTCTATTTCCTGGGCCAGTGCCTCGTGGCTCCGGACGACTGCGTGATCATCATCGACGAGCCCGAGGGCCATGTGCACAAGGCCATCCTCGGGCCGCTCTGGGACGCAATCGAGAAGGTCAGGCCGGACTGTGGCTTCCTCTACATCACCCATGACCTCGACTTTGCCGTGACCCGGCCAGCTGCCGCGAGGTATTTCATCCGCACGTACACCCACGACCCGCAGTCGTGGGACATTGCACTGCTGCCCATGGACACGGGTCTGCCGGACAACGTCGTCGTCGAGATCGTCGGCAGCCGGAAGCCGATCCTGTTCGTCGAAGGCGAGCGCGGAAGCCTCGACGTCACGATCTACCGTCATCATTACGCTGCCTTCACCGTCGTCCCCATCGGGTCGTGTGAGGACGTCATTCACTCAGTAGCGAGCTTCAAGCGCAACGGCACGCTGCACTGGCTGAACGCGAAGGGCCTGGTGGACGCCGACCACCGCACCGGCGAGCAGATCGCGGCGCTCCAGGGCAAGCAGGTCTACGTCTTGCCAGTGGCCGAGGTGGAGAACGTTCTGCTGCTACCCGGCGTATTCGCTGCGCTTGCGGAAGCGCAGTCACTGGACCCGGACGAGCGTCTGAAGACGCTCACCGAGAAAGTGCTCCAAAACGCGCAGCAACAGGTGGAGAGCGTCAGCGCGCGGTTCACATCGCGGCAGCTCGACGAGCGCCTGAAGGGCCTCTCCCACGCCGCAAGCGACCTAGCAACGTTGCAGACGAAGTACGAAAGCGGGATCGCGCGCATCGACCTTGCTGCGACGTTCAATGAGTTCAAGGCGGTGTTCGAGCAGGCGATCGCGAAGCCCGATCTCCCGCTTGTGTTGAAGCTATTCGACAACAAGACGCTGTTGTCGCTCGCGGCGGGCACCCTCGGTCTGAAGAATGCTCCGGAGCTGATGGAAAGAGTGGAGCGGCTCCTGGGCGACAAGGAGAAAGGGTTGAAGCTTCGGGCAGCGCTACAAACGTATCTGCCCGCCATTCCGGTGCCGACGGCCGTAGCACCAGCGCAGAACAGGGGGGCGCTGCAGGTGGCAGAGCCCATCGCCGCAGCGCCAGTCGGTTCGCCGCTATGAGTCTGGACGCAATCACCGTTGCCGTGGGCAGCCTCTCCGTCGCAACGGTCTCGCTTGCCGTGTCGGCCGCGAATGCCTGGCTAACGCTCTGGCGGCGCGGCACCGTGCGCATGGCCCAGCCGCCGACCGTATACTTCGGACCGGACGGCGCGAGAGAGCTGCATCCCAAAGTCTTCGTGCGGTGCTTCCTCTACTCGACGTCCGTGCGCAGCCGGTGCATCGAAGGTATGTTCGCCCGCCTCCGCCGAGGGGATTCGTCGCAGACGTTCCCCGTCTGGGTGTGCGGCGGGATGGGCCGCGGCCTTCCCGACAGGTCGACATCGGGTTGCCCCCCTGCGGGTGGGGCGCGCGCGATGACCTATCGCGAGGGGCCGGGCTCGCCGTCGGAGCCGAGGGAATCGCCCTCCATCACGACTTCCTGTTGCCGCGCGATGGCACGACCTACCAGTTCCTACCAGGCGCGTATGTCGTCGAGCTTTTCGCTGTCGTCGTCGCACAGAAAGGCCCTGTGAAACTCCGGGAGATCGAGGTGCAGGTGACCGAAGCGCAGGCGGCGCAGCTCGGCGGTGACACGCGGTGCGGGTTGTACTTCGACTGGAGCCCGGAAACGCGGCGTTTCCACGGGCACATCGACAACGCGAGACTACCCGATCCGTCGCCTCTGTTCTTCGTGACGACCGAACCATCCAAGACCAACCGCGAACCGGCCCCCGAGCTCGCAGCGGGGAGCAAACCGTCAACGTGAGGAGACGACGCGCCGGAGACGATTCGCGGCGGCTCGAGCCGAAGCCGGGGAGCGGAGCCTGGATCGCGAAACGGATCGCCGAACGCCTCGGCCAGGCGTACAAGGACCTGGAACCATTTGTGCGGCGCGACGATGCCGACCATGACTACGGGATCGACGAGCGCAAGGCTGCGCGCGCCGCGCGAGACGTCCAATCCATCCTCCACGTGCTCGTCGACGCGGGCGACGGAGAGCAAGCAGGGATCAAATTACGCGAGAAGTGGGCGAAGGAAGCGCGCACGGCGCTCAAGGACGCAGGCCGGAACCTTGACGACGTGCATGGCGCGCCCCGACTCCACGCTGAAAGTGTTGCCAGGCAGGTCGACGCGAAGAAAAAGCCGACTGACCCGGCCGACTGCAAGGCAATGGCGCGCTTTGTGTACGGCCGCCTCGTCGGCACGAAGTTCTCGGCCATCCGCGATTACCTGCTGAAGCGATGGGCGGGCGAAGCCGTGGACCCCTCCGTGCCGTTGACGTTCACGACGGCCAGGCCAGGCGTCCGTCGCAGCCGCTCGAAAGAGGAGGAGGCCGAGGAAGAAGAGGACCTCATCCGTGATCCCGTCGGAGTGCGGACCGAAGACGAGCGCCGCCTGGCAAAGGAGTTTCGGAAGCTCTCGCAAGCCGAATCGGACGGCCTGTCGTGGCGCGGGAAGATGCGCCCGCGATGGTCGGGGAAGGAGGCCGTAAGGCTCGCGCTGACGGTGGCTCAGTACCAGCGAAGCGACAACCTCTTTCGGGAATGACGTCGTCCTCAACCTGAGGGGGAATTGAGGAAGTTCGGCGCGGCCAACGTCAGTGGGGCAGAAGAGCAGCACCATGAAGAGCGCGCCCGACAAGCAATCCGTCGTCATCCCCGCATCCGTAGCGATCGTCGCGATCCTCTGCGTGAGCGCCGTCCTCCTGCCGCCGGAGGTCGCCAAAGTGCTCGTCACTGCGCTGACCCACGTGCTGCGCATCCGCTGAGGCGACTTCCATCGGCCTTCCTCGCAAGGACATTTTGCTTAGCGTAGGATTTTGAACATCCTCTGCGATGACACCTTATGGGCACGGACGACGTCGGCGTCCGAGAACGAGCGTGCATCACTGGTGCGACCAGTGATCTGCTCGACCTCGTGTCCCTTGCCCGCGATCACGATCACATCGTCGGGACCAGCGCTGTCGATTGCACGGGCGATCGCCGCCGCGCGGTCCAGTTCGATTTCGACGCGCCGATGATCGACGAGCCCGGCCCGGATGGCTCGCGCAATCTCCAAAGGGTCCTCGTCGCGCGGGTTGTCGCTGGTAAGCAGCACACGATCGGCCATCCGTGCCGCAACGCCCATCGGCGTCCGCTTCGCTCGGTCGCGGTTCCCGCCCGCGCCAAAAACGACGATGACGTCGCCGTGGCAGAGGCCGCGCGCCGTGCGCAACGTGCGTGCAAGCGCATCGGGGGTGTGAGCGTAGTCGACGACCACACGTGGCGAGTCCAGGACGACCTCGAAGCGACCAGCCGGTATGGGGGCCTCCGCGATGGCCGTTGCTGCAGCGCCTGGCGGCACTCCGGCAGCAACCGCGCCTAGCCAGGCAGCCAGGGCGTTCTCCGCGAAGACTTCCCCGACGCCGCGAGTTTCAAGCGTACAAGGCGCATCGACAAGTGAGCTATCGAGCTCGATGCGCGTTCCACCCCAATGAACGTTTACGCTCTTGGCCCGTGCGTCAAGCGCGCACGCGGCGGCCCCCCGACTAGGAACGCCATACCAGAGTGTTCGCACTCCTTTTGGCACAACTTCGGCGACGAGCTTGCACGCGTCGTCGCAGCCGTTGAGCACCGCCGCGCCGTCCTTCGGGAGCTGAACGAAGAGTTGCGCCTTGCTGGCAAGGTAGTGCTCGAAAGTACCGTGCGCGTTGAGGTGATCGTGCGTGAGATTCGTGAAGACGCCGACGACGCAAGGCCATGCGCGAGCGAATCCGGCGGCGAGTGCTTCGCTCGTGAGTTCAATGGCCGCGTGCCTCCCGCCGCGAGCTCGGCACCGGGCCATGGTTTCAATGAAGCCGTCATACGTCTT
>CALFNG010000492.1 GCA_937902985.1 uncultured Myxococcales bacterium
GGACTCGTGCTTGCGAAGCCGTTCGGTCGGCGTCAGCCGCAGCATCCTTTCGATCGCGCCTACGAATTCGACGAGGGGGGAGCTGCGCTGCCCCCTCGAGCTCCCCCAGGCGGAGGCCGCGACGCGTAGGGCCCCCGGCGATCTGTGATCGCCGCCCCGGAACTTGCCCACTCTTGACGCATCGAAAGTGGTAGCCTACTGAACACCTGACCCGGAGGTTGAGATGGCAGCTCGCAAGCAGTTCCAATCCACGCTCACCGTAAAGCCGGAACTGGGGCGCCTGCTCGCTGAAGCGAAACTTAAGGAAGTGTCCGAAGAGGATCTTCACGAGCAACGCATCAGCTTCGCTTTCGGGAACGCCCCCGAGTCCAATCTCATCACTAAGGACTCCGTTCGCTTAGCCTCGAAGCACATCCGGCTAAAGCCGTAACTTGCGGTCGAATGTGGGGGTCGCATTGCGATGTCCGTCAGAGAGGCCGAAAACCCGCAATTGTTCGCTCGTGTGCAGGAGCAAAATCTGCTTCGGCAATATGACTTGCTTACGAATTGCATCGAAATAGGCCTTAGTAAGGGCATTGAGGCATTCGACAAGTATACATTGTGGTCGTTGAATGGCGTGGCGGTGTCCAATATTGCCCAATTTGGGGGACGCTTTCGCGAACAGCCAATATACGTCGGCAATCACATACCGCCGCACTTTGTGAATGTCCCTGAACTGGTCGATCAATTCATTTCCGTCGTTCATGAGAACTGGGATGTCATGGGTCATCCGACTGTTCTCCCTGCCTACGCATTGTGGCGGCTGAATTGGATTCATCCATTCATTGAAGGAAATGGTCGGACCGCACGGGCTGCATGCTATTACCTGATCTGCATCCGTCAGGGTCATCTACTACCGGGGAGGAAGACGGTCCCTGAGCGCATTAGAGAAAACCGCGGTCCCTATTACGCTGCTTTGCAAGAAGCGGATCGTCACTGGGCCGATGGGCAGTTCAATGTCGATGCGCTAGCCACATATCTCGCGGACTTGCTTGAAGCTCAACTGTCCGAGTCTTAGATGTTCGAGATACTGCTCTCGCCAAGTCCACCCGGCATTGCGGCCTTTGTGGTGACGCTTGACGTTGAAAGAGGTGCCAAACTGGTACAACTCGAAGCCTTCGACCTCGGTTGCCGACGCCAGTGGCGCGAGCGCGACGTCGCCATCGCTGCTCTACTTGGAGTGGTCTCCTGACGCCCTCCAAAATCGCAGTGCTTCCAAAGAGCGCTTCACGCCTTCGGTCGCGGCTACCCGATGCCGTCGGAGCGGCAGCGTCGCAAGATCACCGCGACGGAAGGCACCCACAGACGAGCCGGCAGACCTGCAGCAGCCCGGTAACGCGAAGGACGCCTGTCGTTCCTGAAAGTAGTTCACGGTAACCTTCGGCAGGCCGGTCACTCGCCGCCCCCTTCGCCTTCGCGCTTCCAGTCCTCGGGCACGAGCTTCTTTCCGCCGCGCCACCGCTCCACGACGGCGTCGCGGTACCAGTCTACGTTGAGGTCGGCGTGCTCGATGAGGATTACCTGCAGGCCCGGCGCGACAGCTTCGACCGCTTCGAAGATCAGTTGGAACATCTGCAGCACGTGGACGCGATCGTCATCGGGCACAAGGTCCAGCGAACCATCAACGTCCTTGTCCGCCGGGAAGTAGACCTGCGACGGCTGGTCGAAGAAGATGAAGTGCGGGACCGGTCGCGAGCGCTGCACGAACCACTGATGCAGGGCCAGGTGCGCGATGAGGTGGAACCCGACGCCGTTCTCGCCGCTTCCGATGCGGCTCATCGGAACCGCGCCGTCTTCGAGCGTGTCGGCGACGAGCGTGAGCTTCTTCAAATCGAGCCGCATCGGCGACGCCGAGTGCTCCAAGTTGAGATCCCGCGCCCACTTCGTCAGCTTTCCCGAGAGCCGTGACGCGATCGAGGTGAGCTGCTCTTGGACGCGCTCGTCGCTGAGCTCCTCCTCCAGCCGCGTAAACTGGGCGCTGAGCGACCCGATCTGCCCTTCAAGCTCCTTCGTGTCGGGCACGTCCGGCATGCTCTCGAGGTACAGGCTAATGCGTCCGAGGACGTGAGCCTTGCGCGCCGAGTCCGCATGCGTCTCGGACAGCGCCACGCTCGCCGTGCGGACCGCCTCCATCTGCGTCCGATTCTTCGTGAGAGACTGCTGAACCTGCTGAAGACGTTCCTCGAGCTCGCCGATAGCAGCCTCGATGTGCGGCTCGACGCGCGCGACCGATGCCATCCTGCTCGCCACGTCCGCTAGTGCGCCCTTCAACGCTGCGAGCTGCGGCGGGGCATGTTCCTTCGGCAGCTCCCGGGCACACAGCGGGCACGAATGCCCCGGCTCGATTCCCTCGAAGATGCCGATCGTCGCGAGTCGAGCTGTCTGCTCCTTCGCCTCGTGAGAGAAGCCCTTCTCGTCCTTGGAGAAGGTGCGCGCTGCGTCGATGTCCGCGCGGATGCGGCGCTGCGTCTGCAGCAGGTCCCCACGCTCCGTCGACAGCCCGTGAGAACTCCGAGCCATCGGGAAGCCTGACGTCGACGCTCGCGACGCCTCCGTAACGATTTCCTCGGGAAAAGTAACGCTCAGTCCCTTCCAGTAACGCCTGTCGTCACTTTGACACGGTAGGGGTCGTAGGTTCGAAACGCTCGACGCCGACTTTCGCTCGCTCCTGGCCCTGTCCAACGCCTCCGCCCCGTCCGTGATTCGCATCCGTATCGAGGGCATGCGCGGCGGCGGTGCCGCTCGCTCGGCGACAGCGAGGCCCACCCCGCCTCGAGCTGAAACACCACACGGATGCGCGCGAGCGCCTCGCGCGCGAGCACGTCTCTGGTGGCGACTGCGGCCTCCCAGAAGTGTCTCCGGCAATGCGACCGGCATGCGACTTCGTCGGGAGGCTTGTCGCCCGTGGCGACGGATCGCGGTCGAGGTGGCGACGAGCCGTCGCGCCTGCCGGGACGGGCTTGTCTTGCGGTGACCGCGACCCTATCTGCGTCGCCGTACAACGCTGCAGGAGGGCTCACTCTCATGGCATCAGCGTCGTCAGACCTCGCCACGATGGCCGCGTGGGATGCGGTCGCGACCCGTGAGTGCCTTCGCAAGAAGGACGTGAGCGCCGAGGAGGTGCTGGAGGGAGCGATCGCGCGCGCGGAGGAAGCACGGCACCTTGGAGCCGTCTTCGAGCGCACGTACGACCGCGCTCGCGCGAACGCCGGCGCCCGGCGTACCGAGGCTCCCCTGTCGGGTGTGCCCACGTTCATCAAGGACCTGGTGCAGATCCGGGGCGTGCCCACGACGTGGGGCTCGAAAGCCGCTGGGACCTACGTATCGCGCAGGACGGACCCCATCGCGGCGCGGATCGAGGAGATTGGCCTCGTGACGCTGGGGAAGAGCGCGTGCCCGGAGCTCGGTCTCACCCCGACCACGGAGCCCCTTGGCTGGCCTCCGTGCCGCAACCCATGGGATCCGTCTCGTTCGAGCGGTGGCTCGTCGGGTGGCGCCGCGACCCTGGTGGCGGCAGGGGTCGTGCCGATCGCACACGGAAGCGACGGAGGCGGGTCGATTCGCATTCCTGCGGCCTGCTGCGGACTCGTGGGGTTCAAGCCATCGCGCTTTCGTCTCGACATGAAGGGGTCGAACCTGCTCGCCGTCAACGTTGCGTGCGAAGGCGTGCTGACGCGAACGGTGCGTGACACCGTGGCCTTCTACGCGGCTCTCGAGTCCCGACGTGCGCCCCGGAAGGTGGCGCCAATCGGGAAGGTGGCCGACAAGCCCTCCCGCCTGCTGCGCATGGGTGTCTTCGTCGACGCGCCCACCGGCACCCCCGTGAATCCCGAGGTGCGGGGGGTCGTGCTGGAAGCGGCCCGCTCGTGCGAAGCGCTGGGACATGGCGTGGAGGAAATCCAATGTCCGTTCGAAAGCTCGGTCATCGATGATTTCCTGAGATACTGGGGAATGCTGGCATGGCTCCAAGTGCGGATTGGCCGGCTGGGGATGCACTGGGGATTCGACGGGTCGAAGGTCGAGCCGTGGACCCGCGGGCTCGTGGAGTTTTTCGCGCGCAAGAAGCTCCCGGCACTGGCGGCGACGCTGCGCCTGCGCCGCTTCTCGAGGACTTTCGCGCAGGTCATGACGCGCTACGACGTGCTCATCTCCCCCGCGCTGCCCGACCCGGCGCAGCTTCTCGGGTATCTCGCGACGGATTTGCCATTCGAGACGCATTTCGAGCGCGTCCGCCCGTTCGCGGCCTTCACGTCCGTCTACAATGTGTCGGGCGCACCGGCGATCGCGCTACCGTTGGGACGGAGCCGCGCGGGTTTGCCAATTGGAGTGCAGCTCGCCACGGCTCACGGACAGGACCGCGTGTTGCTCGAACTGGCAACGTCGATCGAGGCGGCGAAGCCGTGGGAAGCGATGGCGCCTCGGCAAAGGTGGCTGTGATGGCGAAGAATTCGTTTCGGAGGGGCTATCGGACGAGAAGATGCTCGGGTGGCGCGAGGCGCGCGAGGCGTCGTAAGGTCGGCGTCCGGCGACGCGTCTATTCCTTGGGCGCGAGCGAGCCTCCGTCGGGCTGGATACCGTCGTCCGGCGGTGGAGAGCCCACGGGTAGCGGCCCGCCGAAGATCCGATCGATGAGCGGCGTCGGAGGCGCCGCCTGCCCGCGCTGGGGCGGGGGTGCCGGGCGGGAGAGAAGGTAGAGGACGAGCGCTACGAGCGCGACGCCGAAGAGGAAGAGGAGAAGGACGGCGCGCTCGCGCTCGCGCCTGTAGCGCGGCGTATACTTCTTCTTGAATTCGTGGATTCGGGACGACAGCGCGACGAGCGTGATCCCGTGCTCCGTCGCGATCTGGTCGTACGTCTTGTCGGTTCGCCCGTGCTCCAGGATCATCTGGAGCGTCTCGCGGTCGCGCGGGTTCGCCTCGACCTGCTTCTCGAGCCAGCGAAAGAGGCGAGCGCCCTGCATCGCGTCGTCCTCGTCGCTGGCTTCGCGCGGATCGAAGACCGGCGCGCTCACGGCAGGCTCTGGCCGGTCCGACGGCGAGCGCGGCGGCCCGGATTCGTCGAGCTTCGCGTCGTCGAAGACCCTCGGCATCTCGCCCTCGTACTGGCTCCGGCGCGTTCGCTTCTCGAGATAATCCGCCACGGTGCGACGCGCGATCGTCGCCATCCAGCCCGGGAGCGCGTGGCTCTGCGCGGGCGGAGCGACCTCGAACGCCACGAGCGCCTCGACGAGCGCGTCCTGCGCGAGGTCCTCGACCATGCCCTCCGGGGCGCTCTCGCTCACCGTGCTGAGGACCATCTTCTTCGTGAGCCCGTTCGTGATGAAGGCACGGAACTCTTCGCGCGTGATGGGGCGTGCCTTCGCGGGGGCAGGGTCGTGAGCTTCGCTGGTGGACGCATCTCCCAGACGAGCCGATTGGGCGGCTTCGCTGGTGGACGCATCTGCCAGGCGAGCCGATCGGGCGGCTTCGCTGGTGGACGCATCTGCCAGGCGAGCCGATTGGGCGGCCTCGCTGGTGGACGCATCTGCCAGGCGAGCCGATCGGGCGGCTTCGCTGGTGGACGCATCTGCCAGGCGAGCCGATTGGGCGGCCTCGCTGGTGGACGCATCTCCCGGGCGAGCCGATCGGGCGGCTTCGCTGGTGGACGCATCTGTCAGGCGAGCCGATTGGGCGGCTTCGCTGGTGGACGCATCTGCCAGGCGAGCCGATTGGGTCGCGTCGTTGGTCGACGGGCTCCTCGAGGTAGCCGATCGGGCTACGCCGCCGACGATTGGCTCATCGGGGCGAGCGGATCGGCCTTCCTCGGCGACTGACGCGTCCCTTGCGCGAGCTGATTGTGCGGGCTCGCCATGGGACGCGTCCTTCCGACGCGCCGGGGAAGGGGCGTCGCGACTCGGTTCGCCTGTCGGAGGAGCCGATGGACCAGCGTCGCGGACTCGATCGTCCGCTTCGCCCGAAGGCGTTTCCCTGTCGTCGGACGATGCCCCCGCCATCGCGGCCGATGCTTGATCGAGGCGGGCCGATGCGCAAGGGTCGGGTGCTACCGCTCATCGGCGTCCCCCAAAATCGACCGCCCGTCCCGACGATTCTAGTTCGGCGGGGGTCCATGGCCACGGGCCTGGCATGCTTAAGCCGGTCCAGCTCTGCCTTGAGCGCCGCGATCCGGTCCGTCTGCTCCCGCAGGGCCACCAGCAAGGCGTCCATCTCGTCTCCGCGTGCGATGGCGTCCGTCAGGTTCTTCGCCTTGCGCTGGGCTGCGTCGAGGTCGCGCTGGGCCCGTTCGCGGGCCGTCTCGCGCCCGTCGCCGCGGGCTTGGGCCTTTAGCTCCGCGGTCAGCAGAGCGATCGCGCGTTCGGCGATGTCGCCGTCGATGAAGGGCGCGACGGCGCCGAGCAGCGCTCTATCGACCGCGCGCTCGGCGCGGTAGCCGATGCCGCGGCACGCGAAGCTGCCGTGGAGACGGTGACGGTCGCAGACATACGAAAGATTGTTCCGCTTCTTGGTTCCAGAGACCACCAGGCTCGCGCAACACACTCCGCAGCGAAGAAACGAGGACCCCAGGTGGCGCGGCGCGGCTGCGCCCCAGCCGCCCCTACGAGACTGCGCAAGAGCAGCATCGATCTTCGCTAGCAAGGCGTCCGGCCAGATGCGCAGCTCGGGATGGGGGACGCGCAGCACCTCGGCGTCGGGAGCGCGAACGCGCACCAGTGTCCCGCCGCGCGCGACCGTGCGGCTGGCGCCGTGCTGATACTCGCCGCGGTAGAGGGGATGACGCAGGACGTTCTTGACCGCCTGCGGACTCCACGTGCTGCCGCCGGGCGACCCGATCCCCGCTGCGTTGAGCGCCACGGCCGTAGCGGAACCCCCGAGGTATGCAACTCCTCCGAACAGTTCGTAACCGTGGGCGGAGGCAAAGACTGCAACTCGTACTGGGACGCCGCGAGCGGCGGGTGATCTCGGTCGGTCCGTAGTCTCTGTCGGTAACGTCGCGGGATGGCACGATCTGGCACGCCCGGAGGGGTTCGCGCCGGCCAGGGAGACGGTTGTGCCCTGGCACGGCAGGTGCTTCTGTCTGCGGCAATGAGCTGGGAAACACGATGGCGCGAGATGGTTCTCGCGGGCGGCTCGGTGGTCGTCGCCGCGTGCAGCGGCGGGCAGGTCGTCACCGGCAACGTTCCGGTCGACGGATCCGGCGGTTCGAGCAGCGGATCCTCCGGTGGTTCCGGCGGCGCCTCGAGCAGCGGCTCCACGCCGAACTTCTGCTGCAACGCGAACGGCGATCCGTGCTGCCAGTACGAGAACTGCGGGGGTCCGCTCACGACCGAATGCAGCGCCGAGCTGGCGTGCAAGGACGCGGGCACGTGGAGCCTCTCAGGGTACTGCGTCGTCACTTCCGACGCGGGTCCCTCCGACGCGGGTCCCGCCGATGCAGGTCCTGCCGACGTCATCACCGACCAGTCCGTCGAAGGTGGCTATCCGCCGTTCTGCTGCAACGCGAACGGCGACCCTTGCTGCCAGTACCGCTACTGCGGGGGACCGCTCACCGCCGAGTGCATCTCCGAAGAGGCGTGCCAGAGCGAAGGCGGCGTCTACGACCCCTACACGCTGTACGCACCCGACGGGAGCATCGGCTCGAGCCCAAGCTGCACGCTTCCTTCGGCAGACGGCGGGGGCGACTGACGGAATGAGCTGGGAAGGACGATGGCGCGAGCTGGTGCTCGCCCGAGGCGCGGTGGCCGTCGCCGCGTGCACCTCGACCCGCTCCGGTGTTCCCTGCTGCAACGCGAACGGCGATCCCTGCTGCGAGTACCAGTACTGCGGCGCGCCACTCACCCCCGCGTGCAGTCAGAAGATGGCGTGCGAAGCCGACGGCGGCACCTGGGACTACGGGTACCCGAACGACCTCGAGCCCACGGCCTGCGCCTTCCCCTCCGAGGCCGGTCTCCCCGACGGACCCGCGGGTGACGCGGCCCTGGACTCGTCGCTGGGCACCGGCGGTGATGCGACCCTGGATTCTCCCATAGAAGCCTCGCCTACCGACGGACCGAACCTCGACGAATGTTGCAATGCGACCAGCGACCCGTGCTGCGCCTACGAGAGCTGCGGTGCGCCGCTGACGCCCGAGTGCAGCGTGGAGCTAGCTTGCTGGGCCGACGGCGGCAGCTGGAACTTCGGGAGCTGTGCCCTACCTTCAGGAGCAGGTTCCGATGCATCCTCCGACAGCCCGTTCCCCGAAGGCGGCGAACCCGGCGACGCCGGTGGCGGCTGATCTTCCGGCACCGAGCATCGCCTCGTACGAGGAGAAGACCCTGCGCTTCGCCACGGCTGCGTGGCCGATGCGGGCGGCCGAGGAGCTGCGGTCGGCGCTCATCTTCCGCGCCCTGTACAAGGCGTCGCAAAGAGCGGGCTTGACCGGCGACTGGCCCGCGCGCGTCGCCTCGGGCGTTCACGACGAGCTGCGACACTCGCGGCTCTGCGCGGAAGTAGGCGCACGCGTCGGCGCCCCCCGACCCAGGTACGACGCGACGCCGGTCCGCGCGCGCCTGTCCGGGCTCCCCGATCCTCTCCTTCGCGCCGCCTCCCTGCTGCTCGTCGAGCTCGCGATCGGCGAGACCATCTCGACGTACCTCTTTCGCGCGGGCTACCGGGCGTCGCGCGAGCCGCTGACGCGCGCGGCCCTCCGATCCATCCTGGGCGACGAGGTCCGCCACCAGCGCCTCGGCTGGGACGCCATCGGTGCGCTCTGGCCGACGTTGCCCGAGGCGCTCCGCGCCGAGCTTCAGCGCCACGCCGCGAAGGGGCTCGCGGGGTGCGAGCAGCAGACCGCAAAGCCGGCCATGCTCTGGCTCAAGGAGAGGCGTCCCTTCGAGCCGGCGTACGCCGAGCTTGGCGTGCTTCGCCCCGAGCAGCGCGTCGAGGCCTTCTACTTCGCCGTCGAGCGGTTCGTCGTGCCGCGGCTCGGGCGCCTCGGGCTCGACGGAGCGCGGGCGTGGGAGCAGCGTTACAGGGCTCCGTAGGCCTTCCGCGGCTCTGCTGCGGCTAACGAAAACCTGAGGCCTCACCGGACCCGGGCGTTTCGGCCACCCTCATCGCCTGCCCCCGCGTGCCGCCGCGCGGGCCGCGAAACTGAGGAGAAGGCGAATGGACCCAGGTCGCGTCCGACCCGGATAATGATCGCGGCCCTGGAGGCATCGTTGATGGTCGAACTCGCCGACGTCGTGGCGCTCGAGGATGGCCGACCGGCGGCCCGCTTCGCCGCCGATCCCATGCCCATGGAGACCCTCATCGAAGCGTACCTCGACGGCTCCGCCGACATCCCGGACATCGACGCGTTCCTCGACGCCCGCCGCGACGTGGTCGAGTTCACCCTCACGCCGAACCACGTGAGGTTCTTCGTGACGCGGATGATCCCCGAGTGCCTGGTCCACTCGCGGTCGCAGGACCGGCGCATCGTCCGCGAGCACTACGACCGCGGCGACGACTTCTTCGCCGCCCTCCTCGGCGAGACGATGATCTACACGGCCGGCATCTTCATCGACCCCGCCGAGTCGCTCGAGCAGGCGCAGAAGAACAAGATGGACCTGGTGTGCCGCAAGCTCATGATCGAGCCGGGGCACGAGCTGCTCGACGTCGGCTGCGGATGGGGGGACGCTCGCGGCCCACGCCGCCCTGCACTTCGGCGCACGCTCGACGGGGGTGACGGGGACCCCCGCGTCGTTGCTTCGCCGCAGACCTTGGTCCGCGTCCCTCCTAGCGCGACCGATGACGTCGTGCTCGCCGGGCCGCATCGGAGAGGCATTCGGGGAAGCACTCTACGGCGGGGAGTCCGTCAGAGCGCTCAAGAGCAGCTCACCATCGGTCGCCGTGTACCAGACCCAGTGATTGTGGCCGGGAACGCGGCGCACGTGGATGAGCACCTGGACTCCCCGCTCGTTGGGATCCGCAAGCACGGACAGGTCGCCGGTTTCAGGGAGTTCGGGCGCGGAGGCCAGTGCATGTATCGTCGCAGCGAGCGCGCGGGCCTCAGGGGAGCCGCCTCGCAAGTGGCTGGCGCCGCGGTAGCCGATCGTCAGTCGGACGAGCCGCGGCAGGGATCCTCGCCCTCTCCCGTCTCGAGCCACCTCAGGTAGGCCTCAGCATCGACGTTGGAGAGTCGGTCGTCGGCGAGCTGTGCGAGCGCCGTGGCGTGGCGCGCGTCGCTCGCCTTGAGCACAACCGGCGGCGGCTGCTTCAGCTTTCGTGAAGGACCTGCCATGGCGACCTCTTATAGCGCGAATCCCGGACCGGCGCCGCCCACCCGCATCGTAGTGTAACTCAGCTCGGACGACAACTCACGCGCCTGTCCCGAGGCTTCCTTTACGACGTGGGACACCAGGTATCCGGCGGAGATTTGCCCTGCGAGCTGCCACCGCCGCGAGCCCTTGACCTCTATGGGCGTGGCGACGAGCCGCTCGCTACCGAGGGACGGCCGCGACGACCGGCCGGGCCTCGACGCCCCCGCGGCGCAGAAGCTCGAGAAGGCGGCGAGGCGCTTGCGCGCCGCGGCGAGGATGCGTTGCGGGTCGATGGCCACGGGAGCTGCATAGCTACGGAAGGCTTGTGAGGAGGCCCGGCTCGGTCGATCATTCAGTCGAGAACCATGAACCGGCCTGAACTGGTACCCACCCCTGCCCCCGCGATCGGCGTCCCCCGAGACCCGCTCGTCCTGGCCGCGCTCAAGGTCATGCGCCCCAAGCAGTGGACCAAGAATGGCTTGTTGGCCGCGGCGCTGGTCTTCTCGGGGCAGTTCTTCGATCCCCACCGCCTGGGGCGCGCCGTGCTCGCGGTCATGGCGTTCAGCCTGCTCTCGTCGTCGGGCTATGTTCTCAACGACTACCTCGATCGCGAGGCCGACCGGAGGCACCCGAAGAAGCGGCTGCGCCCCATCGCGTCTGGCTCGCTGCCCGAAGGGCTCGCGCTCCCGTGGATGGCGATCATCCTCCTGGGCGGCCTCGGCATCGCCTACTGGCTGTCGCCGAAGTTTCTGGTCCTGTCCGTGCTCTACCTCGCCACGACGATCTCCTACAGCCTCTATTTCAAGCACAAGGTCATCCTCGACGTGATGTTCCTCGCCGCTTGCTACGTGTGGCGTGCGATCGCGGGCGCCGCGGCCATCGATGTCCGCGTCTCGCCGTGGTTCTTCCTGTGCACGGCGTTCTTCGCGCTCTTCCTCGGCTTCGCCAAGCGCAAGGCGGAGCTGGTCCAGGTCGGCAACAAGGCCGGGACCCGCAAGAACCTGCGTGAGTATAGCCAGCCGATGCTCGAGCAGTTCCAGGCGATCGTCACGTCGTCCACGATCGTGTCGTACGCTCTCTACACGGTGCTCGGCACGAACCCATGGATGATGCTCACCATCCCGTACGTGCTCTTCGCCGTCCTCCGGTACATCTACCTCGTCGAGCAGAAGGGAGAGGGCGGGTCGCCCGACGAGACCTTGCTCAAAGACGGCCCCATCCTCGTCACGGTCGGGCTCTACGTGCTCACGGCCGTCGGAATCATGTCGGCCGAGAGGCTCGGCTGGCTCTCGTGAGCACAGGGGGAAGTCGGGCCTCGGTGCTCGTGAGCGCGCAGGGCGGCGACGAGCTTGGGCATGCCGACGAAGCCACGCAGCTTGCCTGCCTCGGGCCGTAGCGTCCGCCTGACGCGGTGCTATCTTCGCTCCGTGGGTGCGCAGGGGCGCCCGTCCCGCCGAGAAGAAGCCTTCACCCTGCACGCGCGAACGAACGCGAGTGACGACATTTGCGATTTTCCTCAGGCCGAGGGGAGCGGGAACGGCCAGACCGAGGAGAGAGCCATGTTGGATCCCGTTCGTGAATTGAAAGTGCGCGCCCAGATTCTCCATCACGCCGTGAAGGCGTCGGAGAGCGCGGCGCTCGAGCGATTGCGTGTCCTGGTCGGGTTCCGGAAGGCCGACGCCGAGGCGCTGCGCTCGGCCGCCACCGGCATTCAGCGAAAGCATTGCCTGGCCGCCGTGTCGCGCGAGCTCGGGTTCGCGAGCTTCGAGCACGCGCGGCGCGTCTTCGAGGGCGACGCGTCGGAGGCCGACTTCGGGACGTTGCTCTACGGAACGGCGCGCGGGCACCTCAACCATTGGTTTGCCACGTACGACCAGGCGCACGCCCTCCACGCGCAGACCTCGAGCGCGACCGGGCGGCGCTATCTCCTCGCCTACAAGCGGCACTTCTTCGTGGTCGATCGCCTCTTCATCGAATCGGTCGGCCTCGACCCGGACGATGCCGACTGGAAAGAGATCGGCTGGGACTGGGCGCGCCCGAAGAGCCGCGAGGCGCGACGGCGCCTCTACGGCAAGTTCATGGACGCGCAGCGCTCGACGGCAGCCTGAGCCGCCAATCTAGCGCGATCTTCATCCCCCGTCGCCGGGGTGCGCGACGACGCCGTTGAACACCGTGGCGTCGCCCGCGTCAGGGTTGGCGACGATGCCGTTGAACACTATGCCGTCGCTCGCGCCGTCGCTCGGATCGGCGGTCCCGTTGGGCGTGAGGGGAAGGGCATCGGGAAGGTCGGGGCTCTCCGCATCGCAGCCGTCGGGTGAGACGGCGGCCACGCAAGGGCACACTGGCTCGTTGGTGTTGGGGCCGCAGGACGGAAGAGAGCCCAGGATCATGTGCTGCCCGGAGGACCCGTCGTCACCGCCCCCCCGACCCACCGTCGGCCTGCGCGACGCTTCCCAGGAGGGCGGTGCTCTCCTCGGGGCCCGAGTTGGAGCCGCACGCCGCGATGCTCACGAGCGCGCCGGCGCCCGCGGTGCCCACGATACGGAGCAGCAAGTGTCTCAAGTGACCTCCGTCCCGACGGCGGCTTCGTAGACGACCCGCGCCGCCTCTCGGACGTGAATGAACTCGGCGCCCTCTTCGGGCCTCTCGTTCCAGGTCCCGGGGCCCCAGAGCCGCGCGAGGCGAAGCACGATCGACTCGAGGCCGGACTCTTTCGCGAGGCGCTCCATCTCGGCGACCGCGGCGGCACCTTCCGCCGACGCGGCGAACGAGATGCTTTCGACCACGAGGCGCCGCGCGCGGGCGCGGACGGCGGCGTCCACGAGGTTGCGCGTTCCGACGCGACGAATCCTCGCGTTCGCTTCGAAGTCGCGTTCCGCGAGATCGGTGAGCAGATGCACGACGACGTCCGGTCGCGCCGCCGCGACGACTGCAAAGACGAGCTCGCGATCATAGACGTCTGCCACGACCGGCTCGGCTCCGAGCGCACGCACGGCGTCGACCCGGGATCGCGTCATCCCGACGACCGCGTGATCCGCCAGCATGGGCAAGAGCTCGCGTCCGATCACGCCCGTGGCGCCTGCGACGAAGATGCGCATGCGCCCATTGTACTCACGGGCCGCCCGTCGGCCCGCGTCGCAGGATGTGCGCCACGATCGGACGGCGATCAAGATCCGTATTGAAAGCCTACTTCGGGGCCCGCCGTCGGCAGGAGGCCGTTGCCGTCGAACGCGGCGTTGACCCGCACAGCGGCGCTGAACGCGGCGCGGAGCGAGAACGCGTACCTCACGCCGCCGCGCAGCGTGAGAAACCACGGACCGTCGGTGACCCGGATGTTCACGCGCTGAGTGCCCGCGATGCCGTTCGAGCTCACGCTGCTGACCAGGTGACCGTCGAACTCGGATACGCCTCTGGCCGCGAACACCATGGGCGCGAACCCGACGTGCGCGAGCGGTTCCTGGCCGAAGAGGTGGGTGACGCGGGCCTCGACGTGAATCGGATGGCCGTACGCGCGGCCGGTTTGAACGGCGACGGTGCCCGGATACGTGTTCATCACGTAACCGGCGCGCGCCCCCACAAGCCACGCGGGCGACACGGCGTAGTCGATCGCGACCATAGACCCGCCAGAATTCTCATGCGATAGTGGCGAGTTGGACCTCCGCGTCGTCCGATCCCCACGTCGTCAAGGAAGCAGAAGAAGGCCGTCAACGGATCGGTCACGCGCTACCTGCCGGAGCGTGGCGGGCAGGGAAGAGCGCCCCGAAGCTCGCTCCAAGAAGGGCGCAGACAGGCCACCCTGTCCGTGGCCATGAGAGAGTGATCTGGTGTCTGGCTCCTCGAGTCTCCCGTCACGCGACGCCTGCGCCGCCTTGCTGGCGCTGGCGGCGCTGGCCGTGCTGGCCTCGGAGACCACGGCTTGGGCCGCCGCGAGCGCACGCCTCGTTTACGACAGGGCGCCGACTGTCGACGGATGCGTCGACGAGGCGCACATGCGCCAGGCGATCGCTGTTCGGGTCGGTTACGATCCGATCGATCCAGGGGCTCCCAGTGCCCTCACGATCGCGATCGTGCGAAGGGGAGAACAGCTCGTCGCGGACGTGACCCTCGCCAACCGCGACGGCCAGCGGGTGGGGTCGCGGTCGCTCCAGGCCTCGGCGCGTCAGTGCGACGAGCTCACCGCGGCCATCGCGCTCACCGTGGCGATCGCCCTCGACGCGATCGACAAGGGGACGCCAGCGGATCCGTCCGCGCCACCGACGTCGTCGTCGAGTCCGACGCCGGCGACGGAGCCCGCGCCCGATACGCCGTCCACCGCACCGAGCGTTCCGCACCTTTCTGCGGACGGCGGCCCGGTGGTGCCGACAGCTCCGGAGGAGCACCCGCGGCCCTCGCCGCGACTGGAACTGGGCGTCGGAATGAGCGGAGCGCCCATCGGGGTGTCTCCTGTGTTCGCCGCGAGCGCGGCCGCCGTTGCGTCCGTGTCGTGGTCGAGGATCGATGTCGGGGTCGAGGGCTTCTTTGGCCTCGCCGCGTCCGGGCCGGTGAAAGCCGTTCCGGGCGCGAGCGTACGCACGTCGTGGAGCGGAGGCGGGCCGACCGCGTGCCTGCGCTTCGGCGCGTACTTCGGTTGTGCCGTCGCGTTCGTCGGCTCCCTTCGGGCGGAGGCGCCCGGCGTGCCGGGCGCCTCGACCGGCCATAGGTTGGAGATCCTGGCGGGGCCGCGGGCCGGCGTGGCCGTTCCGCTCGGGCTCGGCGCGTCGCTTCGATTCTCTCTCGATGTCCTCGCGGACGCTCCCCGCCCGGGGGTCCGCGCCGGCGGACAGACGCTCTGGCAGGCCTCTCCGGTCGTCGCGGCAGCGCAAGCGGCGGTGGCCTTCGAGATTCCGTGACGGTTCTCAGGTCCTGGCTCCAAGCACCACGCGTGGGCCACGCCGCCGAGGTTGCCGCCCCCCTGGTGATCGACTTTGAAGACGTGTTCAAAGCCCACTTCGAATACGTGTGGCACAGCCTCCGCCGGCTTGGCGTGCACGAGCGAGACCTCGAAGACGTTGCGCACGACGTCTTCGTCACGGTTCAGCCGCGGCTCGGCGCCTACGATCCCTCGCGTCCGCTCCGCCCGTGGCTCTTCGCGTTCGCGTGCCGCGCTGCAGCGGACTACCGCAAACACTCGCGTCATCGCCTCACGCTCACGGACGACCCGGACGCTCTTCGTGACCCCGCGGCCGCGCCCGACGAACAGGCCGCATCCCGCCAGCAGCTCGAGTTCGTGGCTCGGGCTCTCGAAGCGCTCGACTTCGATCGCCGCGCCATCTTCATCCTTCACGAGATCGACGGCGTCTCCACCCCCGAAGCGGCGCGCGCTCTTGGGATCCCGACGAACACCGCCTATTCACGGTTGCGCCTCGCGCGCGAGGACTTCGCCGCGGCGCTGCGGCGCTCGCATTTCGATCGCAACGGGAGCAAGGGCAAGGAGGGCGAACGATGAGTGACCCCCTCGATCCGCGGTTCGCGCGCCTGCTGCACCACGAACGTGCGCGACCTGATCCCTCCGAGTCGACGAAGACGCGCGTCTTCGCCAGAGTCCACGCGACGCTGGCGATCCCGCTGGCGGCGACGCCCGATGCGCCCCCTCCCGCCCCGTCGGGTGAGGGCACGGCGGCCGGTGCCGGTACAGGGACCTTCGCGGGGACGGCGTTCCTTTCGCTCCTGCTCGCCGGTGGCGCGATGGCCTTCTTCGCGTCGCGCGCGACGTGGGATCCGCCCGTGCCACCCGTGACGCAAACGGCCGCGATGGCGACGGAGGCTCAGCCTGCGCCCCTCCCGCGCGAGAGCGCCGTGCCTTCGATGCCGAGCGATCCTCCCGAGGTCGAGGCCGCGTCGCCACGCCCCGGATCGGTGCGTGCGTCGTCGTCGATCGTGTACGACCTCGCGGCCGAGCGCCGGTTGCTCGAGCACGCGCGGGCCGACCTCCTTCGCCACGACGCCGACGCCGCGCTGGTTGCCGTGGGCGAACACGCCCGGCGCTTCCCTCGCGGAGTGCTCTCGGAGGAGCGTGACGCGCTGCGCGTGGAGGCGCTCGTCGCCGCCGCTCGCTACGACGATGCACGCGCGGCGGGCGCAACGTTTCGCGCCGCGCACCCCGGCAGTCTCTTGACTTCTGCCGTCGACAGCGCGCTTCGCGTGAATCCGTGACGGATTGTGGCGCGAGACTCCAAGCGTGAACTCGAAGGGAGTCCACCTGCAATGAGATTCTTCCTACTCGTCTCGGTGTCGTCGGCGCTCGTCTCTGCGTGTGCACCCACAGAGTTGATGGATCTCGGCGGCGACGCCGGCCACGTGACCGAGAGCATCGCCACACCCACCGGGGCTGACGCCGGCGCCGACGCGTCGATCGATACATTCGGGGGCGGGGACCGTGGGCTGGGTCCGCCCGACCTCGACGCCTCGGCCGCTCTCGATCTACCGACCACCGCCCGCCCGACCGCGCCAGCCGAAGACGCCGCGACCTTCAGTTGTGCGATGACCGACGCCTCGCGCCCGATTGTTGACCCGATGGACGGCAGCGATGGAGTCTCGATCCCGTTGAGCAGCGCGGGCAGCCCCGCGTCGGCCGCCGACGGGTGGATCGTCTTCGACTCCGACGTAGCGTCACCGGGGCCAGGCGTTTACGCCATCCACCCGGACGGATCCGGCCTGAGGCGCCTCATCTCGGGCAGCGACAGCGAGCCTGCCGTGTCTCCCGATGGAACGACGCTCGCTTACAGCCAGGTCGTCGGCGGCGTCTCCCAGGTGTTTGCGACGAAGCTCGCGGTCGGGAGCACGACGCAGCTCACGTCGATGAGCGCCGACGCGGATCAGCCCGCGTTCTCGCCGGACGGGAAGCTGATCGCTTTCCGTTCGGGCACCGTCGTCACCGGAGCGTTCGCGTGGGACTCGCTCTACTTGATGAACGCCGACGGGAGCGACGCGAGGCCGGTGCTGGTCAGCCAAGTGATTCCCTTACTATCCGCCGGCTTCGGACATCCGACGTTCGGACGCGACGGGAACACCCTGATCGTCGACAGGGACAACGAGATCGACGCGTTTGACCTCTCCGGAGGGAGCCCACGCTTCATCGTCAACAACGATACGTTCGAAGAAAACTACCCCGCCCTCTCGCGCGACGGGACGAGCCTCGCGTTCATCCTCGGTCCTTGCGAGTCGGGCCTCGGCCCAACCGTGGACGTCATGCCCGCGGACCAGTTCGTGTTCAACCCGTGCAACGCGTGCCCGGTGTCGGGGACGGATCTGGGCACGCTGACCCATCCGAGCTGGGGTCCGGGCTCGCTGCTCACGTTCTCGCATACGAGCAGCGCGGGAACGAAGCGGATCGTCATCATGGACTCCGCGAATCCGAGCGCGGAGCCCGTGGAGATCTTGCAAGACAGCGCCAATCAGGACAACCCCGTCTGGGCGCCCAGCACGTTCGTTCTCCCGTAGGCGGAAGGAGCCGGGCGCTCGGCGGCGCGCCGATCGCCACTCCGGCATCTGCCGGATCTCGTCAAGGAACCTGAAGAAGGCCGTCAAAGGCTCCATCACGGCGAAGCTCGTCGTGACGCCGGTGACG
>CALFNG010000493.1 GCA_937902985.1 uncultured Myxococcales bacterium
CCGGCGCGCCGACAGCTTCCAGCCTGACTGTCAGCTCCATACGCAATCCACGCCCTCGCGAAAAGCACACCTCTGCGTCATGGAGGTGGCTCGCAGTCACTCTCGTGGGATGACGCGCAGCCTTCGTCGGCGCGCACCGGATGATCCCGATCGCGACGTCTGCATGGCCGTTAATTTAAGCTTCAGGTCGGGCCGGAAGGGACGAGGGGGAGGACGAGGGGGTGTCACGGCGTGGGCCGCGCCATCGCTTCCGCGCCGGTCACGATGTCGAGGAGCTCGGTCGTGATCTCCTCCTGGCGGCCTTCGCGTTCGAGGCGGGTCATGAGGGCGAGCTTGTCTTCGATGTTGTCGTGCGCCAACTTCATGGCCGTCAGGCGGGCGACGTTCTCGCTCGCGAAGGACTCCATTGCGGCATGCGTGAGCTGTGCAGGGTCTGCCGTCATGCTGAACGGCAAGAGGGTCTCTGCCACGACGCGCCACGTTGCAGCCCCGGAGCTTTGCGTATACACGAGCACGACTTTGCTCAGCTCGCCGGCGCTTGCTCGCGCGATCTCCTCGGCGGTCTTGAGCGCGACGTCGTCGACGCCGCCGACGTGGGAGGCCATCGGGCACGTCCACGCAACGCGACGCCGTCGCTCGGCGGCGATCGCGCTCGCGCGCGAACCGACCAGCAGCAGACGGTCCTCCGGCCCTGCAAGGTGCGCGACCGCATGATCGAGCACGTGGTCGTTGAATGCCCCTTTAGCGAGTATGTAGAAGGCAAGCATGCGACTCGCGCCCCGCCTCGTGCTCGCGTTCGGATTCGTGGCGACGCTGTCGGTCACGGGCCTCGGGTACGTGGTGCGCGAAGACCGGCGGGCGACCGAGACCGGTCGCTTCGAGCAAGAAGTGAAGAGCGCGTGCGACCGCGTCGTGGCCGAGATCGGCCGGCAGGCCGAGAGCGATCGCAAGCTCGTGGCCGGGGCCTGCCAGTCGGGTGAGCTCGCCGATCGTGCGCTCATCTGGATCGAGGCGGGGACGCTGCGCGACGAGCGCCGGCTCGCGCTCTCGCGGCTCGTGCCCGAAGAGCGACAGGCGTTCGACTTCGACGAGCTGATCCTCGCGACCGACCAGGGCGATCGACTGGGCCAGGATCCGATGACGCTCCTCAACCTGCCGAAGACCGAGGTCGCGGCGCTCGTCGGGGGCGACGTCAGCCACTTCTCGCTCCGCATCGCCCCCGTGCCGGCGCTGGTTGCCCGGTGCCGCAAGGGAGGGCCGGGCGGAAAGGCGGTCGGTCTCGTCGGCGCGCGCTACCTCGGGCCGGTGATCGAGCGCCTCGCCAAGACGATCGACGCGAGCGTGACCGTCGGCGAGCGGCCGGCCGCGACGGACGACGTCGTGCTCGCGAGCTGCACGCTGAGCGACGCGGCCGGCGCGCACGTGCCCATCCTCGTGACCAAGTCGAAGGCGCCCCTGGCGCTCAGCCTCGCGCGCGTCGATCGGACGACGATCTACGCCGGGCTGGCGTCGATGCTCGTTGCGCTCCTCCTCGCGGTCCTGCTCGCGCGGAACCTCGGCGGACCGATCGCCGAGCTCGCGGCCGAAGCGCGCAAGGTCGCCAGCGGCGAGGCGCGCCCGCTGCCGGTGCGAGGCGCGGGAGAGATCGCCGAGCTCGCGCAAGCGTTCGACACGATGCTCGTCGACCTCGAGTCGACGCGCCGGCGGCTCGCCGCGACGACGCGCGTCGCCGCGTGGCGCGAGGTGGCGAGGCGGGTCGCGCACGAGATCAAGAACCCGCTGGCGCCGATCCGCGCGGCCGTGGAGACGCTCCGTCGCCTGCGGGCCCGGCAAGACCCGGAGTTCGATGCGTACTTCGATCAAGCGACGCGAACGGTGCTCGACGAGGTCGTTCGCATCGCGAACATCGTGACCGAGTTCACCCGCTTCGCGCGCTTGCCCCAGCCGCGACCGGAGATCATCGACGTCGTCGAGGTCGCGCGGCAGGTCGTGCAGATGCACGCAATTGCCGGTGGAGACGCCGGAGGGACCGCGGGCGCGGGCGCAAGCGCGGACGCAAGCGCGGGCGACGACGCAGGCGCGGACGCAAGCGCGGGCGCGGACGCAGGCGCGAACGCAGGCGCGGGCGCGGACGCAGGCGCGAGCCCGGATGCGAGCCCGCTCGCGGGTCGGGCGCGGGTGACGCTCACCGTGGAGACGGGGGCTTCGGCGCCGCCGACCGTGCGTGCCGACCGCGACCAGATCGCGAGCGTGCTGATGAACCTGGTGCAGAACGCGCTCGATGCGGTCCACGACCAGGGCGACGAAGGCGACGTTCGCGTGATCGTCGGCGGCGACCGCGGCCACCGTGGACACGGCGGGAACGGCGGGCACGTCATCGTCACCGTGACGGACAACGGTCCCGGCCTCTCGCCCGACATCGCGGCCCGTCTCTTCGAGCCCTACGCCACGACGAAGGCCCACGGCACCGGACTCGGGCTGGCCATCGCGCAGCGGATCGCTATCGAACACACGGGCGAACTCTCGTACATCGCGCCCGACGCGCGGAGCGAGCGCGCCGATCGGAACGAACGGGGCGAGCGAGGCCCTGCCGCTACCCACCAAAACGACGCGCGCGCCGGCGTCGCCGCCTCGCGACAGAACGACGCGCGCGTAGGTGCCAGTCGGCAAAGCGACTTGCACGCCAACACCGGCCGGCAAGGTGGCGGCGGCGGCGGCGCGCGCGCGAGCGCAGCGAACGCAACCACCATCCCGAACACCGGCGCAACATTTCGACTCGTTCTGCCGGTCGATGGGCCTCCCCCCGCGCCTCCGGGTGGAAGCTCGACGTAGCGCGGCTGTGTTATCGTGGAAGGAGTGACCGAAGCCCTCGTTGGGGAAACCGTCGACACCCGTTATGAGGTGCGCAGGCTCATCGCACGTGGCGGGATGGGCATGGTCTTCGAGGCGGCGCACAAGTTCACGCGCCGCGTGGTCGTGCTCAAGATCCTTCCCGAGGCCCTGCGCTCGCACAAGGAAGCTCGCAGCCGTCTACTGCGCGAAGCGCACGCGCTGACCGCCGTGCGCCACCCTGGCTTCGTCGAAGTGCTCGACGCCGGGGTCTGCGCGACGCACGGGCCGTACATCGTGCTCGAGATGCTGGAGGGCCGCACGCTCGACGGGATCCTCGCGGCGCGCACCCGGCTCTCGATCATGGACACCGTGCAGATCGGCCGCCAGATCTGCGATGCGCTGGCGCACGCCCACGCGCGCGGCGTCATTCATCGCGACCTCAAGCCGAGCAACCTCTTTCTCTCGCGGAACGAGATCGGCGACGAGATGGTCAAGCTCATCGACCTCGGCGTGGCGGCGGTCGCCGAGGAGCAGCTCGCCGACCGCGATCGCAAGCTCACGAGCCTCCACGAGGTGCTCGGCACGCCCGAGTACATGGCGCCCGAGCAGCTCTGGGGCCGGGCGATCGACGCGCGCACCGACGTCTACGCGGTGGGCATGACCCTCTACGAGTGCCTGACGGGCGAGGTCCCGTACAACGGCGCTTACCCCGACGTGCTCATCCAGGTCTCGAACGCCGCCGGGCCTCCATCGGTGCGCGACCGCCGGGCCGACGTGCCGTCCGCGCTGTGCGTCGTCATCGAGAACGCGCTCGAGAAAGAGGCGTCGGCGCGCTTTCACTCGGTGAGCGAGCTCGGTCGGGCTCTCGTCGCCGCGAGCGGAATGAGGGCGCGGGCGTCGACGCTGCTCGCACCGATCGAAGACGACGAGGGCGGCTTCGACAGCAACTACATGACGATACCGGCGATCAAACTCGTCAAGAAGAAGACCCGCGCCGCGGTCCCCGTCGCCGCGGAGGAGGCCCCGAGCGCGCCCTCGCTGGGCGTCCCGCACAAGCGCCAGTACTTGCGAGCGCCGTACATCACGCCGGTCCTCATCGAGCGGGCTTCGGGCGGCCCCGTCGAAGCGCGGAGCGAAGAGATCAGCGAAGAGGGCATGCTGATCCTCTCGCCCGCGCACCTCGATCTCGGCGCGAAGCTGAGCGTCCACTTCGCCAGCCCGAACAGCGGCGAGATGATCGCCCTCGACGCGAGCGTCCGCTGGACGCGCGAAGGACGCGGCAAGAGCGCCATCGGGCTCGAGTTCGACGCCGTGCCGCCCACGATCCGGCGCGCGGTCGCGGACTACATCACGTCGCTCGCCACTCCGGTTGCGTGACCGGCGGGGGTGCCCTTGCGCTCAGAAGTACGCCTTGAACTCGCCGAGGCCACCGCTCGGCTTACGCGACGAAGGCGCGCTCGCGGGGAGAGGCGCCACGGTCTCTGAAACATCGACGGACGCCGACGGGCGTATCACGAGGGGTGTCGCGAACGGAGGGGCGACGGCGGGCTCGCGATGCGCGGCAGTGGGCGGCGAATCCGTCGGAGAAGCCTCGGCTCCGCCGCCCATCGCGGGACCCATTCCGAGGGCAGGCCGCGGATGCAGCGCGAACGCGCACCACATGGCCGCGACGGCCAGCGCGGTAGCCGCGAACGCCGCGAGGACCTGGACCTTGCGACGCGTACGCAGGCGCAAGGGCGCCGGAGCTCCCGCGGGAGCCCCGAGCCGCAACGTCTTCAGCGCGACCGTGCGAGCCGCTCCGCGCGAGCCGGTGGCGCGAACCGCGTGCTCGAAATCGAGCGCCAGCTCGGCGCAGCTGGGATGCCGATCGTCGATGCACGGAGCGAACGCGCGCTCGAAGAAGCGCTCGCAAGCTTCGGGCAGATCGGCGTTCCGGTGGCGCAGCGGCACGGTCTTCCCCAAGCGAAGATTCGCCAGCATCTGATCGGTGTCGTGACCCGCCACCGGCAGCTCGCCGGTCAGCGCCTCGTAAGCGATCGCCGCGAGCGACCAGAGATCGGCACGCGAATCGAGGTCGGACGCGGCGCTCGCCTGCTCCGGGCTCATGTACCCGGGCGTTCCGACGAGCACGCCCTGCGCCGTGGCGAACCGCGTGTCGACGCCCGACGTGCGATCGCGGCGCGCGATCCCGAAGTCGAGGATCTTCGCCAGCAGCGCTCCGTCTTCGCCCGCCGTGAGAAAGACGTTCGACGGCTTCAGGTCGCGATGAAGGACGCCCTCGGCGTGCGCCACTTCGAGCCCTCGGGCGAGCTGGGTCAGGAGCGACGACACCTCGAGAGGAGGCATGGGACCGCGGTTCGAAAGCGCCCGCTCCAGCGTCTGCCCTTCGAGCCGTTCCATGACGAGGAACGCGAGCGCGCCGTCGTGCCCGTGGTCCGTGACCCGAACGACGTGCCGCGTCTTTCGCGACAGCCGCGCAGCGACCTGCGCCTCGAAGCGAAAGCGCGCCGCCGTGGTCGAGGCGTTCTCGATTCCCGTCAGCTCGCCCGCGGGCGCGAGCAGCTTGACCGCGACCTCTTCGTCGAGCGCCTTGTGGTTCGCGAGCCAGACGGTGCCCATCGAACCACGGCCGAGCACGCGCTTGAGCTCATACCGCCCTGCGACGAGATACCCTGCGCGAAGCTCAGCCTGCGAAGCGCTCGACGTGCTCGCTTGAAAGGCGCTCTGACCGCGGCGACCCCCCATACCCCCCATATCGAGGTGCACGTCGATGCGCACTTCGGCGCCGATCGACTCGAGCGTCATGACCGAGTCCGGCGTCGCGTCTTTCAAATCGAGGAGGACGTTGGATTGGCTCATCGCACGCTGTCTTGCCCCGTCTCGGAGCGTTTGCACGAAGTGTGCGAAGTCGACCGCATCGAGCCGAACCGCGCGATCTACGCGCTGCGCGCTGCTGCGTGAGAAACGCGCTCTTGGCGCCGCGCGTCAGGGCCTCATCGAGACATTCCGCTACGCCTTGTGCTGCGGTATTGTTTCGGGTCTCTGACTGCGAGTTTCGCTGGCGCCGCGGTCGGCTCAAGCATGCGTGAAAGCGGAACCGATAACCCCCCATGACGAACACCGCTCTCGACAACGCCGCGACCTACAACGAAGCGCTCTACGAAGACATGTGGGCAAGGATGCCGTTCCTGCCGCCCGACCGCTTGCCTTGGTGGCCCGTGCTCAAGCAGCTCGCCGACGCCGCTCCCATGCGCATGGAGCTCGGTCCAGGGATCTTTCCGCGCCTGCCCGTAGAGGGCACGCATGTATGCGATCTGTCGGCCCACGCGCTCACGGTGCTCGAGGGCAAGGGGGCCGTCGTCCACAAGGGCTTCCTGCAGGACCAGGGCCTCGCCGAGGCATCGTTCGATCTCGTCGCCATGTTCGAGGTGCTCGAGCACGTCGCCGACGACGAAGGGCTTCTCCGCGAGATCGCGCGGATCACCAGGCCGGGCGGGCGCTTGGTCCTGACCGTCCCGCTCGGAATGAAGCACTATTGCTCGTTCGATCGCTACATGGGTCACGTCCGGCGGTTCGAGCCCGACGAGCTGCGGTCGAAGATCGAGCGCGCCGGCTACGTGCTCGAGCGGTTCGAGATCCACAAGCAGTCGGTGCACGAGCCCGCGGCCACCCTCTACGTATGGGTCATGAAGCACATGCCCGGCCTCATGGTGTGGTCGCTCCGGCACATCTTCTTTCCGCTCCTTTCGAAGACGCGCATCGACTGGTTCGACGACCCCTCGCTCTACGACGCGAAGATGAAGGGCGCCACGGACGCCGGCGCGATCTTCCGCCGCCTCTGAGTCGTCCTCTCTGGCTCGCCTCCGGCCGGTCACGGCTCGGCTCAAGGGCTCGGCGCTTCGTCGGGGATTCGTGACAGGTCGCTGTCGACCGTGACCTCCGCGCCGGCCGGAACGCGCACCGTCACCGTTCGTTCGTGAATCCAAGACGCGCCGCCCACCGCGTTCGCAGAGCTCCGGTCGCCCGCAACGACACGTAGCTCGCCCGAATCCGAGCGGAACACCTGCGCCCGAGCGGAGGTGCAGTCGACTGCCGTGAGCGCACCGACGGGATCGTCGGCAGTCGAACCGCCTTCATGGCGAATCGCGCACCCGGCGGTGTCGCGACGTCCGAGCTCGACGCGCGACGGAACGCCGCCGTTGACGAGGAGCTCGATGACCGCCGACTCGCGCCGGTCGTGCCCTTCGAGCCAGCGCTGCGTCTCGAAGAGGCGCCAGGTGAGCTGCACGCGGGGTCGACCTGCGTCGGCTGCGGTCGCGCCCATGGGGTCCGCGTCGTCGACCGCCCGTGTCCCCGGCGCCGCGTGACAGGCCGCGGGGAACAAGAGATAAAACGTCCACCGGCGGCTCATCGAACTCGACGGTATTTCAGGTCCGGCGCGGCCGCGAGCCGCTTGCTCTTGCGCCGGCACGTCGAGCGGGAATATGAGCATGCGCATCATGCACGCGTCCCTCTCGAGTCGTCGACGAGTCGCTTGCGTCCTGATGGGTTCGGCGTTGAGCTGGGGCTGCGCCGGATCGCCGCCGAGAGCCGCGCCGCCGCCGGGCATCCCGCCCAACGTCACGCTCGTGGCCACTCCGATCGCGCTGCTCGCGTCGGCCGACGCGGCCCCGCTCCCCGGGCCCGCGGCTTCGAGCGAACCGGCACCTCCGCCCGCGGAAGCGCTCGCGCCGCTGCCGACACCCTCCGCGCCCACGCCTGGCCCGCCCGCGACCGCCAACGTCTTGATGTCCGACGAGCTCCCGTTCTTCCCGGTACGACTCCGCGCGCACGACGCCGATCGCCGACGCGCTGCGCACGATCGCGACGCGACGCACGAGGCGCACGATCGCGACGCGACGCACGAGGCGCACGAGGCGCACGAGGGACGAGGTGCTCGAAAGCGGCCGTACCACCCCGCGCCAGGCATCATCGTCGACGTGACGGACGCGCAGGGCGGCGCCACCGCGGCCGACCTTCAGCGAATCGCCCGAAATGCCGGGTACTGGCCGTTCCGCGAGTGCTACGAAGAAGGTCTTCGCGGGGATCAGCGCCTCTCGGGCAAGGTATCTCTCGAGCTCGTCGTGAACCCGAGCGGCGGAATCGACCGCTCGACCATCACGGCCAGCACTGTGCGCGACGCCATCGTCGGTGCGTGCGTGGCACGGGAGGCGCGACACGTGACGATGCCGCCGGCCTCGTCACAGACGACCGCCAAGCTCGAGATCTCGCTCGCGACCGGCGACGAGGCCGTCACCACCGCGCGCCCGTTTCCGAACGCCGAGTCGCTGCGCGAGTCGCTGAGGGCGAAGTGGGACGCGGCGAGCCAGTGCTACGCGACCGGCCTCGCCGCCCACCCCGACATCGGCGGTCGTCTCGAGCTCCGCTTCCGCGTCCACCACGACGGTGAGATCTTCGAGGTCGCCGAGGTCGCCGATCACGACGTGCACTTCAGCGACATCGACGTCACCCGTTGCGTGCTTGGCGTCTACCGCACCGGCAAACTTCCGTCGCTCCCCCGTTCCTCGCGCGAGCGCGCGTTCGTTTACGCGCTGCACTTCGAGTCGAAGCCCGACGAAACGGTTGCCCCCTAAGGGCAATGCCGCCCTCTGCGCCCTCTGCGCCCTCTGCGCCTCGGCGGCCAATCTCGCGCGCCTACGGTTCGGGGAAACCAGGCTCGATGCGCCAGCCGCCGCCCGTGTGGACGCACGACACGCTCGCGTGCTCGGTCTGCGGGTCTTCGCCGAAGACTTCGACCGTCGCGCGGTCACCGACGAGCGCGGCGCGCATCGCCTTGGGTCGGAACGCGAGGCCAAAGAGGCCCGCGGCGAGCATGTCCCACGGCTCGACCTGCCGCCCTTGAAGACGGCTGGTCCGATGCGCTCGGCCGGCGAGGTTCGCGCGCGCCGAGGGCCCGAGGAGTTCGTAGGCGCGGCGCATCGCGGTCGGATCGTCGCTGTCATCCATGTCGTCCAGGAACAGACGCAGCGCCCCCTCGGGGGTCGCGTCGGCCGGCGGATGACTGCATCCCGCGGTCACTGCCTGCAGGAGAATGAACGCCCCTCCGGCGAACGCCGCGCGCGCGAACGATCGCGCGGCACGTGCGATGTCTCTCGCGCGGCGGCCCGGCGCGCGGCTCACGGGGCCGGCGCGCCGGTTCCGAGGCCCATCGCGGGGCGCACCTCGCGCATGGTCTCCTCGGCGATCCGGCGCGCCTTTTCGGCGCCGTCCCCGAGCGCCTGTCGCAGCCGGTCGGGGTGTTGCGCGATCTCGGCGCGCCTGGCACGGAGCGGCACGAGTTCGCGATCGAAGCTCTCCATCACGATCTTCTTGCAATCGACGCAGCCGCGCTGCGCCGTGGTGCACTCGGTATAGGTGAGCTCGACCTCGTCCGGTGTCGAGACCGCCTTGTGCATCGTGAAGATGTTGCAGACGCCAGGGCGCCCCGGATCGCTCCTTCGCAGGCGCTGGGGATCGGTGAACGCGCCGCGCAGCTTGTTCCAGAACACGTCGCGCTCCTCGAAGAGGCCGAGCGTATTGCCCTTCGATTTGCTCATCTTGGTTTGCCCGTCGAGGCCCATGATGCGCGGCGCCTGCGAGAGGCGCGGCTGGGGCTCTGGGAAGATCGGACCGAAGCGATGGTTGAAGCGACGAACGGTCTCGCGCGCGAGCTCGAGGTGCTGCAGCTGATCTTCGCCGACGGGCACGACCGTCGCCCGGTACAGCAAGATGTCCGCGCTCATCAGCACCGGGTACGTGAAGAGGCCGACGAGCGCGTGCTCTCGCCCCTCGCTCTTCTCCTTGAACTGCGTCATCCGCGAGAGGTCGCCCAGCGGCGTCACGTTCGCGAGGTACCAGGCGAGCTCGGTGTGCTGGCGCACGTCGCTCTGCACGAAGAGCGTGCAGCGATCGGGGTCCACGCCGCAGGCGACGAGGTCGCCGGCCATCGTCCAGATGCGGCGGTGGAGCTCGGCCGGGATGTACTCGGTGGTGATCGCGTGCGCGTCGACGATGCAGAAGAAGAGATCTTCGGCCTGAGCCGCGACCTGCTGAGCCCACGTGCGCACGGCGCCGAGCCAGTTGCCGATGTGAAACTCGCCGGTAGGCTGGATCCCGGACAAGACCCGGGGCTGGGCCTGGGGGGAAGCCTGGAGGGGCGCGGTCATGCGAAGCCCGCGGTATAGCAGAGCGGGAGTGAAGACCAACGCGGGGCGCGCCGGGCGCGGGGCTCGATACCCGGCCTGACCACAGCGCCGATGTTGGCCCTGCCTCGCGGCGACTCGTTACGATCGTCCGACATGGTCCGATCGCGCGCCGTCACGCTTTCTTGGCAGGGCAAAGACCACGGGCTCGCCGCCGTCGACGCCTGCGCTCGCGGCCCCGAGCGCACCTGGGCGCTCTCCGGCGACGGCGGGCGGCTCCTCGAAGGCGACAACCTCGCGTGCCTCCGGTCGCTCGCCGCTGATGGCACCGGCACCGTGACCCTCGCCTACCTCGACCCGCCCTTCTTCACCAACCGGGAGCACACGGCGTGGCTCCGCAAAGCGGGCGCACCCCGCGGCTCGGCGCGGACGCGGGTTCCGGCGTTCGACGATCGCTGGCGCGATCTCCCGTCGTGGCTCGAGGCCCTCGGCTCGCGCCTCGCCGCGGCGCGTGAGCTCCTCGCCCCGCACGGATCGGTGGTCGTGCACGTCGACCCGAAGACGAGCCACTACGTTCGCGTCCTCGGCGACGAGATCTTCGGCGACGAGTCGTTCGCGAGCGAGATCGTGTGGCGCTACCGCCGCTGGCCGAGCAAGACGCCGAATTTCCAGCGCGTGCACGACACGCTGCTCCGCTGGCGTCGCGACCCGCGCGTCGCCGGGCGCTGGAACCAGCCCTACGAACCGCTCGCGGCGTCGACGCTCGCCACGTGGGGCACCACGAAGCAGCGGGCCGTCTTCGCCGAGAATGGCCGACGCGCGCGCTCGTCGTCGACCGACGAACCCACGCCCGGCGTCCCGATGGGCGACGTCTGGGAGATCGGCGTCATAGCTCCCGTGGCGCGTGAGCGCACTGGCTATCCATCGCAGAAACCCGAGGCGCTCCTCGAGCGCCTGGTCGGCGCGCTGTCGAACCCCGGCGACGTCGTACTGGATCCTTACGCCGGCAGTGGAACCACCCTCGCCGTGGCTCACAAGATGGGCCGCGCGTTCATCGGGATCGACGCGAGCCCGGTCGCGTTGGAAACGACGCGTGCACGATTCGTCGCGCTCGGAGCTCGACTCGCCGAATGCGCTCCGCCGGCCCTCGGAGTCGCTACCGCGTGACCGGCTCTCGTCGTATAGTTCCACCCGTGCGAATGCCGCGCGCGTTTCGGCTGATCGCGTTCGCGGCCGGTGGGGGTGGGCTCGCCGCGTGCGCTCTCGTCTCCGGATTGAAAGACTATTCGGCCGTCATGTTCGACGGCGGTGAGCCCGTCACCATGCCGAAAGACGCCCGCTCCGATGCGGTCGCCGACGACGGGCCTTCGACGGACGATGCGAGCGACGACGCCGGAATGAACGAGGACGTGAACGACGGTGGCGCCTCGAATGGCGATGCCGACGGCGACGCCGGGGCCGACGGTCAGGTCGCCGACGCCAACGGCGGTCCCGGCGACGCGAACGACGGGTCGCCACCGGTCGACGCGAACGATGCGAACGATGCGAACGATGCGGGTCCGCCCCCCGACGCCAGCGAGGGCGGGTGCACTCAGGTCGTTCACTCGAATGGTGAGGGGCAGACCTACACCGACTGTGTGCCCAAGAACACCTATGGCCTTGATGAAGCGGCAAAGGCTTGCGCGGCGGCGAACGCTGGATCCTGCGCGACCCAATTGATTGTCTGCGGTCCGAACGACACCGAGATCGTGGAGTGCGCGACCGTAACCAACGCCTCGTGCACCTGCTGGGCGTATCAGCCACCGAACCTCGGGCGAGCCCGGAAGACCGCCCTGACCGGCAGTTTCTGTCAGTGCCCCACGAGCCTAGGCAACGATCCTACCTGGAATTGACTACATCCACCTAAACCCGATCGAGGGGCGTACCCCAACTGGTTGGACCGAGGCTCGTTGCCCTCAGGCGGGCTCGCAAACGGCCTGGTTGTAGGCGATACTTTGAGGAGTGAGCCTCTCGCCTCCCCGGCCTACGCCGCTCGCTCCCGGCTTCAAGCTGGATCGATACGAGCTGCTGTGTCCGATCGCCGAAGGGGGCATGGCGAGCGTGTGGATCGCCCGCCATACCGGCAAGCACGGCTTCGAGAAATTCGTCGCCATCAAAACCGTGCTGCCGAAGTTCGCGGCCGACGCGCGATTCCAGCAAATGTTTCAGGACGAAACACGGATCGCCTCGCGCATCGAGCACGCGAACGTGGCCCAGATTTTGGACGTGGGCGAACAGCACGACATCACGTACCTGGTGATGGAATACATCGACGGCGAATCGCTGTCGGCGGTGCACCGCGCGCTGACCAAGAAGGGAATGAAAGTCCCGCCGGGCGTGGTCTTGCGCGTGCTGGCCGACATCTGCGGAGGGCTCCACACCGCGCACGAACTACGCGAAGACGACGGGCATCTTCTCGGGGTCGTGCACCGCGACGTGTCTCCCCAGAACGTGCTGGTGAGCAACAAGGGCGTGGCGAAGCTCATCGACTTCGGCATCGCCAAGGCTCGTGACCGTATCGCGGGCGACACGAACGCGGGGCAGGTCAAGGGCAAGATTCGCTACATGTCGCCCGAGCAGGCCGTCGGCGGCGCCGTCGACCGACGCGCCGACCTCTGGGCCGTGGGCGCGATCCTCTATCACCTCATCAGCGGCAAGCCGCCTTACGACGGCGAGAACGACGTGCAGGCGCTCATGGTGCTCACGAGCGGCCGGCCGCCTGTGCCGCTGCCCCCGGGGACCCACCCGGCGATCGTCTCGATCGTCAAACGCACGCTGATCGCAGACGTCGACGCGCGCTTCGCCACGGCCGCCGAGCTCCAGCAGGCGCTCGAAGACGCCATGGTCGACGCGAACCTGGCGACGAAGCCCGCGGCGGTGGCCGCGTTCCTCGCCGAGCACGCGTCCGAGCGCGCGAAGAGGCGCAAAGAGGCCATCGCCGTCGGCGTGAAGGCCGCCGGAGAGCGCGAGCGATACGCCGAGATCATGCGCTCGAACCTGCGGGTCACGGGCGGGGGCGCGACCTCTGCCCCCGGCCTGAACGAGATGGGGCCCGGGACCGGCAACGGGTCACGCAACGGGATCGGATCCAACCCGGGCACCGGCTCGCGCAACGGCATCTCGAATCCGCCCGCTCGAAGCGGAGCCGGCGAAGGGTCTCGCAATGGCGTCGGCTCGAACCCCGGAAACAGCTCGCGCAGTGGCCTCGGGTCGAACTCCGGCCCTTCGGTCGTCACCGTCGGCACGCTCGGGTCGGCGGCGATGGATGTCGCCGTCAGCCTGCCGTCGCGCGCGCGCACCGTCGCCCTCGCGGGCATTGCGACCGCGGGCGTCCTCGGCGCGGCAGCGCTCGTGCTCCTGCTCACGCGCCAGTCGCCCGACCATCCCGAGGTGCAGACGCCCAATCCGGTCGTCGCCGCGTCGTCCGCGGCGCCGATCACGGCGGCCGTCGTCACCGTGACGACGCCGTGGACCGCTGCGCCCGTCGTCCCCACGACGCCAGTGACCGCGACCGCGCCTGACCCTGTGCCGTTGCCCGACGCCAACACCACGACCCCGGCGACCACCGTCGTGGCCCCGGTGTTCCGCCCGTCGGCGCCGGTCGGCTACGCGCCGCCGCCGGTCCCGCGCCCCACTTTCCACCCGGCCCAGAAGCCGGGCGGCCACACCAAGACGAGGGTTGATGATGGCTTCTAGACGTGCGCGCCTCAGCATGACCGCGACGACCCTGGCCACGGCGACGCTGCTCAGCGCCTCCGGGGCGTGGGCTCAGGCCAGCGCGGCGGACCGCGAGACGGCGCGTTCGATGATGCAGGAAGGCCGCGATCTGCGCGACAAGAACGACCTGAAGGGCGCGCTCGCGCGGTTCAAGGCCGCGGACGACATCATGCACGTGCCGACGACGACGCTCGAGGTCGCGCGCACCCAGGCTTCGATGGGCCTCCTCGTCGAGGCGCTCGACACGATCGCCGCGCTCCGCAAGAGCGCAGAGAAGCCCGACGATCCGCAGCCTTTCAAGGACGCGCGCGCCAAGGCCGAAGACCTCGACACCCAGATCGAAGGCAAGGTCCCTTCGCTCACGATCAGCGTGGCCGGCGCCGCCGAAGGCGACTCCCCCGCGATCTCCATCGACGGCGCGTCGCTCCCGAGCGCCGTCGCGGGTCTGCCGCGCAAGGTCGACCCGGGGCACCACGTGGTGACCGCGCACGCGGGGAGCGGCGACGCGAAGCAAGAAGTCGACGTCGCCGAAGGCGAAAAGAAGGACGTCGCGCTGACCCTCGCGGCCAGCGACGGCAAGGGCGACGAGACCGCGCCCGGCGGCGAAGGCGTCAAAGACATCGTCCACAGCCCCGGCGGGCTGACCTACGCGGGGTTCATCGGTGGCGGCGTCGGGCTCATCGCCGGCACCGTGACGGGCCTCATGTCGCTCTCGAAGGCGTCGACCGTCAAAGACGAGTGCAAGAACATGGTGTGCCTGCCGGGCCAGCAGACGTCGGATCTCAACTCGGGCAACACGCTCGCCACGCTCTCGACGGTCTCGTTCGCGGTGGCCGCCGCGGGGGCCGGCGTCGCCATCGTCTCGCTCATCGTGGGCCACAAGCCCTCCGGGGCCGCGCCCGCGAGCGCGCCGCCCGCCGACCCCGACGCGAACCCCTCCGAGACAACGGCCCCGCCCGCCTCGGAGTCACGCGTCCACGTCACGCCCTGGATCGGAGCCGGCTCGGCCGGGGTATTCGGTACTTTTTAGTCAGAGACTCAGCGAGCGAACGTCATCCGCGCGAACACGTGCGGGCGCGCGTCGGGGGCGGCGGCGTCGACGAGAACGGAGGCGACCCCCATGCTCAGGTCGCCGCTCAGGTCGCCGCTCAGGTCGCCGCCGTCGGTCTCGAAGGCCTGCTGCACGACGCGCATCGTTTGCCCCGCGAAGCACGGCTTGCGGTAGGCGATGTCCATTCGCCGCGCGAGCACGAGAGCGCCCCGCCCGAGCTCGACGAAGCGGCGAAGCGCGGCCTCTTCGAAGACGCGCAGGTACGCCAGCGAGTTGACGTGCATGTTGCCGTCGGAGTGAACGAGACCGAACACGATGGGGGTGGGGTCGGCGCGGGGGCCGGCGTCGATCGGGGTAGCGGCCTCGGGCAACGACGCGATGGACTCGAACGACGGCGCGGCCGGGCGCGTCTCGTTCACGTCGGGCGCGCCCTCGAAGTCGAACGCCGTGACACGCCGTTCGCCCGGGGGAGCGAACGGCCGGGTGAAGACGTGCTCGCCAAGAACGCGGCCGGCGAGGATCTTCGGCGCGTCGGCCGAGGCGGCCCCGTGCGTGTGGCCGATGGGAGCGTAGAGGTCGGCCCAGACTTCGAGCATGAATCGCCCGTCGTCCGCGCGGGCCAGGCGGTACGAGCCCTCGGCCTCGACCCGCCCGTTTGCCGAGAACGGCCCAGGGGTCCCCTCGAGCACGAGGCGCGAAATGATGGGGAAGACGCCGTTCTTGTAGCAAGCGCGGACGCCGGGGTCCTTGTCGAGGAGGCCTCGCCAGATCGTCGGCCCGAGCGCTGTCGGCAACGCTTCGAGCACGAGGCGGCCGTCCTGGGTGACGTCTTCGAAGCGCAGCGGGACCCGCCCGGAAGAGCGCGGCGCGGTCGTGGGCATCGGAGGGATCGAGGCAGGCGGAGCGGCGGGGCCGTGGAGCTCGGGCACGTTGAGTGCCGACCCTAGCGTCGCGGCCCGGCCAACGCGAGCGTCCGCGGGGCGCGGCTGCCGACGCGTCCGCCCGCTGCCGGCCGCCTTCCATCGAAGGTTCCTTGCGCCGAACGACCGAGCCCCGGTACCGTTCCGAGGCTACCCAATCGATGACCCTGTCCCCCAAACAAGTCTCTGGTGCGGGCGCCCTCATGGCGATCGGGCTGGTGGCGGCCTTCATCGTGAAGGACGCGGCTCCCTTCATCGCGGGCATCGCGTTTCTCGGTGCCGTCGGCATCTTTTACGCGGGGTCGGGCAGCATGGCCGCCGTCTCGCTCGAAGGCTTGATCGACGCCGCGCGCCGGGCCGCGGCGGGCGAGAAGCTGACCATCCCGTCGAGCGCTTCGGGCAACGTGCTCCGCCTCTACGAGGTCCTGACGAGCGTTGCCGACGAGCGCCGCAAGGACATCGACGAGCTGGGCACGGCGAACGCGCAGCTCGAAGAGCACGAGGGAATGATCGACGAGAGCGCCCGCCGCCTCGAGGGCAACGTGCAAACGCAGCTCACGGCGGCCGACGAGACATCGCGGCTCATCGCCGAGCTGAGCGGCGCCGTGCACGAGATCGCCACCCACCTCGAGGCCCTCACCCACAGCGCCGAAGAGTCGTCGAGCTCGATCCTCGAGATGACCGCGACCAACGACGAGGTCGCCGAGAACGTCGGCGAGCTCGCGGGCAGCGTTCGCGAGACGGTCAGCTCGATCGAAGAGATGGCGTACTCGATCAAAGAGGTCGCACGGAACGTCGACGCGCTCTCCCTCACGGCCGAGGAGACGAGCAGCTCGATGAACCAGATGGACGTCTCCATCGACCAGGTCCAGAGCAACGCCAACGAGACCGCGCGCCTGTCCGAAGAAGTGGCGCTCGACGCGGAGAAGGGCGCCGAGGCCATTCTCAAGACCATCGGCGAGATCTACCGGATCAAGGAGAGCTCGCAGGAGGCGGTCTCGGTCATCTCGAGCCTCGGGTCGCGCATCGAGGCGATCGGTCAGATCGTGAACGTCATCGACGACGTGGCCGAACAGACGAATCTGCTCGCGCTCAACGCCGCGATCATCGCCGCGCAGGCGGGCGAGCAGGGCAAGGGGTTCGCCGTGGTCGCCGACGAGATCAAAGACCTGGCCGAGCGTGCCGGCGCGAGCACTCGCGAGATCACGGATCTCATCAAGACCGTGCAGTCCGAGAGCAAGAACGCGATCACGGCCGTCGAGCGCGGCGCGCTCAACGTCGACCGAGGCGTCGAGGTCTCGAACGATGCCGAGCGCGCCCTCAAGAAGATCCTCGAGAGCTCGCAGAAGAGCACCAACATGGTCCGCGCCATCGCCCGCGCGACGGTCGAGCAGGCCAAGGGCAGCAAGCAGGTCACCGACGCCATCGGTCGCATCGCCGAGACGGTGCAGCAGATCGCGGCCGCCACCGCCGAGCAGGCCCGCGGCTCGGAGCTCATCATGAAGAGCGCCGAGAAGATGCGCATCATCACCCAGCACGTCGAGCGAAGCTCGCAGGAACAGGCCCGCGGCGGCCGGCAGATCTCCGGTTCGATCGAGAACATCTCGAACATGGTCGGACAGCTCAACTCGAGCCACAAGACGCAGAGCCAGGGCAACCAGCGCCTGCTGGCCGCCGCGACCAAGATCGAAGGCGCGGCCACCGCGCAGCAGCAGAGCCTGAAGGTGCTGACGCTCGCCGTCGAGAGACTGAAGCGCGCGACGGCGTAGGCGAGCGGGGACGCGGGCGCGGGCGCGAGCACGGGCGCAGACGCGAGCACGGGCGCCTACATCCGAACGGCGAGGACCGAGCGCGCGCCGCGTACGACCACGGCCCCAGCCCCCGCGTAGACGGTCGCGGCGCCGCCGAGATCGCCGAGGTCGATCGTCCAGCGCGGGACCGCGCGGCGCCCGAGGAGGCGGCCCTCGAGGTCGATCGCGAAGCCGCCCACTTCGACCCGGCCGTCCTTGTTTTCGCGGTGAGCGAGGACGAGGTCGCCTAGCGAGGCGTCGAGGACGTAGCGACCGCGCGCGCCGATCAGGATCGAGTCGAGGCGACCGTCGGGTCCGGCGCAGAGCAGCGGTGTCGAGGGGGTCCCGTCGAGGCCGAGGCTCTGGAACAAGATCTCGCCGTTCGGTCGCCGCACGATGCGCGCGCCGTCGCTGAAGCTCGGCCTGATCGCCAGACGCTGGTCGTGCGCGCGCCAGCGGACGACCGCCGAGGTGCGATCGACCGCAAAGACCTCGACCCTCACCTGATCTGGCTTGCCGTGGTCCTCGGCGAGCGCCACCGCGCAGATGACCCCCTCGGCGCCGAGCGCGTGGAGCTTCGAACGCGGACCGGTGATCGTCGCCGCGGCCCAGGGCTCGCTCGAGCCGTTGTCGATGCCGACGTCCGCGGTCGCCGTGGCCTCGGCGGCGTCCGCGGCCTCGCCGCCCTCGTCGGGCTCGCGCGCGCTGGTCGCACGCCTGAGTTTCGAGAGACTCGGCGGCGTGGCGGCACCTTCGTTCTCCCACCGTCCCTGGATGGGCACGAACAGCTCGTGGCCCGCGGCGCACGCGTCGTGGGGCATCGGGGGGCCCTCGGCGGCGAAGCGGTCTTCGGCGAGCTGCGCCGCGAGGGGCGCGCCGCTCGGGTCGGCGAACGCGAAGCCGCGGACGCGCGTCGACTCGCCCTCGAGGGTCTCGAACTCGAGCCAGAGGCCGCCGTCGGGGGTGGCCCAAGCGTCGAGCACGTCGTCGTGATCGACCCCGTCGGCCACCGTGACGATCCGCCGGTGGTTGGGCACGAGGTCGGTCGCGGTGAGCGCGTACCAGAAGATCGGCTCGCCCTTTCGCGTCGAGATGACGTGAACGACGCCGTCCTCGACCACCATGGCCGCGACCGGGACCGGATCGGGCAGCACGCGTCGCGCGATCTCGATGCCCGTCGCGGCGTCGAGCACGTAGACGACTGCGTGCTCCCACCGGGGCGCCTTGGGATCGCGGGGCATCATCGTCGCCACGATCACCGTCGAGCTCGCGACGCGCACCTGGTCGACCCGGCCGCCGTGCTCGGGGCGCCACGACCACGCGACGGCCGGGCGCGGCCGATCGATCGCAG
>CALFNG010000494.1 GCA_937902985.1 uncultured Myxococcales bacterium
GCCTCGGTCTGCCGATCATCGGCGCTCCGTTTCACCTCGTGGCGCGGCTCTTCGGAGCCCCCGGATTTCCGGATCACGTTCGCTTCCTCATCCTGTACGCGGTCACCATCGCGCTCTTCGCCCGCGCGCTGCAGCTCGCGTCTACAAGGGTGAGCGCGTTCGCCGCGAGCATCGCGGCGTCGGCGCTGTTCCTGTCGTTCCCCACCTTCGTGGGCCTCCTCGGAGCGCGGTTCCTGATCTACGATCAGACGATCGCCGTCGGCGCACTCTGGACGGTCCTGCTCCTGGCGGGCCTCCTTTCTTTGCTCGAGCGGGCAACGACGCGACGCCTGACCGCCGTCTGCACCGCCGCCGCCTTCGTCACGTTCATCCGGCCCCCGCTGGCTGCTTACGGGTTCACGACCGCCGTCCTCGCAGCGGCGCTCGCACACCGCCGCGGGCTCCGGCTTCGCGGCATCGTCGCGAGCGTCTCGGCCGGCCTCGCGGTGACGGCGCTCTACTTCGCCGCCAACGTGGCGCGGTTCGGCTGGCCCCTCGAGGCGGGATACGCGAACATCGACTCGGGGCCTTTCGTCAACCGCCTGACGCGCTGGGGACTGGAGTTCGCCGGGGTGCCGTTCGCGAGCGCGGCGAGGGAGCTCTTCGCGACGCTGTTCCGACTCGATCCCGTGTCCGCACCGCTCATCGCGACCACCGCCGCGGCCGTCCCGGCGGCGATCGCACCCTATGCCGTCGGCGAGCGGTGGCGCGAGTACTACTCGCCGACTTACGACCTGTGGGTGCTCGGGGCCTGGCTCGTCGCCTTCGGCGTCGTCCTGTCGCGCGTCATTCGACGTCGCCTCTGGCGGCGGGATCGAGACCTCGGCCGCGAGGTGACGACGATCGTCGGGCTCTGGGCGCTGCCGCCGTCGCTCGCCCTCTTCGTCCTCTACGCGAAGGTCGGCAACCTCGTGACCCGGTACCTCGTCGACATGTACCCCGCGTTCGCCGCCGTGATGCTCTGCGCCGCCATGGCCGTCGTGGACGTCGTCCGCGAGCGTGGGCCGAAGCGGGTCTGGGCGGCCCAGCTGGGCCTCGCGGTCTTGGCCGTCATCTACGACTCGGCGAGGCCCGGCTGGCCACACCAGATCAATCGCCCCGTGGACCGCGCGGCCGTCGAGGCGCGACTCGAAGGCATCGACGCGCGCTCCCGCGAGCAGCCGATCCCCTCGGACCACGTGGCGGCCACCGACCCGCGCGGGGTCGACCCGGTCTACCACCACTTCGCGGAGTGGAAGCGCGACGGGACCTTCCAGTCGGGAATGGTCTTCGCCATGCCGCGACACCCTTGCCTCGAATTCACCTTTGCGCCCCGCGGCGCCGGCTGGACCGCGTCGGACGAAGCGTCGCTCGCCGGGTTTCGCGCCAACGCCGACTTCGACGCGCTCGTTCGTTGCGATGCGCCGAAGACCGACGGCGCGACGCGAACCGTCACGCTGTGCGAACCCCACCCGCCGCGGTTCCTGGTCGACGGGATGCGTCTCTACGCGATCGCGTCGCTCGACGCCGAGCTTCGCCCCATCGACGGGCTGAAGCTCGAACGCATCGACGGCGTCGACGCTTGCCCTTGAGCCGGCGGGCTTCTTCGTCGAGCCAGGCGGTGCCACGGCGAACCTCACCGACGGAACCCGCGAACAGCCCGAATTTGAATGCGTACGCCGAACGGTTCGTTCGGTCGATCAAGCAGGAATGCCTGCGGCACATCATCCCATTGGGCGAACGCCATCTGCGCACCGCCGTCCACGAGTTCGTCGAGCACTACCACTCCGAGCGCACCCAGCACTGGGGCACATGTCCATGACTTGCGCTCATCGCGCCGGGGCCACCAAGGTGGCCGGCGTCGTCGCCGGCTCAGGAACGTGATCGGCGACAGGCCATCAGCGAAACACGAGCTCGAGCCCAATCGAAGCGAGCAGGAGAGGCTCACCCCATGACTCGTTGTCTTCCGTGAACGTGAAAGTCGGGCGCGGAACCGCGACCGCAGCGGCCAAGTCGGCGCGAATCCGAAGCGGACGCGCGATCGAAACGGCATATCCAATTTTTGCATACGGAGTGGCAACCCAGGTGGTGCGCGTGGCTCCGGAAAAGCCGCCGTTCGGAAAGCCGCGCGTTTGAATCGTGGCCGCGCCGGCGCCCACCCCGGCGTCGACGAGGCACCACGACGCGGCGCTCCATTGCGCGCGAACGCCCGCGCCGACGAGGCCGAAGATCAACGTGGCCGAACCCTCGCTTTCGGTGCGCTCCGCGTGCGTGAGCGGCAGAACGCCGAGGAGCTCGATGCCCCACGTTGGCGTCCACGCCCAGTGGAGCGAGAGGAGCGCCTCCGACGATCCGCCGAACGGGCCGGTGCCCGAAGCGAAGGCGAGGCCGGCGGCGGCGCCGAATCGCGGAGGGGGCGCCTGCGGCGCGAGCACGGCACGGTCGTTGGGGATCACGGGTGCGGGTGCGCTTTGGACCGGTGCCGTCCCGCCCGGATCGCGGAGAGACGCGCGCAGTGCTTCGGTGGCGCGGAGTCCGACGACCGCTGGATCGTCGTCGATGCGCACCACGTACCGCCGTGCCATCTGGCCCGCCTTTCGGTCGATCGTCCAGATCCTGACTTCACCCGCCACGGGATCGATTTCGACCGCGGCGACGGCATCGGTTGGGCGCGTGAGCCGCTCGATTTCGCGCGCGGTGCGTGGCGCGGGCGCGTCTTGCACTGTGGTCACGGTAAGACCCGCGGCGCGGAGCTCCGCCACGACACGCGTCGCCGTTGGATCGTCGCCGGCCGCGATCATGAGAACGGTCGCGGGCGAAGGGAGTGCCCGCTCCGCGGCGAGGGCACCGGCGTGCCATCCAACGAGGCTCACGAAGGCGACGACGCGAACCTGACGTCGAGCGACGCGCGCCCACGACGACATCAAGGGTTCGCGGCAAGCTGTCGCGCGAGCGGCGCTTGCGCTCCGCTCGGGTACTGATGGAGATACTCCTGCGCCGCAGCGCGCGCGCGGTCGGGCACACCCGCCCGTTGCCAGGCCTCCATCGCCCGCCCCTGCGCCTCCCGGCGGAGGTCTCCCTGGGGCTGCTCGGCCAGATACGTCTCGAACCATCGTGCGGCGGTCGCGAAGTCGCGCTCCTGCTCGAATGCGGTCAGTCCCAAACCGTACGCGCTTCGGCCGCCGCCCGGCAACTTGGCTCGCGCCGCGGTGTACGCCTGGCGAGCCCGTTTCACGCTCACGGCGAATCGCGCGACGTCTCCCAATTGGAGCAAATCGACGCCCGCCGCGCGCCGGCATTGCTCGTCGAAGCCGATCCGCTCCACGAGATCCAGCGCTTCGCGATAACGCCCGGTCGTCACGAGATCGCGCCACCCATCCGATTCCAGAACGCTCGACGACGGTGCAGCCAAGTGCGGGGCCGGGGACACGCGCACGCCTTCCGCGGCTTCGATCGCGCCACGCGCGCCCGCATCCTCGGCCTCCGCCGCACGGGGCGGCTCGAGTTGGGAATTCGGCCGCGGCGCCGAGCTGACTTCGTCCGCCTCGTCGCTCGTTTCGACGATCTCGTCGTGCGTCGCATGGCACGACACGCGGAGTCGATGACCGCGCCCGACGGCCCTCGGCTCTTGCATGCAAGGGCCCGACACGAGCACCGAGCCCTCGTGAAGGTCAAGGCGAAAAATTTCATCGTCGGAATCCCAATTCACGTCGAACAAGGTGCCTACGACCACGACCTCGAACGGACCGACATCGAAGGCCCATCGGCTGGCCGCCCGGTGCGTCACGGAACCGCTCGCGCCTCCTCGCTCAATCACGACCCGCGCGCCATTTTCGTCCGACGCCGCGACGCGCGCGCGCGATCCGGCATAGAGCGAGACGAGCGACCCATCCGAAAATCGCAACGGAAGTGGACCTTCCGGCGGCGCCGCAATCCACGCGCCCACGCGCCCCACTTGCCCCCCCGGTGCCGTGAACGCGAGTCCGGCCGCGACGCGCGAACGCCATAGGACCGCGAAGATCGCGGCGGCGGCGACGAGCGGGAGCGTCACGGCGAGCGCCCACCGCCCGCGCCGGCTTGGCGTACGCCACGACAAGGCGCGACGCCCCGCCGCCTCGGCCAAGTATTGATTGCGCTCGCAGGCGCGATCTTGCTCGCCGCGAACGCTTTCGCGGAAACGCTCGTAGGAGTTCATGTCTCGTCCCCCGAAGGGTCCTCGGGCAGCGCGTGTTCGCGCAGGATCGGGTCGCGCCGGGCCCTTCGCCAAAAAGTCCGCTTCGCGCGCGCGAGCCGTCTCTTCGCCGTCGCCAGCGAGACCCCCGTCATCTCCGCGATCTCCGCCACGTCCGTCCCGTCGATGACCTGCAACGCGAAGGCGATGCGCTCATCGGCGGGAAGGGTGTCGAGTATCAAGTAGGTGCGCGCGAGCGCCTGACTCACCTCGGGAGACGCCACCGCCGCTGGAGCCTCCGGTACTTCGTCGAGAGAGAAGACACTGAGCCAACGGCGCCGCGATCGACGATTGCGGAGAAATCCGCGCGCCGTGAAGAGCGCAACGCTGCCGATCCATCCCTTCAACGCCGACGGGTCACGCAAGCGCCGAATGCCCTCGAGCGTGCGCGCGAAGGCCTCGTTGATGAGATCGGGAACTTCGGAGTGTAGGCCCACCGAGCGCACGATCAAGCGCTGGACGTACGGCCCGTAGCGCTCGAAGAGGAGCTCCGCCGACCCGGCCTCGTTGCCCTTGAGCGCCTTGACCAAAGCCGCGTCCGTCATCGTCGGCGGAAAGAGGCGCGTCACGCCGCTTCGCGCGGGGCCGCCGGGCCGGCGATGGATGGGGGTGCTCACGATCTGACCATCCTGTTTCGATTCTCGTGATACCAGTGTCCGGGCCCTCCGGGAAGGCTCAGACTTCCCGCGCATCCGCCGAAGCGCCGCCGCTACGGCAGTCCGTAGACGTTGAGCGCGTTCGAGAAAGTCGCAACGAAAACGCGACCGTTCGCGACGACGGGCGAGTTGAACTTGGCGACATCCGCGAGTGTCCCATTGTCGAGCGTCAGCGGGTCGGCCTTCCAAAGCACGTGCGTGATGTCCGCCGCATCGACCGCGTAAAGGACGCCGGTGTCGAGGACATGCCACGCGCCGTTTCCCGGGTCCTTCGGCGTGGACGCCCAAAGGATCGCCGTGCCGGCGGCGTTCCCGTTTGCCGAGAGGGTCATGATCCCGCCGGGATGACCCGGCAGGACCGCGGCGAATCCGCCCTGGGCGAGCGGGCCGCCCGACGCGTTGGTGGTGAGCAAATGGGTCGTCGGATCCATCCCGTATTCGATCAGCTGCGAATCTTCCGGCCACAGGTACACGCGCTCGCCCGCGCCGTTGGGGAGATCGTAGTATATGGGGCCGCCGTGCAGATGCCCGTTCAAACCCGCCGCTTTTCCGGGCGTCACCAGCGTTTGCAGAATCTGGTCGCCGGATTTGCTGTACTTGCCCAGATTCGTCGAATTAAGGACGTACAGCGCGCCGCCCTTACTCCCCGTCAGAAGCAGGTTGTGCGGCAAGAGAACGGCGCCGGTGCTCAAATCCGAGTCGGCCCGGTTGAGCGACACGTAAGCGGTGGGCGTCCAATAGTCTTGGACGCTGAAGTCCGACAGCGCGAGGCGGATCACGCTTTCCGAAAGATCGGGCGGAGTCGCGGTGGGGTTTGTGCTCCCGTTTCCCGCTGCGAGGAACAGGCTCGTTCCGTCGCTCGACAATCCGACCCCACCTTGCCAGATGCCCCCTTGGCTGCCGTTGGGCGTCACGTTGAAAACGCGCGCCTGCGTGAACTTTTTACCGTCGTAGGAATAGCCGAGGACCCATCCGTGATATGGCTGTATATCGCAATGGCTCGCGAAGGCGGCGTAGACAATCCCGTTTTCGAGGAGCATGCCTGCTCGCCCGAGTTGGTATGTTGGGTCGAACGACACGATGCCGCCTACGGCGTCGCTCGCGGTCCCCTTGACGGACGCCGTGATGCGGATCGGCGATCCCGGGAGCTCCTTTCCACTGGCGACGTTGAGCGCGTGCAGCATCTGCGCCCATGACGTTCCGGTGTAGGTTTTGTTGACGACGTAGAGGACGCCGGCGACGGGGTCGATCACCGGCGTCGCCGTGATTCCCACCGCGGGCGCGAGGTTGTCGCACTGGATCGGGCCGGAGGTCGACGGCCCCGACGGGCCGAGCGACGTCTCCCATAGCGGAACCGACGAGCGGGTTTCGGCCGCGTCGAACGCGTCGACGACGTTGTGTTCCGTCGCGACGAAGACGACGTCATGCACACTCCCGTCCGCCATCGTCAGGTGACTGAGATAGAGCGGTTGCGCGTAGATCTGACCGTCGACCGCCTGGGAGAAGAGCAGGTGAAAATTGGTCGTATTGACGTTCGAGGTCGTGAGCACCTGTTCGCTGAGGTTGACTCCGGAGCGCGCATCATCGTAGCGATTGGTCAATACGGAAAAGCCAGAGCTCGGGGCCCCGGTCGCGTCGGTTGCGTTCGCATCCACCGCGGCGTCGCCCGAAGAGGGCGGCGCGCTCGCACCATCTTGACTCGGCGCCGGAGGGCTCGACCCATCGTCTCCGCTCATCAGCGATCCTGCGCCGTCGGCGCGAAACGACGCCCCGCCGTCCCCGCTTTCATTCGAGCTCGGCTGCCCGCACGCGCTCGCGATCGCCAGCGCAAAGGCCAGCGCTCCCGCGGCGCCGCCGCCACGTCGAGCGAGCCCCAGCGGGCCTCCGTGCCGGTCGCTCCGACTCACTTTGAACAATCGCATCAGATTCCTCCTGCGGTCGATTGGCGGCGTCGCGGCGCCGTGCGCATCCGTTTCCGAGAACGGTGACGGGCCGCTGCGAGACCCAGCCATCCGAAGAGCAACGCGCCGGAGGTCCGAGCCGAGGGGACTCCAACCGCGGGGAGCGCGCATGCGCATCCCGCCGGGGCCGAAGGCAACGATGCAGACGATGCCTCCGGAGGGCGCGTGCCCGAGTCGGTGGGCTCCACGAAGCCGTCGCTCGCGTCGATCTCACACGCCGGAAGCATCGCGCACAGAGACGGCGCCTCGACCGCACACACGCTCGCAGAGGTGGCCGGAGGGCACGTGACCACCCGGGAAGCGCTGGCAAGATGGAGGAGCGGCGTGAAGGATCGGCCTTCGTCGTTCGATTGACCCAGCGCGAACACGGTGTCGTCCGAGCACGCATAGAGCCGAGTGCCGGCGGTGGCGAGGCATTGAATCGCGGTGCTCGAAACTTGCGTAAATGAGAGCGTCGCCGCGTCGCCGACCCAAAGTCCGTCGTCGGGACCGCCTGCGTAGATGGTCGTCCCGTCGGGCGAGAGCGCAAACCCTTGCATCTCGCCTGCGAACGACAACGGCGCGGAAAACGTTTGCCCGGCGTCGTCCGAGACGAGCAAGCGGGAGATCGGCCACGTGCGCAGGTAGATCCGGTCGGCGTTCTGGGGATCGACGGCGGCGATGTACGCGGCCGACTCGAGCTTGGGATCGATCGGGACGGCGCTCTCGACGAACGTCGACCCACCGTCGCGAGAGACGTAGAGAGCGGCGTTCTCCGTCTCGTAGATCCCGTGGACTCCGCAGGCGTAGATCCGATTGGGATCGGACGCGGCCACGTCGACCGTTTGCAGCAGCGCGGTCGGGTCGATGGACGGGCTCGCCGGAGACCAATGCAAGCCGTCGTCGAGCGTTTGAAAGACGTGGGTTTCGAAGGTCGACAGACCGGCATCATCGGTGTGCTGCTGCCACGCCAGAGAGACGGCGTGGTCTGGGTTGTCGGGGTGAACCGCCACGTCGGCGCTGACCCAGCCGGAAAGGTCGGACGCGAAGGCCCACGCACAACCCGTATCGCTCGACGTCGCCATCCCCTGGTACGTCGCCGCAAGAATCGTCCCGTTCGCCGTCACGCCAACGGCCGGATCCTCCTCCGAATCCGGCGAACCAAAGGCTGATTCGCAGATCCAGCCCCAGCTCTGGCCGGCGTCGCGAGACACGAGGAGTCCGAAGGTCGCGCGGAGCACGAGCACGTTCGCGTCGGACGGGTCCACAACGAGCTGATTGGTCGCCGGGAACCGCCCATTCGCCCGCGCCGGCGTGCTCGCAAAGAGAATGCTGGACGATAGGACGCCGAGCAGACCGCGACCTCTCAATTCCAATTGACCACCGGGGTGACGAGGCCGATGCGGAGCGCGGGCGGGCCGCCGGGCCCCGACGGCTGAAACGAGGGAGCCCCCGCGCCGGACGGCTGGACGTCGAGAGCATCGATGTCCGCAGCGTCGGACGTAGTGAAGCCGGGAGCCTTGATCTCGATCATATTCGGCCCCGCGCGGAGCGATAGAGCGACAACGGCGCCGTGCACAATCGCCCAAGAATCAGGATATGCAGGAAACTCGTAGTACACCGCCTCTTGCCCGCCGACGGTCGCCGAGGTCTGGACGCCGTTCACCAGGATGAGATGCGGCCGGCATCCGCTACCCGCACCGGTATCGTAGTTCACTCCACCGCAATGAGCGTCTCCATACGTGTCGGCCTTGCCGGGTGTCAGTTGGCCGCTGTGATACCAAAACGTCACGTCGTACGTGCCATCGACCGGGACCGTCACGCCGTTGAACGTGACTCCCCCTCCCAGATTTCCGCAACCGGTGTAGCTCGTCGCCGAAGTCGGCGGAGTGCACGGGGATCGCCCGAGGACCTGATTGACGACGTGGCCGCCCGAAGCGCAATCGGCCCCCTCCTTCACCCCGTCCGAGCTCGTCCCGGGGACGCCCGAGCACGGCTGGGCCCCGTCGGTCACGACGCCTTCGACGGGAAAGCTCCGCGTGTTCATGGCGGACTCGGCCTCGTAGCGCACGAAGAACGTCGCTGGCACGTCCGCTTCGGAGTCGTCGCGGGAGGACGACCCGTCAGCATTGGCGCCCGTCGCGCCGTCGCCCACCGAAGCGCTCCCGCTGGCGTCGAGGAGGCTGTCGTCGATCGGACGTGCATCGATCAAACCGGAGTTGCTGGACCCGGCGGAGCCGTCAAGGTTCGAGAGGGAGGTCGAGTCGGGACCCCCGCCCTCCGGCAGCGGACCCGAATTTGTCGAGCCGTTGCCTCCATCGGTACGACCGGACCCGCCCGGATTGGAGTCGCTCGAACCGCATCCCGCCACGAGCGCTGCGGCCACCAGGGCGGCGCCCGTCAGACGAGGCAAGCCCATCAGGCGAAGCAAGATGTACGCCGTGGATTCGGAGCAAGAACTGACGGCCAGTGGCTTCACGTCGCTGCGCTCATGGGTCATGGCCTTCTCGAGTCCTCCATAGGGTCGTCGCCCGCTGTCGGCCGGTCAGTGTCGCGGGGGCTGGGATTCGGCTCATGCCGCGCGTCGTCCGCGCCGTCGTCGATGGGTGAGCCTTCCAAGGGGCGACGGACACAGAACTCGCATGAGTCAACGTTCAACGCGCTCTGGCGCCCTTCGCCGCGGCGCGGCGGGGCCGAGGCCCCCTCGCTCCTTCGCGCTCGCGCTCGCGCTGTCGGGCGCCCTCGCGTGCGGCAGTTCCGACTCCGGCTCACCGGAGTCCATCGACGGCGGCGCGCCGGCGGATGGGACTTTGCGCTCCACGTCTGGCGCGGCGAGTGACGCGAACGTCGGCGAGGGTCCCGATGCAAGCGTGAGCGACGACGACGCGAACGCAAGCGCGACTACGAACGATGCCAATCAGGTGACGACGGCGTGCGAGGGACCAGGGGTGCCCGTTCCCGCGGCCGCGCGTGTCTCCAACGGAAATCCGCTTCTGCCTCCGAAGTGGGCCTTCGGCATTCTGTGGGGCAGTTACTACGATCAGATCGGAAGCACCTTTGCACAAAATGGCAACATCTTGACCGCGGCGACCCAGCTTCGCGCGCAATACTCGGGCGACCTGATGTGGATCGATTCGAGCTGGCTGTGGCACAATTACAGCGGCGACCCCGCAGGCACGCCCAACTATATCAATTTCAAGTTCGATACCACGACCTTTCCCGATCCGGCCGGGATGATTAAAACTCTTCGGGAAAATCACTTCCATTTCGGCGTGTGGGAGTGGCCGTGGGAGGACCACGGGGCTCCGTACTTTCAGGATGCAGTCACCAACAAGTACTTCGTCATGAACGGGACGGCCGCTGCGCTTGCGACCACCGGCTGGCACGGCGATCCGAATCCCGCGGAATTCGACTTCACGAACCCCGCGACGGTCACCTGGTGGACGGGCTTGAACACGACCCTCGCGGACTGGGGCCTCGATTTTCTCAAGCTGGATACGACCGTCGCGCAACAGAGAAGCCCGATCAGCGCGGGCGGTGGCCAATACTTCGACACGGCGAAAAGCTACCAACACGAGCGCAACGGCGCGGCCTACGAGATAACGAAGGTTTATGCGGCGGCGCACGATCCCAACGCGATGATGAACGGCGCGCGCGGGTTCATCATGCCCAAGGCGGCATCGCCCGCCAACGATCAATTCCCCGGCTGGTGGACCGACGACACGGACGCGACCTGGGCCGATTTGGCCGTCGAGATGGGCCGCGCGTCGCAGCTCAACACGTCGACGACAGCCGCCTACTGGTGCGGCGACACCGGGGGGTACAACCACGTACCGACCGACGAGCTATACGTTCGCTGGCTCGAGTATACGGCCTTCACTCCGCTTCAGGAGTTCTTCGGCGGCAAAGCGCCGGGCATCGGGGCGAGGTTCCCCTGGCTCTTTGGAGCGCAAGCGCAGCAGATCGAGCAACAATACTCGGACCTCCGCTACCGCCTTTTGCCCTTCCGCTACTCGAACGCATTGGCCGCGTACGAAGTGACGCCGGTGGCCTATCCCGTCACCTGGATCGGATCGACCCAGCTTCTCGTGGGCAACGGCTCGAGCCAAATGCTCGTCCAACCGGTGACGACGCAGGGCGCGACTTCGGCGTCCGTCAAGCTCCCAGCCGGTGCGACCTGGATCGACTACTGGACCGGAAAATCGTATCCCGGAGGAACGACGCAAGTCGTCCCGGCGCCGATCGCGCAGGAGCCCGTATTCGTCAAGGCGGGCGCCATCCTCCCGATGGGCCCCGTGCAGCATTACGTCGGCGAACACACGGCCGACCCCCTCACCCTCGACATCTACCCGGCCGGGGCGACGAGTTACACGCTCTACGAGGACGACGGGACGAGCGAAGGCTACCTCGGGGGCGCGTACTCCACGACGACGTTTTCCAGCAATGACACCGGCGGAACTCTGGTCGTCACGATCGGTCCTCAGGTGACTGCCAAATACTCCTACGCAGGTCAACTGTGCGCGCGAACTTATCTGCTCAAAATCAATGGGCAGACAGCCGCCCCGACCTCCCTGACGCGCGATGGGCGTCCCGAGCCGATGGTGTCGGCGGCCGCGTTCGACGGCGGCACGCCCGTGGAGGGCTGGTACTATGATCCGATCGCAAAAACGGTTTGGGTCGAGTTTCCGCTCGCGTCGACCGACAAAACGAGCGTGTCTCTCTAGTGTCTCGAGTCAGAGTTCGTCGCAGAGGGGTTCGACCAACCGACAGCGCCCAGGGTTGCAGAATTCCAAGGTCTCGCCGGCCAATTTCTCCCTCACGGGGTGTGGTGAATCTCTGATCCATGGGCGCTTCGTCCATTTTCTCGCGCGAGCCTGCGTGCCCTCTCGCGCACGGCCAGTCTTCGTCCCACACTAGGGAGACGATGGGGTGTGTGATCCGGCACCTTTTTGCGATGGCGCTCGTTGGCGTGGCCTGCGGCTCCTGCGATGACTTGACGGTACCGGTTCTTTGGCGTACTTCGTCCGCGTCTCCGGTCGACAGCGGCGCGAGCCTCCCGCGGCGCTATGAGGCCGAGGCGACGCCCCCAAACGTCCTCACGCAGAGCGCGATCGCCGATCTCACCTGTTTCGGGACCAACCAGGTCTGCCCCGCGGACGGAGTGAAGGAAGGGGCGGACTGTTGTTCCGGCGGCGGAGTCGTGACGGGAATACTTGGACGAGTTCCCTGCAGTGGCCCTCCGGGCAATGCTGGTGACTACGTCGACTGCCAGATGGTGGGCGGGGGCGTCGAGTTCCGCGATGTGACCGTTGCTTCGACCGGCACGTACGACGTGACGTGGTGGTACCACTGCGGAGAAAATAACAGCTACGGAGACACGGCATGCGGCGGCCTCCACTACGCCGTCGGCTCCTCGTGTCGACCGCATCTCATCGACGTCAATGGCGTGCCGGTGTCCGCGGAGACCGACGGACAAGCGGCTCTCATCTACCAATTTCCGTGTTACGCGGGCGCCTGGTCGATTGTTCACGGCGCGACGACCGCCCTTCCGCTCCTCGCGGGGCAGAACACCGTCTTGATTCACGCGCCGCACGAGCTCGATCTCGACAGCGCCGACATCGACGCGATCGAGTTGCAAGCGCTGGGCCAAGGTCCCCAACCGCTCGTCACGCCGGTGGTGTCGGGATATTGAATCGCGGTCTTCCTGGTCACCGTCACCGCCGCCTGGACTGCACGTAGACTTTTCGCTCCACAGCGGACGCCCGCTCCATTTATCAGCGCCGCGTGCTCTGACGCGCCATGGGCTGACCCGCCACTCGAACCTGGCGGGCCGACACGTCCATGGCCAACGCGGTGCCTCGCTCGCCGCACGTCACCGATCGCGATCGCGTGAGCCGTCCCGGGGGGGTTGGGACACCGAGCCGCCATGAGTCGATCCTCCGCGATCAACATCAACAAGGAAACGCAACGCGCGCCTCGTCCGAGCCACACCGTCCGCCCCACGCTCGGTCCCGACACCCGCATGCGGTCCGATGGGCTTCGCCCGTCCCGCGAGCGTGCAGTAACGAATCCTGTCGCGTTCGTCCTGTTCTTCGCCGCCTTGGGCGCGGCGGGATGCAGCTCCGAAACTAAAGCCACGAACCTCGTCGACCCCGGCCTCCCGCCAGACGGCAGGATTCCGGGCGACTCCACGCCCGACTCCGCTAGCAGCGCTGGGATCGATGGTAGCATCCAAGGCTCACTTGACGGAAGCCGCCAAGATGACGGCGCCGGCTCCGACCTCGATACCGGGATGAGCGATACCAGAAATGACTCTGCAGCGAGTACGGGGCCGGCTGCCCAGCCCGACGCCGGCGCGGGTTGCGGCTCCCCGTATGGCCCCAACCTCTGCTCCATGTTCAACGGCACGAGCCTTGCCGGGTGGACTGAAGTGGTCAACGGCAAGGTGACGAACAACAATTGGACAGTCGTCGACGACGGACCGGGTTCGCCCGTGATGCACAGTTCAGGCGCCAACAGAAACTTCATTTATTACAACGTGAACAAGTATGGCGATTTCCGATTTATCTTCACCGTAAAACTCATCTCCGACGACGCGGACAGCACTCCCCACGTCCCGTGCGTGCTCTTTTGGGGCTCGTCGACGACGGCCGACGCGATGAATGCCCTGCAGCTTCAACCCCCTAAGGGGTACACTTGGGACTATCGCAAAAACAGTACCAATACGGGCGGCGCCCTCGGCACGAAGGCAGTCAAGGGCTATCCGGGGGCAGACACATCGTGGGCTCAGTGCGAAATGTTGGCCAACGTCGCGGCAGGCACGACGCGGATGGCCTGCTGCCCCAGCAACGGGGAGGCGAAATGTGCGAGCACACCCGCCGTGGAGATCGTGGATTTCACGGTGGATGACGCGGAGCCGAACGTGATTGCCCAGATGCCTTACTATCTAGCCCTCCAGGCTCACACCGGCAACAGCGGCGCAAAGACGGGTCAGATCGAGGAATTCAAGGACCTCTACGTCGAATCGCCCGTGGTGAATCCAACGACATTCGTTACTACGCAATAGCCCCTGCAGTTAATAGCTCCCAACGAAACGACAACTTCGCGTGAATAACCGGATGCAAAATTGTCGTTCTTTTTCCCCATCGAGCGCTCTCGCCAGGGCGACGACGCGTTCTCCCTGCAGGTCTCGGGGTAACCTACGCATCATAGCCATCTGGGCTGGAGTCTCCCTGGCAACGTACGACAAGATGCCAGAGGCGCTCGCCCAAACGGCGACCACCGTGAGCATTTCGGTGGACGCAACCGCGCCCGGGACTCCCATCGAGCCCATCTGGGCATTCCATGGATTCGACGAGGTCAACTACACCACGACGGCTGAGGGCCAAGCGCTCCTCCAGCAGCTGGGATCGATTCCGCCGACCCGGCCACACATTCGCTCGCATTTCCTGCTGAACACCGGAAACGGGACACCATCGTTCAAGTGGGGGTCGACCAATGTGTACACAGTCGACGCCGCGGGCAGTCCAATTTACGATTGGACGTCGATGGACGGTATCATGGATACGGTCACGAGCTCAGGCGCCGCACCCTATGCCGAAATTGGATTCATGCCGGAAGCCTTGTCTTCGCACCCCACTCCGTATCAAAATTCCGGGATCTACACGCTGGACGGCGGCTGCTTTTATCCCCCGACCGACTACGCGAAATGGGGGAGCCTCATTCAGGCTTGGGCCACACACTCGAACACTCGTTATCCATCAGCCGCGAGCACGTGGCAGTGGGAACTATGGAACGAGCCCGACATCGACTATTGGAAAGGCACCGCCGCAGAGTACGATCGGTTGTTTGACTACACTGAATCGTCCTTGCATCAAGTGATGCCCACCGCCCCCCTTGGAGGGCCGGCGACGGCGGGGACGGGCGCCTTTTTCACCCAGTTTCTTCAACACTGCGCCACCGGCACCGACGCGGTTACGGGCAAGCAAGGCGTGCGCCTCGACATGGTGTCCTTTCACGCCAAGGGCGGCGTCACCGTGACGGGCGGGCACGTCGAAATGAATCTGGGCCATCAGCTCCAGCTTCATAGCGATGGTTTCAAAGCCGTCGCCGCCTTCCCGCAATACAAGCACACGCCCATCGTCATTAGCGAAGCCGATCCCGACGGATGCGCCGCCTGTCCCAAGAGCCAGAACGCTTCCTACGCCTACCGCAACTCGCCAGTCTACGGCGCGTACGAAGTAGCGATGATGAAGCACACACTCGAGCTCGAATCAAGCATCGGCGTCAACGTCCGAGGCGTCCTCGCCTGGGCGTTTCTTTTTGAGAATCAGCCCTATTTTGCGGGGTATCGCGTCCTGTCGAGCCATGGCATCGACCTTCCCGTCTTCAATGCGTTCAAGCTCCTGGGAAGTTTGAGCGGCCAGACGATTCCCGTCACAAGCACGGGAGCGCTGACGCTCGACGCCATCCTCGCGAACAGCGTTCGCGGGCAGGCCGACGTCAATGCCATGGCCACTCTCAACGGCCAGCAGATTCAGGTTCTCGTTTGGAACTATCACGATGACCTGGTGGCGGTGCCCGCTTCGCCCGTGCATTTGACCGTCCGGGTTCCAGCCGCCTTCGGTCCGCTCGCGGTCGTCGACCATTTGCGCGTCGATGACACGCATGGGGACGCCTACACGGTCTGGGTATCGCAGGGCACTCCGGCGGTCCCCACGGCGACACAGCTGACGCAACTACAACGAGCGATGGTGCCCGCGGTCTTTCAGCCAGAACAAGCGGTGCCCGTGACGGCCGGCGCCGTGGCCCTCGACTTCGACTTGCCGCGTTTCGGGATTTCGCTCGTGACCCTGGCTCCTCCCACCGGCGCTCTCGATGCGTCGACGCGCGAGGCTGGTTCCGAAGGGGACAATCTCGACGACGCCGGCCCGGCGCCGGATGCCACGAGTCCATTCATTTCGGTGGAAGATGCATCGCCGTCGCCTGGCTCCGCCCACGGCGCGGGAGACCAAGCCGGGGGGCCCGGCGCCGCCGGGTGCGGTTGTGGCGTCGGTCCCGCTGGGCTGGCCCCGCAGTCACTTTTGGTCTTGTTGCCAATGGCCGCGTTCCTGTTCCGGCGGCGCCAGCGTGTTCATTTGTCGGCGACCAGCGGCCGACGTGGCGGTCGCTATCGTAACGGAGAATTGACGCACATTGGTACCTCGAAATCATGGAAGGTTGGAGGGGTGACTGAACCCTGGCGTCGGCGGTCACGAAAGGCCACGTGACCTCGGCTCTTGCGCGCGAGGCTTCCAAGCTGGCTTGTAGCTCGATGGACGAGACGAAGGGGATGCTCTGGGCAATCGCGACCCTGATCGTTGCGACCGACGGTCTCTGGGGCTGCTCGACTTCGAACGAAACGACCAGCGTCGCGGCCGACGCCACGAGCGAGCTTGGACAGCCCGACGGCTCTTCGAGTGGCAATGCTGCGCGGTCCGACGGGGGTCCCGCCGACGACGGGCTCGATGGCGCTGCGGACGGCAGCGTGGACGACACAGGGCTTGGGTACAGCGACACGGCCGACACCGGGTCGGACGGCGGCGGTTCGGCCGATTCGGGCTATTCGGGCTCCACGACGCCCGGCGCGAGTCTGAGCTGCGCACCCGGCGGAGAGGGCATGACGAACTGCGGCGCGGGGGGAAACGGAAGTGAGAGCTGCTGCGCCAGCCTGGAAGTGACGGGTGGGACATTTTATCGGAGCTACGACGGCGTCACATATACGAACAAGGGCAATCCGGCGACAGTAAGCACCGTTCGCCTGGACAAGTACGAGATCACAGTGGGGCGATTCCGGCGGTTCGTCGCTGCGGTTATCGGTGGTTGGCGGCCGCCGGCAGGTTCAGGCAAACACACTCACTTGAACGGCGGCCGAGGGTTGAACGCGACGGGCGGCGGTTACGAGACTGGATGGGACGCCGCAAACTGGGATGGCCTCCTCTTGACGACCGCCAGTGCATGGACCACCAACCTGGCGATGGCGCATGGAACTTGGACGCCGTCGGCCGGGAGCAACGAGAACAAGCCGATTAGCAACGAGACGTGGTACGACGCATATGCTTTCTGCATCTGGGATGGCGGCTTTCTGCCGAGCGAGGCGGAGTGGAATTATGCAGCGGCGGGCGGTGGCGGACCAACCGGCCAGCGCGTCTATCCGTGGTCGATCCCCTCGACGAGCGCGACAATCGACTGCTCGTACGCGAACTACGCCCCCCAGCAGCCCGGTACCGCCACTACGTCGTGCACCACACCGAGCTGCGTCGGCGGCTGCCCGGCGGACGCGCCGAACAACGTCGGTTCAGAATCTCCCAAGGGGGATGGTGCGTATGGGCAAACGGACTTGGCAGGCAATATAGAGGAGTGGACGCTGGACCATGCTGGCGCCTACGTCACCCCATGTATCGATTGTGCGAATCTCACGGCGGCTTCTCCCAGGGAGTGGCGCGGCGGCGGCTGGAGTCCTGACTCGACGCGAGATGGAAACCTCGTCATCTCTTATCGCTTCAACTTCGCCTCGTCGAGCCGCTTCAACGATATGGGGGCTCGGTGCGCGAGGATTCCATGATTGTGAGTGCCGCCCCTCGGACGTACTCAGCGCTTTGTCCCCGCAAGAGCCCGGAGCAATGGTCTGTCCTCCTCGACGAGCTGTCGGGGTCTGGCGAGGCGGTCGAGTCGTTCTGCCGCCGACGGGGGATCCGTCGCTCGACGTTGTACTGTAAGCCGTTCACCAAGGACGTGTAGAGGAGGGGCTGAGGGCGTGGCGCTCGGCCGAACGGCGCACAGCCCGAACCTCAACGCCTACGCCGAAAGGTTCGTGCGGTCCATCAAGTACGAGTACCTCAGGCACATCGTTCCTCTTGGCGAACATCACCTGCGCGCCGTCGTGCGAGTTCGTGGAGCACTACCATGCCGAGCGCAACCACCAGGGCCTGGGCAACGTCATCCCCTTCCCCTCCCGCGGTTCGTTCAACGCGGTCGGCCGCATCGAACGACGGCAACGGCTCGGGGGCCTACACTTCTACGAGCGAACAGCCGCATGAATCAGGCTGGATCGAATATCGGGAGAGTACGCGGTCGCCTTTCTGGGCGAAGGCGTCCTGCGCGATGACCTCGTCGTCGCCAAGCAGTCCGCCGGTTGTTTCGGATGGACCGGCCGGCGCGCGAACGCAGCGCTTGCGCGGGCGCGAAGAGAACGCGCAGCGTCGGCGCGGCGATCCCTCCCAAGCCCACAGCGCACCCGACGCGATCCGCCGTCTCGGTGCGCGGCACGGCGAATGCATCCCATGGCTCATCATGGGCGAGCCGCGAATGGTGAGATGCTACCAAACCGTGAACCGAGCGTATGAAGACGTCAGCATGCTCCTGCGTCGAGAGCCCCTCGACCTCTTGCAACGGGCGACGACGACGGCAAGCGCCCGCGCCCGGTCCCTCGCGACCAGCTTGCGGGTCGAACTGGTGGGCCTCGAGGTCAGTGTCGACGTGCGACTCTACGTTCGCGGCATTCGCGACGGCGAGAAGATGGCCGGCGTGTTGCCCGCCCTGCGCATCGAGCTCACCTGGGAGGCGATCCACAACCGCGCGCTTTTTCCCTCGATGCTCGCCGAGCTTTTGGTGTGGCCTCCGTCGGCGCGCGAGACGCAGATCGAGATCCACGGCGTCTACTGGACCCCGATGGGCCCCATCGGGACTGCCCTCGACGCGGCCGTCGGGCACCGCATCGCCGAGGCCGCCGTGTATCGCTTCCTGAGCGATGTGGTCGAGCAGCTTCATTGCGAGCTGCCGCCTCTTGACTCGCCGCGAGGCAAGCAGAACCACGGCCGTCCGCGATGGCCATTGTAACGGCGTCGTGGTCGAGAGGCTTGTCAGTGACGATGCAAGCGCCCGCCTCGGCCAACGTCCTTTCCGGTCTCCCCGCTCAGGCGGTAGCCACGACGAGACCGGCCTCCAGTAAGGGTTCACGGGGGAAGCGACCGACGACTTAGTTGCCAGTCGAATACGAACGCCACGCTCAAAGCACCCCGAACCGCCCGAGCGCGATGAAGACGCACAGTGCCCCCAGCACCGCGGGCGGTACCAGCGGCTCCTTGCGATCCACGTGCGTCTTCACGGCGCCCCCCATGATGACGGTCAGCGCGACCGCGGCGACCGGCGTCAGGACTGGCGCAATCCCGGTGAGCCACGGCATGATCAATCCGACGGCCCCGAGAGCCTCGGCGAGCCCGAGCAGCTTCACGTTGGCGTCGCTCCACGTCGCGGCCCACTTCAGCTTCTCGGCGAGCTTCACACGCGGGGTGGCGACTTTCAGCCCTCCCGCTGCGAGCATCGCCAAGGCGACGAGACCTTGCGCGATCCAGAGCGAGACGTTCATGACGCTTGGATGCCCCGACGCGGGTCGGGGAGGCGAAGAAAAGCGCTACCCTGAGGACGCCAGCACGACGGGCGCGCAGCGAGAGCCGCGCGGCCCATCCCCTGGAACGGCCGCCGGCAGTCGATCATCGTCACTCTCCCGCCGCTCGCGCGGTGTTCTTCAAGCCGGACGGGTGACCCGCTTGACGTGTGCCGCCTCGTGCCACGCCTGCCTGACGGATCATGACAAGACCTGCCGGGCGCGCACGAAAGGCTATGTTTTCGCGGGTGGCTCGTCGTGTGCTAACGACGACGTCAGCCATGAAGCCCTCGCCCCGCCTCGCTGCGCCTCTATCGGCCGCGCTCGCGCTTCTCGGCGCCGTTCACTGTGGCGGTGCCCCGTCCGCTGCCGCGAACGGCGACGCGTCAGGCGCTGACCCGATGCACGAGGTTCCCGACGGGTCCGGCGGAGGCGTGGTCGCTGCCGACGACGGGGGCGGTCCCGACGCATCCGGCCTGTACGTCGGTCCGACGGACGACGGCGGAGGGGTTCCCGATTTGCGGCGGAGCGACGCAGCCCGCGGCGACACGTGCGCGCCTTTCTCGACCGTCGCCCAGCGCCGCCCCGCCGCGGTGGCGTGCGCGCCGACCCCTGCGCCCGATGCCGCCCTGCCCCCGTACGGCAGGGGCAATCTCGACGGGGGAAGCCCCGATCTGTGCCTCGTGGACGGGGACTGTTCGGACGGCGGTCCGTGCAGCTGCAAGGGAGCCACGCGAGGCTGGGCAGGCAGCAGCAACGGGAACGCATGCATTCCGGGCAACTGCCGGATCGACTCGGACTGCGGGTCGGGCGGTGCCTGCTCGCCCACCGTCGACCCCGGCTGCGGGAGCTTCTACGGCGTGGTCGGCTACTACTGCCACACGTGCACCGACCAATGCGTCAACGACAGCGACTGCTCGTCGAATCCCAACGGGGGACCCGCAGGGTACTGCGCATTCGATCCGGCGGTGGGGTACTGGGCATGTGGGTACAGCTTTTGCGCAGGGTGACCTGGCTGGCGGCGGCGGGCCTACTCGGCGCATGCGCCTTTTCGCCGACCTCCGGGCAGGATCCCGCGCCGCGCGTCCCCTACCTGGACGACGCCTCGTTCCGTCGCGCGGAGCTCGAGGCGTCGCTCGTCAACCCGAGCAACGCGTACTCGCAATTGCGGTTGGCGCGCTACGCGTCGGGAGATGGCGCCGACTGGGAGCGGTTGCCGGAGTGGAACCCGCCCGTCGAGCCCATCGTCGCGAGCGAGCTCGATGCTCCCGGAGGGGCCTCGACGACCGCGCTCTCGCGGCGCGCAGTGCCTCTCGCCTTGCCCGCGACCGTGGCCTCGGAAGACGACCCGGCACTCGTCGCCCTCGGAGAGCTCGCCTTCCACCGCTACCCGACCCAGGTCGGGGCTTACTTCGGCGTGGGGCTGACGTCGCGGAGCGCGGCGGCGCGCTACGGCCTGTGGGTGGACGAGACCCGCGGCGTCGGGGGTCTCGTTCGCGCGCGCATGGCGGACGGCTCCGGGGCCGTCTCGCTCACGTGCTCGACGTGCCACTCGGCGCAAGGGGCCGAAGGGGACCTGGTCGCGGGTCTCCCGAACGCGCGCCTCGACGTGGGCGCCGCGACGCTCGCCGCGCAAGGGGTGCCGGAGGGGGCTGCGACCGGCGACCCCATCGCCGCATGGGGCCCCGGGCGCGTCGACGTAACGACCACCGCCGGGACCGAGCCCGTGCGCATCCCCGATCTGCGTCCCGTCCGCTGGCTCACGCACCTCCAGCAGGACGCGACCGTGCGCTCGCGCGATCTCACGGCGCTGGCGATCCGTATCGAGACCCTCATCATCACGTCCGGCGACCAGGTCGTTCGGCCCCCGCGCGTCGTCGCGCTGGCGCTGGCGGCTTACGTCCGCGCGCTGGCGGCGACCTTGCCTTCGCCGGACGGCGCCGCGCGCGCGTCGCCTCGAGGTGCGGCCGCATTCGCCTCGCAGTGCGCGGGATGCCACATCGCTCCCGCTCTCACCGGCCCGCCCGTGCCGCTCGCGACGATCGGCACCGACCCGACGTTCGGGCTATCGGCGAGCCGCGGCACGGGGGCGTACCGGGTGCCGTCGCTCCACGGTGTCGGCTCGCGCGGGCCCTTGCTCCACGACGGGACGATCGCGTCCGTCGACGCGCTGTTCGACGCCGGTCGCCTGGCGCCGTCGTTCGCCGGGCGGCTGCACGGCTCCGGCGCCGTCCTCGGGCACCTCTTTGGGCTGACCCTCGGCGCCGAAGATCGATCCGCGCTGCTGGCTTACTTGCGGGCTCTCTAGGGCATCGTCGAGAGAGGCGTCCCACCCGGCGACGCGCGGCCTGACGGGTCGCGACGCTCCCCCCGAGCCCCACCTGCCGAGGCGATCGGTCCGGACTAATCTACGATGGCATGCAGAGCTACAAAGGCGGGTGCCATTGCGGGCGGGTGCGCTTCCGGGTGAGCGGCGACCTCGCGCACGCGACGACGTGCAACTGCTCGATGTGCGAAAAGAAGGGCTTCGTGCACCTCATCGTCCCGCGCGATCGGTTCGAGCTCCTCGACGGCGAGGGCGAGCTGACGACCTACCGCTTCAACACCGGCGTCGCCGCGCACCACTTCTGCCGGACGTGCGGCATTCACAGCTTCTACGTGCCGCGTTCCGACCCCGACAAGATCGACGTCAACGTGCGCTGCCTCGACGGCGTCGACCTCGCGTCGATCGCGCCCACGGCGTTCGACGGACGCCACTGGGAGGCAGCGATGGCCACGCGACCGGCGCCTCATGACTGAGCGGCGTGGTGGGGAGCCCGGCGCGGTCACTTCGCGACCATCGTAATCGTCCCGGCACGAGCGTCGACCCAGTAGACGCACGCGGTGTCGACGTGGAACGAGGTCGACGGGTCGACCGAGCGGGCGACTACACGCGGCGCCCCCCCATCAGGGCCGGACACCGGCGCGGCCAGGAGCCGCCCGGTCGGGCGATCGACGAAATACACGTCGACGTCGTTGTCCTGGAGGCGATCGACGAATCCGCTCGTAGCCGCCACGGTTCGTGGCGCGCCCAGCGCGCCGTCGTTGGCGACGGCGCGGCCCACGATGGCGTCGGGCCCGCTGTACATGACGGTCGCAGAGCCGGGGCCGAGCGCGATCGCCCCCGCGCCTCCCGCGTCCAGTCCGGCGACGCGTATCAAGGATCCCAAGGGTCCGAACGGCGCGGGCAAGAGGCACTCGACGACCTGTGCGGCGGTCGTGTCGCCTGGCGGCTCGACGCTCGGGGCGCTCGAGGGGGGCATCGGCGATCCCGGAGGCGATGCCCCCGGCGTCGGCGGCTCCGAGCCCGGCGGAGCGACGGGTTCTGCCAGCAGCGTGACGAGCACGGCGAGCATATCAGAGCTGGGTCTGGCGACGTCTGATGCTCGTCGAGTCCCTCGAGCCGGCGTCGCAGTGGATCTGGCTCGCCGCGCACACGCCCTTCGACGCGCTGACGTTGCTCGGCCCGGCGCGAACGGCGGGGCTCGATCGACGGACAAGGACACTTGGATCGAGGGACAAGGACACTTGGATCGAGGGACAAGCGCGTGGCGAGGAGGGATGCGCGCACTTGCATGGAGGGATACGCGGGGATCGGTCCATCGATCCCCGCTTGGACGACAGGGACACGCGGACTTGGTTGGAGGGATACGCGCACTTCCATGGAGAGACACGCGGGGATCGATGGATCCAAGTGCGGACTTGGATCGAGGGACAAGCGCGTGGCGCCGATGGAAGTGCGGGGATCGATGGATCGATCCCCGCACTTGCATGGATACAAGCCCGCTCGGGACGGAGGGACACGCGGGGATCGATGGATCCAAGTGCACGGATCGATCGAACGATCTGCGCGTGTCCCGTGACCCCGAGCGCACAGGGAAGCTCGTAAGGTTCCCCTCGCCATGAGCCAAGGGGAGGGACTGCGCGAGCTCGTGACGCCGGAGCTCAAGAAGGATGACGCCATGCGCGTGCTGTGGAGCCGTGCGCGACGTCGCGCGCAGGAGGATTGGGACACGAAGGATCTCCTCGCCGAGGCGCTCTCTCGCGTGATCGATCCCGACGACATGCCGGGGGATCCGAGCAAAGACTTCGTCGGCCACGTGACGTTCGCGATCCGAACATTCGTGGTACCGGCGAACGCACCTCAAGAACGCCGAGGCCGAGGCCCTCGACGGGGGCGTCGCGCAGCATCAGGAGAACCGGCCCGTGAAGCCGTGGTTGAAGAGGCGATCCTCATGGCCACTTCCGCGGCCGTCGAGAAGGTCCCCCGCGCTACCGCCTGAAGAAGGACACCTGCTGGAACCGCAGCCCCGCCAGGATCTGCTCCACCCGCGCGTCGGACAGCGACCCGATCCGTTCCCCAAGGCGCGCCTTGTCGACTGAAGCGATCTGCGACACGACCACGACGCTCTGCTCGGGAAGGTTCCCCTCGCCCTCGTCGAGCAGGACGTTCCCGGGCTCGGTCGCCCGGTGCAAGTTCGTCGTCAGCGCGCACACGACCACGGTCGTGATGCGCGAGTGGTTGAAGACGTCGTCTTGGACCACCACGTGGGGATGGGAGTAGCTCGGGGCCGGCCCTCGCGAGTCATCGGGCCCTATCCAGAACACGTCGCCACGATCAATTCTCACCCGCGACCGACAGTATCTGCCCGTGAGCCCGCGCGCCTCTCAGAAGACGCGATCGTCGTGCTCTGAGAGGAAGGCGCCGTTTTTCGCGGCGGTCGCGCAGGCCAGAAAGACTGGCGTAGTATGAATGTATGATCCCGAAGCAGCGCCTCTCGGCATCGGTCGACGCCGATCTCATCGCGGCCGCCGAGGCGGCCGTCTTGCGGGGGACTTTCGACAGCGTCAGCGCCTGGGTCAATGACGCCCTTCGTCTCAAGCTCGAGCAAGACCGTCGCCTGGAAGCGCTCGGAGCGTTCGTCGCAGCGTACGAGGCCGAGCACGGAGAGATCAGGTCCGAGGAGATCCGGGACGCGGCGCGGCGCGCTCGCGCCGTCATCACCCGACCGGCGGCAGCGGGAAGCGCGGCCTCTCGACGCGCGCGAGCGGCTACGAGTTCGTCTGCGCGCGCACGAGCCATGTCGCGCCAGCGAGGGTGAGGCGCTCGCCGCGAAGCCGGGGCCGCAGAGCGGCTTGCAGCGCGCGGCGCGCGCGAGCCGTCGCGTCGTCCGTGGACTCCCTGAACAAGTGAGAGGTCGGGCCCACGGTCATCACGAACTGAACGGCCGCGTCGAGGCCTTCCTCCGAAAGGACGATCTCCGCGTCGAGCGGGGTGACGGCGACGCTCGTAAATCCGGCGCCGGCGAGGATCCCTTCGACGCGAGCCCGGTCGCCAAAGGCGAACGGGCCGGGTTCGTCGGGAGCCGCCGCCGGCTCGGCGGGCAGGTGCTGCGCCGCGGCGTCGTACGGGAGGCGCACCCATTCGTTGTCCGCCGCCGGGCGCCAGCAGAGGAAGGCGACGCGGCCGCCCGGGCCAAGAGCCGTGCGAAGGTTCGCGAAGGCCGCCACGGGGTCGCGAAAGAACATCACCCCCAGGCGAGAGAGAACGACCTCGCAGGTGGCCTCGAACACGCGCGTCGACGCGTCTCCCTCGACGTACGCGATGTTCGGACGTCCCGCGGAGCGGTCTCGCGCACGCGCGAGCATCGGGGCCGAGACGTCGATGCCGAGGACGGCGCCGGTGGGTCCGACGGCGTCGACCGCCGCGAGCGTCGTGACGCCGCAGCCGCAACCGACGTCGAGGACGTGCTCTCCGGGCTTCAGCGCGGCGAACGCCAGGAGGCGCGCCGTCAGTGCCGCGAACGCGCGGTCGATCGCGGCTTGCTCGCGCGCCCAGCGTTCGCCCGTGGGGCCGTTCCAGCACGTGACCTGATCGGCGTTCGCAGGGGCCATTCGCCGATCCTAGCAAGAGCAAGCCCCGGCTGGCGGGTCCCAACCGTCGACGTCCTGATGCCGTCGCATTACGATGTTCAGCGTCGCGCGATGGTCTCAGTGGACAGCCGCGTCAACGCCGCCTGTACGTCGGTGGCGTCGGGGTGGGACTCGAGCCACTCCGTGAGCAGGGCCACCGCTTCTGGCCGTCGCCCGCTCGCGTCGAGGACGTCGGCCATGAGCAGCCGGGGCTCGACGGTGCCATCGTGAAGCGCCCACGAGCTCGTCGCGCGGTAGGCTTCGTGAAGCTCGCCGGCGCGGAGCGCGGCCCGAGCCCACGCGTCGAGCGCACGCGGGCTGCTGGGGCGTGCGTGCGCGAACGCCCGAGCGTCGCGGAGTGAGATCGGCGTGGCCGGCGGCGGCGACGCCACCCCGGCCGCGACCGCGAGTCTCGGAAGAGGGCGCTCCGGCGCGGTCGCTGCAGCGATCGCAGAGGGCGCCGAAGGCGAAGCCGGCGCGGCCAGCGCGATCGGCGAGGGATCGAGCGCCGGGGCGTGGGCGCGCGCCCACCGAGCCGATCCAGCCGCGGCCGTCACGAGAGCGGCCCCCAGGGCGACCGCGCTCGCGACTCGCCGGGCGCGCTCCCGCTGTCGCAGGGGAGCGTCGCGGGCCTCCTCGAGCGCCGCGCGCATCGCGCTCGCCGACGCAAAGCGCGCCGGCGGCTTCTTTTCCATGGCGCGAACGACCACGGCCTCGACCGCCCGGGGGATCGACCGTCGGGGGGCGCGCGCGCGCGGCGGCAGCGGCGTCTCGTGAAGGTGCTTGCCCATCACGAGAACGCTCGACGTGCCTTCGAACGCGACGAGCCCGGTCAGCATTTCGTAGAGAACGCACCCGAGCGCGTAGACGTCGGCGCGTCCGTCGACCGCGTCGCCGGCGACCTGCTCGGGCGCCATGTACTCGGGCGTGCCGAAGATCGCGAAGCCTCGGTGCGATCGCTCCCGCTCGGTCGCCGGGCGCGCGTCGGCGGCGAGCGCGGTCGCGATGCCGAAGTCGAGCAGCTTGACGCTGCCCTCGCGTGACCAGGCGATGTCCTCCGAGGCAACGCCCGCGGGCCGCGACGTCAGCATCAAGTTCTGCGGCTTGAGGTCGCGGTGCACCAGGCCCGCGGCGTGGGCCGCCTCGAGCGCCCGGGCCGCCTCGATGGCGATGCGCACCGCTTCGCGCCAATCGAGCGCGCCCTCTCGGAGCCGTGCGTCGAGTGTCTGGCCGGCGCAGAGCTCCATCGCGAGGAACGCGCGTCCGTCGAGGGACTTTCCGAAGTCGTAGAGCTGCACGATGTTCGGGTGCGAGAGGTTGGCGACGGTGCGGGCTTCGTGCCGGAAGCGCTCGAGGGCGCCGGGCGACGCGGCGTGCTCCGGGCCGAGGATCTTCACGGCGAGCTTGCGACCGAGCTCCATGTGCTCCGCTTCGAAGACGGCGCCGCTGGCCCCTTCGCCGAGCTTGCGACAAAGGCGGTACGAGGTCCCCGCGAGCTGGGAGGCGTCGGTGGGGACCATCCGCGTGGCGATCGCTTCGCTCACGGGGCCGGCGGCCGGCGTGACCGCGCGGTGGTCGCCCAGCGCTTCGCGAGCTTCGTGCAGGAGCCGCGCGAACTCGGTGCGCGACCGGGCGGGCTCGTGCGGCCAGAGCTTGCGCATCATCGCGACGATGCGCGGGCGAATGCCGCGTTCGTGCCCTTCGACGGCGGGAGCCGACGCGATGAGCTTCACGAGGTCCGCCGCGGCGAGGCCCGCGCGCTCGAATCGCTCGTCCGGGTCGTCCTTCGTCAGCTTCGCGATGACCGCGTCGAGCTCGGGCGGGGCGCCGCACGCCGCAGCGACGCCGGGCACCCGCACGTTGCCCGCCGCGGTCTCGTCGAGGTGCCTCTGGGGGTCGCCGGAGAGGAAGCGTCGCCCCGCGCAGAGCTCCCAGAGCATGATGCCCAGGGCGAAGAGATCGATGCGCCCGTCGCCGACCTGCTGGCGTGCCACTTCGGGGGCCACGTAGCCGGGCTTGGCGAAGACCACGCCGGCGACGGTGCGGCACTTCCGGTTGAGACCCCGCGCGGTGCCGAAGTCGATGAGCTTGACCTCTCCCGCGTAGCTCACCATCACGTTCTGCGGGGAGAGGTCGCGGTGCACGATGCCGAGCGGCGAGCCGTCGACCCCGGCTCGGTCGTGCACGTGCGCGAGCGCCTGCGCCACTTCGATGGCAACGGCGAGCGCGTCCGCCCACGCGATCCGCACGCCCATCTGGATGGCGCGTTGTCGCAGATCGCTGAGCGACCGTCCCTCGACGTACTCCACGGCCGTGTAAGGCTCGCCTTGCTCGTCGGTGTCCGCCTCGAGGACCTGAGCCACCCCCGGGTGCTGAAGCTGCGACTGGACGCGCGCTTCGTCGAGGAACCGCGCCAGGAACGACCCGTCGTGCATGTGATCGCGTCGGACCGTCTTGACGATGCAGGGCCTCTCGGCGCCCTCGATCCCCGTCGTCGCGGCGAGATACACGTCGCCCATCCCGCCGCGCGCCGCGAGCTTGAGGAGCATGCGCCGGCCGTGCATCCGCGGAAGGGGCAGCGCGACGGCCGACGAAAGGCCTCTGCCGGCTTCGCTCATTGGCCGCCACGCTAAGAAGCGCGGCCCCCGGAGGCCAACTTTTGGGACACGCTTCGCTCGCGCCCGCGCCTGCGACTCGCGCCGCGCCCGCTACCAGCCCGTCACGCGCCGGATCTCTGCTTCGAGCGCGGTCGTCATCACCGTCGCGCCCGAGCTCGCGTCGCCGGGCGAGAGCGGGGCTCCCCCGTCGAGCGCGTCGTTGCCGGTCGCGTCGTCGACGGATGCGGCTTCGAGTCTCGTGCCCGCGTCGAGCGCTCCGCGGCCGCGCGACGAGCGGGAGTCGGCCACGCCCCCGCTGCATCCCGACTACACTTCTCCGTACATGGCCCGCCGCCTCGTCTACATGACTCGTCACGGCGAGACCGACTGGAACCTGGCTGGACGCTGGCAAGGACACACCGACATTCCTCTCAACGACAACGGGCGCGCGCAGGCCCGCGCCGTCGCCGAGGCGCTGCGCGGCGAAGGGGTGCCCGCGATCGTCTCGAGCGACCTCGCGCGAGCGCACGAGACGGCGCAGATCATCGGCGCCTCGCTGGGCATCGCCGTCGCGTACGTCGACGCCGATCTCCGCGAGCGCATGTTCGGCGTGTTCGAGGGCCTGACGCGCGCCGAGTGCGAGCGCCTTCACCCAGAGGCGTGGCGCGCCTGGATCGAAGAGCAGCGGCCGGCCAGCGGCGTCGAATCGCCCGAGACCGTCGCGGCGCGCGTGACGGCCGCCATCGGTCGCGCGGCAGAGCGCCTTGGCCGCGTCGACGCGCCGGTGCTGCTCGTCACCCACGGCGGGGCGCTGCGGTCGGCCGTTCGTATCGCGACCGGAACGCAGCCGGCGCCCATCGCGAACGGCGCGATCTGGCGCATCGAATGGGACGGCAGCATCGTCGCCGCGCGCGCTCTCTCCCCGCGATAGCCGCGGCTCCGACTATTCCGGCGACCGGGTCAGCGCGACGTGGGGAGCGGGCGGCGCGGCGAGCTCCATCGGGATCGGCGCGGCGCGGCGCACCGCCTGCACCGCTTGCCAGGCTTCTGCCGCGTCGGCGAGGGCGAGCGTCATGAGCACGCCCGCGGGCGGCGCGAGCTGGATGAGCAATCGATTGATGAGCGTCCCCTCGAACGCGAACACGCGCACGCGGTCCGGACCGAAGAGGAGCGCCGCGAACAGGACGCCGCCCTCGGCCAGGAACGCGCGCGCCGCGAACCGCGAACCGGACCGGAAGGTCTTGCCTCTCCCGAGCACGAGCGCGGCGCACGCGAACGCGATGGGCCACAGCGCGCCCCAGCTCCGCGTGTCGGCGAGGTGCTGGAGCACCGACCGCCCGACCGCCCCGGCCGCTGCGAAATCGGGCGCGCTCGGCCGATGATCGGCGTCGATGACGTTGTGCGCGCGGAGGATCATGCGCCAGCCGTTGAAAGGGATCGCCGCGGCCGCCATGACGACCATCGCAGGAGAGAGGGGAAGGCGCTCTCGCGACCGGAGCTGCAGGACAATGACCGCGATGGCCAGGGCTGCGACGTGCGCCATGCCCTCGTCTTTGAGGCCGGCGAGGGCCACGGCGGCCATCGATGCGATCGCGAGATCGCCCGACCGCCCGTCGGGCCGCTCGATGCAGCGCGACAGGCGCAGCGTGCACGTCGCCGCGAGCAGACCCACAGGCAGATCGGCGTAGGCCGACCGCAGGTGAACGAAGACGAGAGGCGTGATCCCCACCAGGACGAGCGCGAGCGGAGCCCAGCGCGGCCGGTCGCCCCGCCCGTCGCGCGCGGGACCGCGATCGCCGAACGCGCTCGCGACGGCGTCGAGAAAGAGCATCAGCGTGACGAGCGTCATCGCGGCGGCTCCGGCGGCGAGCGCCTCCATCGAGCGGCCTCCCATCGACAGCCACGAAGACGCCAGCGGCCAGAACATGGGGTATCCGCTCGGGATCACGTCGGCCGAGCGATCGAGGGACGCGGCGCGCAAGGCCCCCCAGCCGGCGGACTCGATGCGCCCCTTCGCGAGCCAGACGAAGCTGTCCCAGTAGACGAGCGCCGCCGGCCGGCAGATGACGACCAGCGCCAGGACCGCGGCGGCCACTCCGAACGCGACGCCCACGCGCCGATCCTCGGCCCGTTCGACGACGCTCGCCGGGGCTACCCGACCGCGCTTCGCGAGGCGGCCGACGAGCGCGAGGGCGATCAGCGCGGCGAGCACGGCGGGGTGCAGCGCCGCGGCGAAGCAGGCGACCAGCCCGCACATCGCCCAGCGTACCCACTTGCCTGCGTCCCCTCCGGTGCTCTCCGCCGTACCGAGGTCGAGCGCCAGGACGCGATCGAGCACCGCGCCGCTCGCGATGAAGAGGGCCAGAGGGAGGATGGCGAGCCAGATCGGGAGCATCAGAGCGCCGAGCTTCCGCACTCGAGCGTGTCGCCGTGAACGACGCAGCCGCTCGACAGCGCGTCCGGTCGGAGCTCGATGCGCCCGCGCGGGTGCGCGCACGTGGTTCGCACGGGGAGCGCAAACCGCACGAGCGGCTGGCATGCGAGGCAGTCGTTGCGCACTTCCTGCAAGCAGTCGTTGCGCGCCGAGGCGAACGCGTCGATGGCGCCCATGAGCGTCGTGACCTTCTTTGCCGAGGCGTCGCCGTGGAGGGGCGCGTCGGCGCGTTCGAGCCAGACGGCGCGCAAGCCCGGCGTCGCGATGAGCACCGCCGCCACGAGCAGGACCGCCAGGCGAGTCGGCGACACGCCTCGCCGCTGGATCAACGCCCACCCGAAGGCGAGCCCGAGCGCGACGCTCAGCCCGAGCGCCGCCTTCGTGCGAAAGCTCGCGCCCTCGGCGACCTCGGGCACCCCGCAGACCGCGTTCGCGCCATGCAGCAGCAATTGGTCGGCGGTCGACGGGCAGGACGGATCAGGCAACGGACGCACGTCGGCAGAATAGCAAATGTTTCCTTCCCGTGTCGTCAGCTCATCGAGAGGCATTGCGGCTCGCGCGTTCAGCGCCGGATCGGGGTCTCCGGACCCCCAGGACGCTCCCAGGACGCTCCCAGGACGCTCCCAGGACGCTCTTGCAATGGAGCGACCGGCTCCGGAGACTATGACGAGCGAGCCCCCGGGATCACGCAACGCGCTGCGCGCGATGCTCCCCTGAGTGCGTTTTTTTGCTGCTTGCGCTGGACCCATGCGGGACCCCCAGCGCGCCGAAAGACGACCCCGTACCCGCCTGCCGCCCCCGCCGTTCTTCTGTCTATTGAGGAGGCGCCGTGGCCGGAGCCTCGGAGGTCGTCGGGTGCGCCGCGTCGAGAGCCTGCCGCACGGCGGACGCGAGCTCGGTCATCGTGAAGGGCTTGTGCAAGAGACGAACGCTCGCTGCCACCACGCCGCCGGTGACCACATCGTCCTCGGTGTAACCGGACGCGTAGAGCACTTTCGTCTCCGGGCGGGACGATGCCAGCGCCGCCGCCACTTCAGGGCCTCGGCGATCGGGGAGCATCACGTCGGCGAAGAGGAGCATGTTCACCCGCCCGCCGAGGTACTTCTAGAGGCGGGCCATGGAGCGTCAGCCGCCAGTCGCACCTGCCGACGAGATCGATCTCTACGTTCGCACGTACACGTCGCTGCTCCGTTCGAGCGGCTACGTCGACGTGCGCGCCTTCGAAGAGGTGCACTCCTACAGCGCTTCTTCGCTCCACGACGGCGCGCTCGCCAGCGACCCTGACGTCAGCGCCTTCGCGTATGCCGCTGGCCGCCTGCCCCTCGAGATGCCCGACGTCCGGCGGATCGTGCTCGGGCAGTCCCACGAGCTCTTCGAAGCAGCCGGGCTCGACGTTCGAACCTGGGAGGTCGTGAAGACCCGGGGGCGACGCCGGCCGCTGCGCTGGGACGGGAGCGGAACGCTCGGCGTCTTCATCGCGAGCGCGAGCGACATCGACGATCTCGTTCCCATCGTGACGGCGTACCAGATCGAGTGGAACAAGATGCACGCGCGCCTCCGGTCGCTCCCGCCCGACGGGCCTGGAGCCTCCGTGGCTCAGGCCCTGGGCCTCGACGACGCCGGCGCCGCCAAGCTCGCCGAGGCGTTCGGCAGTCGCTTCGACGAGGCCATTCGCGCCGTGGCGGCGGCGCCCCTCGACCTCAAGATCCGGATGCTCGCCGCATCGCACTCGCAGTATCAGCGGGCGGCGCAGCGCTGGTGGAGCGGCGTCGAGCCCGCTTACCTGGGCTCCGGCGGCTCGCGCCGACCGGTGTACTTCGTGTCGTCGAACACCCACGCCATCGCCAACCTCGTCGGCGGTTTCGCGCGCGAGCACCGCGACGAGATCGTCGACTGGACGCGCGGCACGAACCCCGAAGGGCTCTCCCCGGAGCTCGATCGGGCGATCGCAGACGGTGACGAGATCCGATTCGCGGCGCTCCTCAATTACCTCCTTCGTGGGTGGATCGGCGCGGATCCCACCGGCGAGCGCCTGCACGCGGTTCGCGCCTTCGAGCAGCGCGGCGGCCTTTCGAACCTGGCCGTGCCCGGCAACGTGTACGTCGACGCGCAGATCGTCGAGCTCGGGCGCGTCGACACCGGGCGAATCGATCCCCGCCTGCGCGTCCCCGGCATCGAGAAGCTCCGCGCGAGCGACGCGGTGATCTTGAACATCGACTACCCGCTCGGAATGGCGGCGTACTACCTGCTCTCCCGGCTGGGACAAGGCATCGGCGAGCTTCGCGGTGTGTACGTGATGGGCAAGGCGGCCACGCTGAACGGCCGCGTCGGCGACGTGTCTCTATCGGGGAGTTGCTACGACGAGCACTCGCGAAATACGTTCCTCTTCAAGAACGCTCTCGGCGCCGCCGACGTGGCGCCGTGGCTGCAACACGGCAGCGTCTTCGACAACCAAGCCGCGCTGACCGTACGGAGCGCGTTCTTGCAGAATCGCCGGTACATGACCGCCTTTTACCGCGGCGGCTACACCGTGCTCGAGATGGAGCTCGGGCCCTTCCTCGGGGCGGTCTACGAGCTCATCTACCCGCACGCGCTGCCGCTCGACGAGATCGTCCACCTGAGCGACAAGACGCCCTTCGATCTCGGCTTTCTGCACTACGCGTCCGACACTCCGTACTCGCGCAGGCAGTCCCTCCTGTCGAAGAGCCTCAGCTACTTCGGGGTCGACAGCACGTACGCCTGCGCCATCGCGATCGTCAGGCGAATCCTGGCGCAAGAGGTCGCGAGGGTGCGGGCGGCCGAGCGTTGACGGAACACGCGCCGGCGCCGTCGAAGGGGGAAGGTGCGAGGTCGACGCGGAGACCTCTTCGGCGACGACATCCGCTTCGCCTAGACCCCGGCGCCGCATTTCGCTCAGACAGTCGCTTACCGTGCCGCTGAACGTAAATTGACGGCATCGCCAGAAGTGACACGAAATCATACGAATTGACCCCGACGGGTCGGTGGGCCCGCGATTCAGGTGCTAGTCATCTGCCCGGACGCAATGGAGGCCGGCGCGAACGGCACCTGTCGGCCGAGCGGGGCCTGCAACGAGCCCAAGATCCCGGTCGGGTGCCTCCTCGGCCAGTCGGTTTGCGTGAACGGAGTGAGCGAGTGCCCTCCGGTCGTCTGTCCTGACAGCGGCCCGAACGCCGACGCGGGGTCCCCGAGCGACGCCACCACCAGCGACGCCACCACCAGCGACGCCGCCACCAGCGAGGCGGGCGTCTTCACGTGCGATTCGGGCGATGGCTCGCCGATCAGCTGCGACGGGCGGACCCAGGCATGCAGGATCGTGAACGGCGGCGCGGCTCCCGGGATTCACGCGCCCTCGTGCCTCGCCCTGCCAGCTAGCTGCCTGCCCGCTCCGACGTGCGCGTGCCTGAAGACGGCGCTCGGCGGCGCGTACCAGTGCGACGATCGCGGCGGAAACTTCACGCTGACCGAAGACGTGCCATGAGTCGAGGAGCCCTCTCTAGGAAGGGCCGAGAGGCCGGAGGACGAAGATGAAACTTTCCAATTATTTATTCTTCACGGCGAATTGCGAAACGGCTCTGCGCTTTTACACGACGTGCGGCTTCGGAAGCGTCGCGACGATGGTTCGGCATGGCGATAACGGAATGCCGGTGCGAATGGAGTCGATGCGCGGGAAGATCATGCACGCTCAGTTCACGGGGCCGGGGGTCGACTTCTTCGCCTCGGACAACGACGACGCGGAGCCGATGCGAGGGTTTCGCCATGATGTTCGTGCTCGACGACCGACGCGAGACGGAGCATCTGTTTCGATGCCTGGCTGAGGGCGGCCGGATCACCACGCCGCTGGGCGTGCAGCCCTGGGGTGACTACTACGGCAAAGTCACCGACCCATTTGGCGTCCAGTGGATGTTGAATTGCAGGTCGAAGACGTGACCCCGCCCTCGACCTGAACCGAGCGTCACGGGCACCGTGCTCGAGGCGTCCTGTACGAGAGGTGAACGAGGGTCTCGCCTCGAGCGCCCTTCACGCGCAGCGTTGCCGTATGCGTCGGCCGATCGGCGAGCGAGCCCAGACGCTCAGAAGTTGCAGCCGAGGAACGGGCTCGAGATGTTCTGCGTCGGATAGAAGACCGCCTGCCCGATGCACATGATGTTGTTGACGGACTCCCCGAAGGACAGCAAGGTTCCCGTGGGCGCGTAGGTGCACGAGAACGTCTCGGACGCGCCGGTCGGGAGCTGCATCGGTCCGCCGGGCGGTGGCTCCATGGGCGGATCAGACCACGCGGTCGTGTCGTAGAGCTGCATTCCGTTCATCGTCGCTGTGAAGTGGGTCGCCGTCTTGTGCATGTGGCTGTTCGAAGCGACGATCGTGATGGGCGTGGGGTTGCCGATGGCGCACGTCTTCGAGAACGTGTGGGGCTGCCCGTCGGCCGGTTCGATGAGCGCGATGTTGTTCACGAAGACGATCCCGGCGTGCTGCTTCACGACGCCCGCCTTGGTCACGTACATCGTCACCTTGACCTGGGCGTTCAAGGTCGTCGCGCCTGAGTTGATGAAGTGAACGTTGACCATGAAGCCCATCGACGTCGGGATCGTCGCGCCGACGCCTTCCGGGTACGTCTGGTACACGTGCGGCCCCTGGGCGACGAACGTGAACGGCTGGATCTGAAGGCCGCTGCAATCGGAGATTCCGGTGTCGGTCGCGTTGTTTTGATAGAACACGAACATGTGGTGGGAGCCGACGCTCATGTTGGCCTCCCACGTCTTGATGTCGACCTGCTGGCCCTTGAAGGGGTTCGCGAACGACTGGCATTTGAAGACTTCGCCGTTCGACGGGACCGAGAACATATCGCTGGTGATCGTGTAGCTTCCGGCGATCTCGGGGTCTGAGCCGGGATCCGCGTCGCTGTTCACAGTGAGCCCGCCATCGACAGGGGCCGCGCCACCGCTGCTAGCAGGAGCGCCGGAATCGCCCGGCGAGCCTGCGTTGGTGCCCGACGAGGACGAGCTGCAAGCCGCGGCCAGGCTGAGCGCGCAGGAGGCGAGCACCCGGCCTCGGTGGCCGTGGACGGTCTGGAGTGTACGGAGGACCATATTATCTGGTCCGTGGGCGCCGGCGAGCGAAAGAGATCACCGGACACAACGAAAGAGATCACCGCACACACGGAGGTCGCGTCTTTGAAGGGGCCCGACCGCACCGCGTACCCGCGCCTGGCTCCTGCCCCGGCGTTACGGCTGGGCTGCGCGCGCGCCCGCGAAACAATGCCTTTCGGGGCCGGTGCGAAACGAACCTGGCGCCCGGTCGGCGGGCTCCGTGCCCTGTCTTCGTCTGCGTGGCGATCTTCAGAAGCGTCACGACGACGCGAGTCATTCGCCGCGAGATCGCGTGACGCCGGTCGCCGGCGCGTTGGCGAGGGACGATGGCGCGCCGGACGGGTTCCTTCACCAGGTGACGCGCGGCGGGTCGGACGGATTCCTCAACGGCACGGGCTGGACCGGAGGATGCTCGGACTCCTTGAGGATGCGCCGGATCTCGTCCGAGTTGATGCGGACCGTGGTGGTGCGACTGTCGTGACGCTTCGGTTCGGACATTGCGGATTTTCCTCTCACAGCATTTTCAACGCGTCGGCGACCCACCCGGGCACCCCCGTGATCTCCAACTGGACCCACGCAGCGTCGTTGCGGGCGGCGGGGCCGTCCAGGCTCCAGTGGTCCATGTCGGACGTCATCGGCCGCAGGTGCAGGGCGCCCGAGCAGGGCTCCTGGCACTGGACCGGAAAGTTCTCGACGACTTCTTTCGTCATCTCGTCGGTGATGCGGCACCGTAGCGTGCGCCCATCGGCGAGGAGAAAGCAGGTGTTCGGTTTCGAAAAGGTCGAGTCGTACTTGAGTACTACCATGGGGCGCCCTCCGCCGGCCGCAATGGCGATTCGCGGCGTGTGTGCCGTCAAATCCGTGGGAGCAGAACTCGCGTTGACAACCATCGTCGAGGTCGTCATCCAGACCGATGTGTGCAATGCAGCGGACCGGGTCGGTGCAGAGTCCGTGCCGGTCGGAGCGTGGCGGCCTTGTCAATGAAATCGAGGAGGAGAGCTCGTAGAACGCCACGTCGCGGGGAGTGTCTGACGGCGCCGTCAACCGGCCGCCGTCATCGCGTTGGCGCCGCAAGGCCCTGCCGATCCTACCGTCGCTGCTCAGCGCCGCGCCCCAGAGCCGCGGCGGGCGGGCGCAGGCGGACGCGTTCTCGTCGCTCTTCCAGACCAGGTACGCCGAGCCGTCGGTATCGACGAAGGGGCTCGGATCGATCGATCCGCAGAAGCTCTGCGCTCCAGGGTGTGGGCGTCGCGCCGGGCGTCAGGCATCGGCAGCCCGAGAAGCCGTGGCGTCACTCGCGGACGGGGTTGGGCCGTCTGCCCGCTTCCCCTACCCCTCCGTCGCCCGTCCTGCTAATTCGCCCCCCCAGCATGCCGCGCCGCACTGACCTCCAGCGCATCCTCCTCATCGGCGCCGGCCCCATCGTCATCGGGCAGGCCTGCGAGTTCGACTACTCCGGGACCCAGGGCGCAAAATCGCTGCGCGAAGAGGGGTACGACGTCATCCTGGTCAACTCGAACCCGGCGACCATCATGACCGATCCGGAGCTCGCTGCCCGGACGTACGTCGAGCCGCTCGAGTGGCGGACCGTCGCGGCGATCATCGAGCGCGAGCGTCCCCAGGCAATCCTTCCGACCCTCGGGGGACAGACGGGCCTGAACCTCGCGATGCGGCTCATGAAGGAGGGGGTCCTCGACAGGTACGGCGTCGAGATGCTCGGGGCCCGACCCGACTCGATCGACAAGGCCGAAGACCGGGCGCTCTTCAAGGCGGCGATGGAGAAGATCGGGCTGTCGTGCCCGCAGTCCGGGGCGGCGCATTCCGTCGAGGAGGCGCGCGAGATCGTCAAGAAGACCGGGTTCCCGGCCATCTTGCGGCCGAGCTTCACCATGGGGGGCTCCGGGGGCGGCATCGCGTACACCCAGGGCGAGTTCGACGAGAAGGTCGCGTGGGCGCTGGCGCAGTCGCCGACGCACGAGTGCCTCATCGAAGAGAGCGTCCTCGGATGGAAAGAGTTCGAGCTCGAGGTCATGCGAGACCGGGCCGACAACTTCATCGTCGTGTGCTCGATCGAGAACATCGACCCGATGGGCGTCCACACCGGCGACTCCATCACCGTCGCGCCCGCGATGACGCTGACCGACCGGGAATACCAGCGCTTGCGTGACGCGGCGCGGGCGGTCATGACCGAGATCGGCGTCGAGACCGGCGGCGCGAACGTGCAGTTCTCGGTCGACTCCAAGTCCGGGAAGTTCCACGTCATCGAGATGAACCCGCGCGTATCCCGCAGCTCGGCGCTCGCCAGCAAGGCGACCGGCTATCCCATCGCCAAGATCGCGGCGAAGCTCGCGGTCGGGTACACGCTCGACGAGCTCAAGAACGACATCACGCGCACGTCGGCCGCGTTCGAGCCCGTGATTGACTACGTGGTCGTCAAGTGGCCGCGGTTCGCGTTCGAGAAGTTCCCCGGCGCCGACGAGACGCTCGGCACCCAGATGAAGAGCGTCGGCGAGTCGATGAGCATCGGCCGCACCTTCTGCGAGGCCCTCCAGAAGGCGGCGCGCTCGCTCGAGACGGGCAAAGACGGCCTCGTCTCGCTCTTCGGCCGCGTCGACTACCGCGCGCTGGCCGAGCCGAAGCGAAAGCGCGACCTCTCGATGGAAGCGCCCGACTTCGAGACGCCGAAGACGCTGCCGCCGGCGACCGACGACGAGACCCGGCGCGCGCTCGAGAAGCTCGTGGCGACGCCAACTGCGGACCGCCTCTTTTACCTGGTCGACGCCATGCGCGCGGGCCTCACCGAGGTCGAGCTCCACGCCCTGACGGCCATCGACCCCTGGTTCCTCGCGCAGTTCCGTCGCCTCCTGACGACCGAAGAGCAGCTGAAGCGCGGTGAAACGGGGCCCAACCAGATCCGTGCCGCCAAGCGTCTCGGCTTCAGCGACCGACAGATCGCGACCCTGACGTCGAGCAACGAAGACGCGGTCCGAAAGCTGCGCCTCTCGCAGGGCACCCGCGCCGTCTACGCGCGCGTCGACACCTGCGCGGCCGAATTCGTGGCGCTGACGCCGTACCTCTACTCGACGTACGAGACGGAGAGCGAGTCCGCGCCCGATCCGAAGCGGCGCAAGGTGGTCATTCTCGGCGGCGGCCCGAACCGCATCGGGCAGGGGATCGAGTTCGACTACTGCTGCGTTCACGCCGTCATGGCCCTGCGCGAGGCGGGCTTCGAGACCGTGATGGTCAACTGCAACCCGGAGACCGTCTCGACCGACTACGACACCTCCGACCGCCTGTACTTCGAGCCGCTGACGCTCGAAGACGTGCTCAATATCGTCGACGAAGAGAAGCCCGAGGGGGTCATCGTGCAGTTCGGCGGGCAGACGCCGCTGAAGCTCGCGGTGCCGCTCGAGAAGCGCGGCGTGCGGCTCCTGGGCACGAGCGCCGACGCCATCGACCGCGCCGAAGAGCGGGGACGGTTCGACGAGCTCCTGACCAAGCTGGCGCTCAAGCGGCCGCGCAGCGGTATTGCCACCTCACCCGAGGAGGCTGTCAAGATCGCCGAGGGCCTCGGGTACCCCGTGCTGGTGCGTCCGAGCTACGTGCTGGGCGGCCGCGCGATGATGATCGTCTACGCCCGGAGCGAGCTCGACGTCTTCGTGATGCGCGCGTTCGAAGCCGCGCGCGAGGCCGGAACGCAGACGATCCTGGTCGACGAGTTCCTCAAGGACGCGATCGAGATCGACGTCGACGTAGTGTCCGACGGCAAGCGGTGCGTGATGGGCGGCGTCATGCAGCACATCGAAGAGGCGGGCGTGCACTCGGGCGACAGCTCAAGCGTCTTGCCGCCGCACTCGCTGCCCCGCGAGATCGTGGCGAGCATCGAGGAGCAGTCGCGGATGCTCGCTCTCGAGCTCGGCGTTGTCGGCCTCATGAACGTGCAGTTCGCGGTCAAGGGCGGCGAAGTCTACATCCTCGAGGTGAACCCGCGCGCGAGCCGCACGGTGCCGTTCGTCTCCAAGGCCACCGGCCGGCCGCTGGCGAAGATCGCCGCCATGCTGATGGTCGGCAAGACGCTCGACGAGCTCGGGATCCACGACCTTCCCCCGCCGAAGTACACGAGCGTCAAGGAGAGCGTGTTCCCGTTCGCGAAGTTCCCCGGGGCCGATACGATCCTCGGCCCCGAGATGCGCTCGACGGGCGAGGTCATGGGTATCGCCGACACGTTCGCGCACGCCTTCGGCAAGGCGATGCTCGCGAGCGGCATCGAGCTCGCTCTCCCCACGGCCGGGTCGCTTCGCCGCGGCGCCTTCGTCAGCGTCAAAGACGAAGACAAGCCGGCGGCCATCCAGATCGGCCGCAGGCTCGCCGGCCTGGGCTTCGAAGTGCTCGCCACGCAGGGCACGGCCGCGGCCCTGGCGCGCGCCAGCATCCCCGCGAAGGTCGTGAAGAAGGTGAACGAGGGCTCACCCCACGTGGTCGACACGATTCGAAGCGGCACGGTCGCCATCGTGGTCAACACGACCATCGGCGCGAAGGAGGTGCACGACAGCTATTCGCTGCGTCGTCAGACGCTCCTCGCGAACATCCCGTACTTCACCACCATCGCGGCCGCGCTGGCCGCGTGCGACGCACTCGAGGCGTCGCGCGACGACGTCGACGTGCACGTCCGCTCGCTCCAGGAGTGGGCTGGCGGCGGGGCCTAGATCAACCAGCGGCGTCGCAGAAGGACCCGGTCTCGACTGGACCCGAAGGGTGGGGCGCGTCAGCGGTTGCGTGACGGCAGCGCGAGGACCTCCAGCCCGCGGGCCGCAATCTCCACGTCGTCTTCGAGGACGCCGCGGATGAGCGCGCGCGCCTCGGCGTCGCGATCGCACGCGAGCACCTGCGCGACGCGCGTCTTCGCCTCTTCCGGGGCGACACGAGCGAGGACCCGCGCGGCCGCGGCGCGCACGCGCACCGGCACGTCCGGGTTCTCGAGGGCCGTCCAGAGGTCCTTCGGATCGAGATCGCTTCCGCGGTAAGCGTCGGCGGACGAGGCGGTCGCGATCGACGCGGCGGCCATGTCGACCCGCTCGAGCCACGCCCGCTCGCTCTCGCTGCGGGGCGCGAGACGGGCGAGCGGGCTCGGGAGCGCGGGCGGCGGCGGCCCCTCGCCACGGGCGCGGGCGGCCGCCGAGAGCACCTGCGCCGCAAGATGCTCGCGCTCTTCGGGCAGCGATCGGCCCATAGGCACCATGACGGGGCCGGAGTTCGTGGTCAGCAAGACCCCGGCGTCGTCGACGCTCGCGGCGCGCACTTCGGCGTAGCGAATCGGGGGGATCCATGCGGGCATCTCGGTGAAGCGGATGCCGGCCGACGTGAGCGCCACGCGCGGGCCGTGAGGCTCTTCGAGGCACGCGACGAGCATCGCCACCACGGTGATCGGGATGATGACGAGCCCGAGGGTGAGCCCGACCAGGGTGAGGTCGGCGGCCGCGCAGACCGCGATCGCCAACCAGGCGATCGCGAGGAGCGTCGAGCCCTGCAGGGCCACGCTCCGCACGCGCGTGGGCCACGCGACCTCACCGAACCCGAAATGGCCCAGCCCGAGCGGCCGACGAACGGCGTCGAGATCGGCCTCGCTCGCGAAATCGAGGACGAGGGGGCGGTCGGTCGACCCGCGGCGCACGATTGCGAGCGCCACCCCGCCCGCCGTGCGCGCGGTGGAGGCCGCCACGACGTCGGACGCGTGGACCGGCTGGTCGAGGAGACCGGCCTCGACGATCTCGATCGAGCCCGGATGGACGCGAACGCCCGCCTCCCGTGCGCGGAAGCGCAGGCGGATCACCCGGCGGGCGAAGAAGAGCGCGGCGCCCAGAAGCAACCCGGTCGCACGGAGCCCCGCGACCAGCGGCGCGATCGGCGAGAAGAGGATGAGCACCGCGGCGATGGTGGGCGTGACCCGCCGCAGCCAGCGGGGGCCGGTGGGATCACACACTCGCGCGCGCACCATCTCCTCCATCTTGGCCGCGCCGCGTCGTCCTGCAACGGACATCGGCCTCGCGGTTCACGATCGTTCCCGCCGCGCTATTCCTGGGATGAGTCCCGGGATGAGTCCCGGGATGAGACGATCGGTCTCACCTCGACCGACCCTGCGGTATGCTTGGCCCGCCGATGCCGAAATACCCGCTCGAGCCTCTCGTCGCGCTCCGCGAAAAGAAGGTCGAAGAAGCCACGACCGAGCTCGCCGGGGCGATGCGCCGGCGTGAGGCCGCGGCCAGCGCTCTGGGCGCGGCCGAGGCGCGTCGGGAGGCCGCGGCTCGCC
>CALFNG010000495.1 GCA_937902985.1 uncultured Myxococcales bacterium
CCGATCTAATCGCCTCGTCGATTGCACGGGCAGCCGACGTAATTGCCTTCGGCGCGAGCTTGTCGCGGGCGAACTTGGCGAACTCTCGCACCCACGGAGATATATCGTCGAGGAGTTCGGTGCGCGGCTGCGCCGTCACGTCCCAGCGGCCCAAGGGGGCCGAATAGTGCATGTTGCCGTTACGCGTGAAGAATGCCGTGCGCTCGAAGCTGCCAATTCCGCGACTGGTGCCAAGTGACGCGATGGCACGAACCACGTCCGTCGTACGCCTCGCGTCAGCGCGATCAACGCGGATGCGACCTTCGCCCAGAAGGGCTTGGACGCTCGAGAGATTGGTAGGCTGCGCCCATAGCGGAAGCCACACCTCCGATCGCGACGCTTCGCGATCGGCATCGGCTGCCGAGGCATAGCCAGCCGCGTCAACCCGGACCGCGAAGGGAAAGGCAGCCCCGGAGGTCGACGCGTCGAGCCTGCGTGCGGCCGCGCCGGCGAAAAGGACCGCCCCTTCGACGGCGAGCACGTAGTCCCATTCGTTCGCCGTGGCCTTGCCACTGAATCCCGCGCCGGCGTTAGTTCCACCGTTGCCGGCCGGGAAGAACTGCCCAGCCAAGGTATCGAGCGCACCCGACGCCGGCTTGGCAAATAGACAACTCTCGACGAGCGGCCGAGTAGACGGACCGGTCATTTCGGTAAGCTCCGGCCGTTCGACCCAGCGTTGGGCGCGCACACCGCCCATGAGGACGTGCAAGCCGACTTCGCTCTCCCTATCCGAATTTACGAGCCAAGTTTTTATCGCGTGTTCGGTCTGTTCGACGAGGACACGCATCGGTAGGCAGAACACCAGGCGTCGAGGCCATGTTTCGTTGCGCTGTTCGACGCGGTGGTGAAGCCACGCGAGGACGACGCCGGCTGTCTTGCCGAAGCCGGTAGGGATGCGGATCATTCGCTCGCGGCAATGCGCATCCTCCCCGAGGGAGCGCTGCCACTCGTGGGGAACGTCCCCGGTGATCTTGCTAAACCACTCAGCATAGGTCGTATTCTTCATCATTGCCTTCGTCGAGAGCTGATCGCCTGATCCTCGGAGCTCAATTTCCATGAGCCCCGGTGGTCGCCTGCACACGGAGCGCGTCCCCTGGTCGCCTTCATCCTTGGCCCGCGTTCACGCCTGAGGCCGCAGGCCGTGGGGGATACCTCGCACTTCCGCTCGTCCCGTTCATCTTTGGCCTCCGTCACCCGCCCGAGAATGAGGGCACACCGTCCGCCACACCACCGTCTTAGACCCATGCCCCACGCACAAAGACTTCCGTCGATAGCCGGCACTGCACCGCCGTTCACCCTCCCGCCGCGGGGGCCTTCAAGCGCTTCGCTCGACCCTCCTGGAGTCTCTCCCCTCCCGCTTCGAGCGCCCCCCTCGCAAGCTCACGTACACGAAGTGCGAGCTCCGGGGTCTCGACGCGCGCCGCACTCCCAAGACCGACCACGAACCTCGCCACGCGAACAACGGCGGGCGTCGTGCAGCGCACCCGAATGCCGCCTGCAACATCCTCGTCGGCATCGATCTGCATTCCCGAGAGCAAGTTTCGGGCGACCCAGCGCGCCTCGGGATCGCGAACGAAGAACGCACACGCGACCTGCAAGCCCTCTCCCAGGTAGCCGTCGACGCTCTCTCGTAGCAAGGCTGCCACCGCGTTCTGCGGTACCTGCCGGTAAGGGATGGCCGAATCGAGTCGAGCCAACGCGATCCCTTCGACTCGGAACCGTTTCATGGTTCCCGATCGATGGCAGACCGCAAGAAATCGCGATGGCGGTCCCACCTCGACGTTCTGCACGGAGACGTAGCGCCATTCGGCTGCGCCACGTTGGGTGCTCGTGTATCTCATGCCGAGCGTCGTTCCCCTGGCGGCGTCTTCCACAACCGAGAGCCATGACTCCTCGGTCTCCGTCAGTCGTGGCGCTTCGACCCGTGAAGATTGATCGAGGACGCGCGCTGACTTCGAGGCGTGCGCCAGGAGAGCGTCGCGCTCGCGGCTGCGGGGTGCGCGCGCAAGAGTACGCAACAGCGCAGGCGTGTCCGGTCCGGCGAAGAGTACGCCGCTCGGAGCCCAATCCTTCGGTACGCGCCACCAAACTTGGGGCTTGTCCGAGTCGTCGCGGAGAAGCGGCATACCCCCGGCGCTGAGACTGCGGAGCGTTCGGGTGACCGTTTCGACGCTCACTCCAAGCTCACGCGCGAGCTCGGCTTGACGCCACTGACGTCTACGGAAGAAAGCCAGCAGCACCCCGGCCGGCGTTTCGGAAGCGCCTAGTCTCCCCATGAGACCGGAAACGTTACAACCGTTCAAGGAAAGCTCGGGACGAAACTTGCCGCTCGCCGCGCCGGCGATGTCGCTTCCTCCGATGCTCTCCTCCCGGTCACCCCCCACCTCCCTCTCCCAGCACCACCTCGACCATTCCGCCGCCGACGGGAAGATGCACCCAGGCGGCAGCCACCTTCTTCTCCCCAACGGCTTCGAGCAGGATCGCATACGCGGCGAGTTGCGGAATGAACCCCGCACACTTCGCCCGCCAGGCGGACGCGGCCTTCGCGGGAAATGTCTTGTGATCGATGATCACGTAAGCCGTCGGTGTCTCGAGCAGAAGATCGAGGACACCGCTCACCCGACGTTCTCCTTGTTCGGAAGCGATCGTCCGCTCGATCGAGATTTCGCGGTGCCAGAGAGCGTCCGGCCACCTCGCACTCACCCACGACCGCAGCGCATCGCCTGCAACGAGGAGCGTCTCCGCGCGGACGACGCCCTCGAGGCCCGCGCCTTGAGTGAGCTCACGCGCGCGTTCGAGACGTAGTTCGGCGTCGAGGCCGTCGACGTCGGCGGCCAGAAAGGCATGAACGGCGTTGCCGAGGACGTCATCCTCGTACTCGCCTGAGTCGCAAGTGATCGCGCTCGGCAGATGTTCGATCGCACCGAGGCGCGACCGATTCACGCGCGCCTCGAGTTCCGGCCAATCGTTCGTACCGGCCGAGGGGACGATCCGGTAAGCGGTGCGTGGCATCGCGTCGTTCGTCGCGGCGACCGCGCGTGCGAACCAGACCGGCGTGGGACCGTTCTCGCGCGTCCTCTGTGCGTCGGGTCGTTCGGCATTCAGGCGGTACACTCGCGTCGGGACCGAGAGCGACGCCCCATCTTCGCGGCCGAGCCGGATGTTCATATGCGTAATCGTGCCGTCCGCGGCCGTCACCGGAAGCTCGACGAGCGGCTCGCCATCGGCGGAGCAGAGCGCATCGA